>NZ_CP102846.1:0-300000 GCF_013307435.2 Microvirga terrae
GAGGATGAGCCATGAAGTCAATCCTCATTCCTGTGGAGAGCATGTTCTGGTCCATCCTGTGCTTGAGACCGCGCTGCGTCTGGGACGGCTATCTGGAGGGCATGGCGGTCACCCCCGAGATGCCGCCGAACATCGTCGCTGACGTCGCCATTGGTGACCTGTCGTTTCGGCGATCCCGAGCGTCGCCGCAAGGGGGCCACAGCTTGCCGGCGGGCTGTTCGAGACATTCATGACAGCCTAGGGTGTTTCGCGGTTCGACGCAGAGTCCACAGGTCTGTCATTTGGCTGGTACAGGACTGATTTGGAGGATGAAGACTGCGTCGGCAGCATATGGACGAGCCTTCGACATCATCGTTCTCAGGCGACCCAGTGATCAGCCCAACCACCCGCGCCTGCCATCGGTCGAAGCGGCTCTTGGCCGAGGCGCGGCGGATCATGGTGATCGACTTTGACGGCTCGGATGTGTCCGGCCCCTCAACCCGGGAACTCAGCCATACTCTCGCACGGAACGGGTTGTCGGTGGAGGCGCGAACGGTCCCGAACCCGCATGGACATGCTGGCGAGGCGATCCTGTCGGCGGCGTCTCTTAACTGTGATCTGCTGGTCAACGGAGCCTACACCCAGAGCCGGCTGCGGCAGTTCATCTTTGGCGGGGCGATCAGCCACATTCTGGCGAATACGACAGTTCCCGGGCCAGCCCGAACACGATCACCATGCTGGAGTTCCGAAGCGTGGAGGACACGCGCCGGGCGCAAGCCTCCGAGCAGTTGCGGAAGGCTCTGGATGGCTTGCGAGCCCTCGGCGTGACTGCCCAGGTTCTCCTGCGGGTTCTCCTGCAGGTTCTCCTGCAGGTTCTCCTGTTCTCCTGCAGGTTCTCCTGGTGGAGCGCTCGCCTTTTACCCCTTTGCCAATACCAGCGTGACGGCGAGACCTCGGCCTACCGCGACTCGCGGCGGCGCGGGCCTTGGATCATTCGCGGCCGGGAGTTTGATGCGGCGTGGGAATGTCGCCGTCGCCATAACCGCGCCGGCCGTCGAGGCGGCAATCGCTTTGTCGCCGCTAGCCGACGGCCGTAGGGCCGAGAACGTCCGCGAATGCGACCGTCAGGACCGGTTGATTGGCCCGGTTGGTGACTTCGACGTGCCAGCGTCGCCGGTCCTCGCCCTTCTGATGGCCTTCCGCAATCATGGTGTGGGCCAAGGCGACTGCAACATCCCGCGCGGCCTGAAGGTCAGGGTACCTGTTTCCTTCCGGGTCTTCCATGAGGTTGCTCTCCGTCCGGACGTTGAAATAGTAGAGAGCTGTTTCCGCCCTGGATGGCAATGGGGGGTGCTCACTGAAGCGGTGGCCCGATCGGGGCGCACCACCCTCATCATCCCACCTTGTGAGATCCTCATGTCGGCTTGGCCTTTTCGGGTGGCGGGCACGCCAGGGTGGTGATGCCAGCATCGTCGTCGCTTGCATGGCAAGCTCGCTCAAGCGCATCGTCCGCCTGCCGAAGTCCTCCCGCAACTGGAACTCCCAGACAACCTGGTCATAGGCCTGATCGTCGCTTCGGATCTGGTACTGGGGCTCCCGGCTGCCGGCGGGCAGCAAGGCAACAATCTCGTAACCACCGCGCCAGACCCCGGCGGGCGAAGCGTCCTCGGCGTAGCTGACGTGCTGACCGGCAGCGTAGCGATGCGTTCTCATGACAGGATCCTTTCCTGTACTTGGGTGAAGCCGGCGATCCTGTTGATCTTTCACCAGGACCAGTCGCGCACGACAATCGGAACCGAGGTGTCGGCTTGACCGAACATCTTTCTGTTCCTCACCTAGAAATCTAGCGCTCCTGATAAGTTAATAGTCTTAGTTCTTATAGAACCTGATGACATACACGATAATACCGCGTGTAAATTTTAGATACTTAAATCGGATTTATTAGTAATTTATTTGTGGGACCCGATGCAAACGAGCCCGTATCCCCCATATAGAATTGAGATAAACTTTCGGCTTTGCACCCTTGCAATTGGCCAAGGTTGATATCTGCGAGTGATCGCGGAGGTTCCCAATGAGTTTGAACAGCCGCTTCCTGTTTGATCTTCAGCATGATCAAGCCCGCGACGGTCCGGGACTGACGCTTCACGCGCTGCCGATGATGCAGGCCAGGTGGGATCGGTTCACGACGGTCGAGGTGATCGGGGTCCGAACCACGTCGGAACTCATCGAAAAGGTCGAGGAGAGTTACGGCCTCTCCCACGAGCAGGCAGCCAGAGATGTCGAGTTCTGGGCCCTGGATAAGCAGCTTTGAGCCGGTCGCTGCAAGTATGAGACCAGCCCCAACGATGGAGGCTACGATGTTTGGCTATCAAGGTGGCGAATGCCAGGAGACGGTCGCCCGCAAGATTGGGTATCGCAGCGATGCAAAGCGTCAGTGGAGCTGCCTCACCCCTTTGGACCTGTCGCAGATCAAGAATGAGGAGCAGCTGATCACCCTGGTGAAGGTTCGCTATAGCCTGCCCTACGAGACCGCGAAAGCCGATGTCCAAGGCTGGATGGCAGGCAAGCAGTTCTAACGTCCCTCACTGAAATGAATGGGGCTGCAATGCCCCTGAGTGCAAGCGGACCAACCTGTGCTCCAAAGGAGTGTGCCATGACGAGCGGAAGTCTACGTCGTTTATCATCACGGAGCGTGGCGGACCAGGATCGGGGGCAAGCATTGCGGCGAGTATCCGTCGCGAGAAGGCGCCGTTCGCAGTGCCATAACCACGGCTGAGGAGACCGGACAGGACACCCGCGTCTTCAGCCAAGGCAAGGTCTGCCAGTTTCGGCGTGAGTGGCATTCCGGAGACCAGCCTTATACCACGCCGGTCTAGGGGGGCTTCCGGGGCTCAGAGGTCGGTTTTGACCGGTTGCCTCTGCCACGTGATCGTACTGGCCCGATCCACTGTTTGGAGAAATCACATGGCCTGGATCAACTTGACAGACACCAATGGCAGCAGCGTCTTTGTGAATACCGACAACGTGCTCTGGTTCAGCGCCACGGGCGAGGATGGGCATGCTTGGCTGATCACCATGGCTAACGAAAGCGACAGCGCTCGCTCCCTTCATGTCAAACAGTCTCCAGCTGAGGTCGTTGCACTCTTGAGATCTGCCAGGCAAGAAGTTGCTGGCGTCCTCGATTAACTTGCATTGAACTGTCCTCCCCGCTCGGGGCACGACGTGAGGCGCCGACGCGAGCACAAACATAACGTCACGGGATAGGGTCTTCCCGCTCACCACAGCAATCGATCCGGTTCACAGGAACCACGATGGCCAAAGGACAAAAGCGCAGTAATTGGGAGATCTGAAAGCCCGAAGCGAAGAAGCTGCCGGTGGCCGAGGCGACGCCAGCCGTGATGACGAAAGGAATGCTGTCCCCGATCGGTCTCCCCAAGAAAAAGAGATGAGGTGCACATCATGACGATCCGAACCACTGAGTCGACAGTCACTTTCAGCCACCCGTTCACGTTGACCTCTCTCGACCGGCCGCAGCCAGCAGGAACCTACCGGCTTGTAACTGATGAGGAAGAGATCCTCGGCCTTTCATTCCTGGCCTTCCAACGCACAGCCACGATGCTGTACGTCCCGGCGATCTCGACCTCGGGCAGCCCGACTCAGGTTTTCCATGTCAACCCGGCAGAACTCACAGCCGCCTTGGAGGCTGATGGACAAGCGCAGTCTCAACTCCTTTAGCCCACGGGAGGCTGTTATGCGTTATCTCGGCAGGATCTCAGGGTATGGTGCACTGCGGTGCAACGGAGAGCACATCGCACAAGCCTTCTATGATTTCGATGGCTTTGTCACGAAGCCGCTCGGAGTTACGTGTTGCGGCGAGATCCAGCTCGCTGCTGCCATTCTCAAGGACGTGTTCGGCCGTAGGGGCGTTCAGCTTCTCACGGACGATGGCCGCCTTCTTGATCTCAGGTTCTCTGAGAAAGCCCTGCGTTCGGCAAGCGACGTTGCCCACGTCGACGTCACAGGCGAGCTGCCAGCCACCCCACAGAGCTGGCGCAACTGACCACCCGACCAACGCTAGGCCGATGAGGTGTCGCGGGGATCATCAATCAGAGATGCGATCAGGCGCACGAGCTCCTGATGCTCAGGGCCGTGGCCGCTGCGGTTGAAGAACGAGCCAAGCTCAATCTCGGCGTTCTTCCCGCCCGAAGCATCATTCGGCTCGTGCATGATGAACACCCGCCCGGCCTCGGTGTCCCTTGCCAGATACCACCTGTCACCATTGGGGCTGCTATAAAGCTCTCGTCTCACAATGCGCACGTTCATGGCTCCTGCTTCGGCGGCGAAGGCTGGCGCTGTCATAAGGAGATAACCCCCGCCTGGCTCCAGGATCACCTGCGTGAATTGTTCACGGCACTCCCAATAGAAACTCTCAAGCTTTTGGATCGTCACGGTGACGTTAGCGCCGCCTGATCGCTTGGCGTTTAGTCTTTCTACAGAATACATGCCGTCACGGCTTGCCTCGGTTGGTTCAGCCTTGAACCCTGCTCTTGGCCCGCCCATGTGTTCTTTGCGGGCCGGGCCCCTCTGACAGGCACCTTTGCGTGGCTGTGATGTCGGACTGCATTGAGAATGCCCGGCCTTGGCCAGTGTTCAGACCCATCGGCAACCCGGGCCTATGATCCTATGCCAAGCCCTAGGAGGTCGCCTATGACCAGTGCGGCCGGTATGCCGTGTCCCGTCTGTCGTGTTTCTCTCGTGATGAGTGAGCGACAGGGCGTGGAGATTGACTATTGCCCCCAACGCCGAGGTGTTTGGCTCGACCGAGGGGAACTCGATAAGATCATTGAGCGGAGCGCCCAAGATCAGAGACAGGATCAGGGCTACGCTCAGCCATATGGGCATGGATATCAATACAGGCACCCCAAGAAGAAAAAGTCGTTCCTGCTTAAGTCAGCCCGATGCTGATAAGCCCTGACGGAGCCAGAGCAGCGGATTTCGTATCGTGAGTGGATGGTTCTGAATGCGCATCATGCAAGCATCGACGCCACCCTCATGCCTCAAGACTGCCGGAAGCCCATCAGTCCTGCCATCACCGTGGCTGTTACCGGCCTTCGCGGTTCGCCTGATAACTGCTATGGTCTTGTCCCAACCAGGATTGGGGACAGCTTGGACATTATCGTGACCCCGTCAGACAATGGCAAGGCATGGGACCTGACCGATCTGCTCGGCCGCTCGATGGGGCGCATTGCTGAGACATCCGATCAGCAGCTCGCGATTTACCCGGCCGGCCAAGCTTTAACGACCATGGCCGGCATGATTCATGGGCCTTACATTTCCCTCGATGCGGCCCTGGCCGCAATCGAGAAGCACACGCGAGGCGTCTGCCGGCTCTGTCCCGGCGAAGATCAACCATGATCTCTGGCGGCTCGAAGTCCGCCTTTGCTCAACACTTGAGGGAGAAACCATGCGGATCCGCGTCGGCTGTAAGATGACCTACGAGCTCGGGCAAGTCACGCCAATGATCGCAATCCTCAATGTGCACTCGTCGAGAGTGTCTGACCTGGAGCGGCCAGATTACCTGACCACGACCCCATCAGTGCCCGTGGAGGGGTACCGGGACAGCTTCGGGAACTGGTGCAACCGCCTTGTTGCACCGCCTGGAGGACTCACCCTCAAAACCGAAACCGTCGTCCGCGATACGGGCCGGTGGGACACGACAGATCCCAAGGCTGAGCAGGTTCAAATCCAGAACCTTCCGGCAGAAACTCTGCTCTTCCTGCTGGGGAGCCGATACTGCGAAACGGATCGTCTCTCCGACGTCGCGTGGCGCCTGTTTGGAACAACTCCACTCGGCTGGACCCGCGTTCAGGCAATCTGCGACTACGTGCACGATCATATCACCTTCGGCTATGAGTACTCACGTGCGACGCGGACAGCTGCTGAAGCTTATGACGAAAGGCAGGGCGTGTGCCGTGACTATGCTCATCTGGCGCTCACGTTCTGCCGGTGCCTCAACATTCCCGCGCGCTACTGTACCGGGTACATCAGCGACATCGGCCTTCCGCCGCCTCATGCGCCGCAGGACTTTGCCGCCTGGATCGAGGTCTTTCTGGGTGGGACGTGGCATACATTCGATCCGCGCAACAATGATCCGCGGATCGGCAGAATTCTGATCGCTCGCGGTCGCGATGCTGCCGACGTGCCGCTGACCCTCACGTTTGGTCCCAGCACCCTGGTGGACTTTCGCGTGACCACTGAGGAAGTGACGGGATCAGATTTCTGATCTCCTGGGATCACACTGTGTGCTGTGCGGGACGCCGGCTGGTCCGGGCCGGCGTTCCTGGGTTGGACTTATGCCGCATCATCCGCCGGAGCATCGGCTGCATCGTTGGCCTGCAGCGCATCCATCAGCAGACCCGCGCTCTGACGGATCCTCGCCTCGATTTCAGAAGCAATCTCGGGATTGTCCTTGAGGAAGGTCTTGGCGTTCTCACGACCTTGGGCAAGGCGCTGGCTGTCGTACGAGAACCAGGCGCCTGACTTCTCCACCACGTTGGCCTTGACCCCAAGATCGATGAGTTCGCCCGTCTTGGAGATGCCTTCGCCGAACATGATATCGAACTCGACCTGCTTGAAGGGCGGAGCCACCTTGTTCTTGACCACTTTGACCCGCACCTGGTTGCCGATCGGCTCGTCGCGGTCCTTGAGCGTCGAGACGCGGCGGATGTCGAGGCGGACCGAGGCGTAGAACTTGAGCGCGTTGCCGCCGGTGGTCGTCTCGGGCGAACCGTACATGACGCCGATCTTCATGCGGATCTGGTTGATGAAGATCACCATTGTTTTGGTACGGCTGATCGAGCCAGTAAGCTTGCGCAGCGCCTGGCTCATCAGGCGGGCCTGCAAACCAGGACGGCTCTCGCCCATCTCGCCCTCGATCTCGGCTTTCGGGGTGAGCGCCGCCACCGAGTCGATAACCAACACATCGACAGAACCCGAACGGATCAGGGTATCGGCAATCTCTAGCGCCTGCTCGCCATTATCCGGCTGAGAGATCAGAAGATCATCGAGGTTGACGCCCAGCTTTCGCGCATAGACCGGATCGAGCGCATGCTCCGCATCGATAAACCCGCAAACGCCACCCGTCTTCTGGGCCTCGGCAACGGTCTGGAGCGCCAGCGTTGTTTTGCCTGACGACTCTGGCCCATACACCTCGACGACGCGACCTCTCGGAAGGCCCCCCACACCCAGAGCAATATCAAGTCCCAGGGAGCCGGTCGAGATCGTCTCCACCTCGACGACCTGACCGCCGCCAAGGCGCATGATTGAGCCCTTGCCAAAGGCACGCTCGATCTGGGCCACCGCTGTTTCGATCGCCCTATTCTTGTCCATGTTCATCCCGGTTCTGCTTCTGTAATGTCTGAGTATCGACCCTAGCCGATATGCATTCAGAACGCCAGAACAAAGTACGAACTTAGATAAGTCATGGGGATTATCTGCGGATAAGCTTTGATCGGCGTCGGAAATCAACCCATCAATATCCTGTATCTGACAACTCCAGAGCCCGATCAGCCCAAAATCATCGGAAACGAAGGGCTTTGTTTTATTCCTTAAGGAAGGAATGCTCTATAATCTTAGGCAAGCATTGAAGCTGGCAATTGTGTGAGCTCGGGAGGTGCGTCTGCTTCGTTGGCGCCGAGCAGCATCAGGTCCGGAACAGGACCAATTTTGACATTTCGCCCCCTCGACGAATGACAGCTTCCACGTGGTGAAGCGCACCAAGTTCCTTGATCCAAGGAGTGCCCTGAACGGACCTTCCCAGTTTTTGGCTCATTCATATCTCGCGGAGGTCGTTTATGGAGTTGAATGATATCTGAGGGCGGATCTGAACAGAACGAACCTCAAGCCGTTGCCTCACTGGCAGGGATGATCCAGGCGTTGGTAACTGAAGGATCTGTGTGCTTCCTCCAGTGAGTGAAGAGCAGGAGGTCGAGCCCATGCTGAACCACTACAAGGAGCGCTGGGAAGGTCCCATCCGAGGCCTTCGCCTGCCACTTGCCGCATGGAACAGTCTGCACAAGGAAGGCATCACGACCGTCGATCAGCTCACGGCTGTTGCCGATCGGCTCGAACGTCTTCCCGGAATCGGCTTGACCATGGCTCGCGTGATCCGGGACGAACTTGCGCGAGTATCCGCCGAATAGCCTGTTGAGAATGCAAATTCCGGAAATACAAAGAAAAAGCGCCCATCCGAAGAGGGCGCTCTAAGTTTGCGGATCCGTAGGGGCAAACGAACAGATCCGGTGAAGGCGACTTGCTCACATAACACCCGGCATGTCTTTGTTCTTGTCTCTTGGAACTGTGCGGCATTTTGGCAGTGATAGCCGAGAATAGGGTTTTGTACTTATTGCATACCTCGCCCGAGGTAGGTATGCAGGCGTCACCGTAGGGGCAAATACGGGCTCAAGGGTCGCGAACACGGTCATTAGATCGGGCGCGGCCCATTTTCATGAACGCTTTGGCGCAATCACCTGCGCGCAGAAAGCGCGACGCCAGTTTGGACCGCGCCTGCCGCTACGGGTTATTTACCAGGACCGTTCCAGGATGCGGGCATCGGGCGCAGCGTATCGGCTCGATATGATGCGGAAATGCCCCCTTCGCAGACGCTCTGGCTGAGGGTCCACGACTCCCCTTGGCCGGGGCGTTTCATTGTTGGCACGAATTTCGCTGAAGCCACAGTATGGAACGGACAACACGACGCGAGGTGCTTTCGAGCGCCTCTCGATCCTGCTCTACCTGCTCCTGGGTTGGAGCGGCGTCGTGGCTTGTGAATCCGTCTTCGGCACCCTTCCCTCCTCTACCCTCTGGGTTCTCGCCATCGGTGGCATTCTCTACACGACCGGCGTGGTGTTTCATCTCTGGCAGCGCATGCGCTTTCAGAATGTAATCTGGCACGCCTTCGTCCTTGTGGCAGCAGCCTGCCATTATACGGCTGTTCCGGACTGCCTGGTGCTTGCACGAGCCTGACGAGCCACCTGCCTGACGCAGCCTGGCGGCTCTCGAGGAGTGAAGATGTCCGGACGGCAGGACTATGCGGCGCGCGGCCTCGAAAGGTGGGACGAGATCAATTCATTCTACGACCGGCCTACCTGAACCGTCGAGATGCTCGACGGTCGCGCGCTCCTTGCGCAGCGTTACGGGCACCTTGACATTCTCGACCGATGCCGTGCGGCGGATCCGGACCTCCTCCACCAGCACGAGCTGCTTCTCGACGACGAGGTGTTCCTCAAACACGGGAATGATCGTGACATCACCGTCCGTGCGGATCTGCGGTACGACATCGACGGCACGGTTGATGGCAATACGTTCGACTTCGACAGTTTCCTGCGACAGCATCTCCTTGAGCACGCGCTCCTCGGTGTCGACGGTGGTCTTCACGATGACCCTGCCGCTCACCACCGGCCGCTTGGCGATCCTGGATTCCTCCTCGACGATCGGGATCACGTGCGTGTCAGGTTCATCCTCGTTCATCCCGGCAGTTCCGGCGTTGGGTTCGCGCATGATTTGATGCCTTTTGCTCGTTCGAGAAGAGCAGGAGCTTGCATCGCTGCGAAGCGAGGAAGCGCCTGCTCTCAATTATGCTGGATCAAGCGGACGGGGACGCGGCAATCGCCGTCTTGTTGATCTCGGTCTCCGCGAGCCGCGTCAGCTTCTCGTCGGTCGCCTTCTCCTCCTCCAGGGTCTGCGCAAGCAGCGCTGCCACTGCGCTCTCTCCGCAATCCTGTGCGATGGTCTTCAAGGAGCCGTAGCTGGCGATCTCGTAATGCTCGACCTTCTGCGCGGCCATGACGAGGGCCACGTCGAGCAGTTCGCCCGGAAGCCCCTCCTCCATGACCTCCTCCGCCTCTGCGATCAGTCCTTGCGTGGCTTCACAGGTGTTGCCCTCAGGGTCGGCTCCCAGGTGCTCGAAGGCCTGCTTGAGGCGCTCCACTTGGTTCTGCGTTTCCTGACGATGGGTCAGGAAAGCCTGCTTGAGATTCGGCGATGTTGCGGCCTCGGCCATGGCGCCGAGACCGTCCAGGATCTGGGTTTCGGAGCTGTAGGTGTCTCTCATCTCTTCGATGAGCAGGTCTTTGATCGTCTGCATGGTATCCTCATGGTTTTAATGGTTGATACGTGTTGGTGGAGTCGGAAACGCAGCAGCCCTTCGAATGGGGTCACCGGTTCGCCATCCCGAATGCCTCCGGCGCATGACCTAGCGGCGTCAGCTTATCGACGACGTCAGGCAGGTGCTGGGAGAGCTGCGTGAGCATCTCCTGGCTTGGAAGACCAGACTGGCGCGCAAGGGCGTGGATCGTTGCGGGACCGAGGGCCTTCTCAAGCTGGTTCGGTGTGACAGGCTGGTTGCCGCCGATGTCGACCCAAGACTGTGCGATTGCGCCGTGCCCACAGTGGGTAAAGCGATCGAGAAGCTGGCTGATTCCTTCTCCATATTCATGGCTGTCTCGTGACGTCAGCAGGGCAGCGATCGCCACCGCAATCGGCGAGGAGGGATCGATGCCGATCGCCGATGGTCCGTAAATGCCGCGGGCGGCCTCATCAAGGAACTGCACCTGTCGTTCTCCATACCAGGTGAAGGGAGCGGACCCGTTCGAATCCGCCCCGCAAAGCTCAGATCGAACGCTTCAGAGACTTTTCGTCCGTTCGATTCAAAGTTGTCTTGTCTGTCGCGACCCGATCGTCCTCGACGTCGACCTTGGTCGAGCGAACGGTGTCTGAAACGGTCTCTGTGCGCTGTTCGACGCCCTTCTTGACCACGACCTCACCGGTGACACGGGCTTCCTTTGAGATCACCGCCTCTTCCGAAGTGGCTTGAGCTTCTATCGTGCGCTCTTGGAACGCATCGTTCCCGACCGACAGAACTCGGTCCACGGGGCGACGCTCGACGTGGACGCTCTCGGTTCGCAGGCTGACCTGCTCGGACACTGGGGTTTCGACCACGTAACTGCGCACCTTGACACGACCCCGGCTGACATCGCGCTTGCCGACCCGCAGCTGCTCCTCGACCACCGGGATGACTTCCTCGCCACTATCCGCCGCGCGGCTTGCGGTGGATACGCTCGCCTCCTTCGTTGTCGCAACATTCATGTTGGGAGTGGCGGGTGTATAGCCCTGCCAACCCTCGGCGCGCCATGCGCTCTCGCGCTCCTCCAGGTCGACGGTGCCGTATTCCTCGAGAATGTCCTCGGCCCGTTCGGCCTGAGCCGCATCAACCGTGACGGTCACCATGGTGCTACCCCGGTGCATGGCTTCGGCATAGATGGAGCGATCCTCGTCGGGCAGGAAGAAGTCAGCGAGAGAGGCAAAAAAACCCTTCTCATCGCGATCGATGTCGTAGGATGAGCCCGTCGCCGGAGATGATGTACTATCGTCTTCCGGCATCAGCGTGATGCTGGTGCGCGAAATGCCGGCGCTAACAAGTTCGTCGATGGCTCTCATGGCATCGCTGCGATTGTCGAAGAGGGCCGTCATGGTCTGTTGGGTCATTGTGGTATCTCCGTGATCTATGTGAATCCGATCAGCCGATACATCGGTGCCGGCTGATCGAAATGATGGCTGTCAACTCATGTCGTCTTGGTGGAGGAGCTGGTGCTCCGCGCGGCCAGGAACCGCGCCGTGATCGTCGGATCGACTGAACCGAGGCGCCCGCCAAACCAGGCAGCCAGGGCGCCGAGGAGAAGGGCGAGGCTGGCGAGAAGGGCCCCGCGGGAGACGGCCTTGGCGGCCGTATCGGCAGCCTGTGTCGCCTGCTGCTTGGCCCGGTCCGCGGTCTCACGATACTGCTTCTCGTAACCGGCAACGCGGGTGCGTGCCTCCTCGACCGGAATGTTCTGCGAACGGGCCAGCGCCTGGGCAGCTTGCTCGCGGGCATCGTTGGCCTGGGTTTGGTTGCCCGTCACCAATGCACGCATGCTGGCGATGGCTGTGTCCCTCAAGGCGGCCGGATCATTGCCGGTTGAGCCGCGCAGCGACTGCTCGATCGAGGCGAACGGGTCGGTGCTGTTGGCCAGCGCCGGCGCGGCCGTCTGGGCCACCGATGTCGCCGTGCGACCAAGACCGCCCAGCGCACCGCTGACCGTGTTGAACGCGCCGCCAACGAGACCGCCGACCGCCGTGCTCAGCAGATAGAAGATCACCAGCGTGGTCATCGCCCAGGTGGTCAGGCCATGCCAACCGCCGGTCGATGCCTTCGGCTGACCCGACAGGCGGCTCGCGACGTAGCCACCGATGAAGGCAGCGACGATGCCCGACAACGCCCACCAGATCCCGGCTCCGATCGAGAAGCTGCTGACGGCTGGGTTGTCCCCGGTCATGGGATCGAGCGTCGAAGCGCCGATGCCGATGCCGATCATGTTGAGGACGAGCTGTGCGACGAGGCCCGTGACGACGCCGGCCAGAACGGCGCCCCACGAGACCTTGTTGATCAGGATCGTGCGGGCATCCTCGGCGGGTGTCACCCCACTGACGTGAGGAGCGTCGGTGTTGCCCCGCGAGCGTGGCGTGTCAGGATATGCTGTAGAGGTCATCGTGATCTCCTGTGGGGATGAGGGATGGCCGACCTTGAAGGCACAAGGACATCGACGATCACCGTAGTTGGGGGCAGGAAGAGCCGCATGGCAGTCGCAATGGCTGGACGCGGCCTGCACATTGAACCCAACGCCGCTCCCGGTCGTGCGATCCGGTGCAAATCCGGTGACCCGCTATGCGAAGATGCATGCCCCTCTGGGCTGGCTCAGTTCCGCGGACTCAATGAGGGCGCGAGGCCTTTCACTGCCTCGGCAATGGCCGATAAGGCTGCCCTGATCCTTGGCGTGCTGCGACTGTCCTTATGCACGGCGAGCCAGATCTCGGTCACCGGCGGCGGAAGCGGTGTCTCAAGGCGGCGCAGACCAGGGTCAGGATCGGCTCGGAAGCGAGCCAGACAGGCAAGGCCCCCGCCCGCCCGCGCGGCGGACAGCAGCGCCTCGTGGCTGCTGGTCTGCATGCCGAGACTGGCCCGTGCCGCAAGCTCCGACAACCACTGCGCCTGAGGATCGATCTCCACGTCATCGAGCAGAGTCATCAGACGATGACCCGGGCAGCCTGCCTCAAAGTCCGGCTCGCCATGCTTCCCCAGGTAGACTGGAGACGCATAGAGACCGAAGGCGATTTGTCCGATCCGTCGAACGATGAGATCATGTTGCTCGGAGCGGACGAGGCGGACCGCAATATCCGCCTGCCGCATCGACAGGCTGACAACATGCGGGTTTGGCATCAGCTCCACGAGGATGCCGGGATGCTGTCCTTGCAGGGCTGCGAAGCATGGGGCCAGGACGTGTGCCGCAATCGTCTCCGTGCAGGTCACGCGCACAACCCCTTCGAGCTTGACGTCGCGGCCACCGACGGATCGTTCTACCCCAAGGACTTCGACTTCGACCCGTTCAGCCTGATTCAGCACGTCCTGACCGGCAAGGGTCAGGGTGTATCCCTCCGGGGTCCGATGTAGCAGCCGGACGCCTAGACTGGCCTCGAGAGATGACAGTCGCCGGCCCACGGTCGACTGGGCGACCCGGAGCTCGCGCGCCGCCGCAGTCAGGCTCCCCTGCCGGGCGATCGCCAGGAAAAAACGGAGGTCGTCCCAGTCCAGCACCTAAGGCTCCATGCATTTTCGCTGACCCGGTAACCGATCTTGCTTGGCTCGGAACGCGAGCGGAGGGGTTAGCCTCGACATCTACCGATCCAAGGAGGCTGCTCAGTGACCGACCGCAGGACGCCAACGTCCGGACATCCTATCGGGTTTCTCGGGTCGTCTGATCAGGATCCGCCGGAGACAAGAGGCAAAGCCCTGTCGCCGTCGACCCGGACGCTGCGGTGCCGCACCGAGGCAACGGGGCGGTTCAGCCAAAAGCACCACGTTCGCGACTTGATGCCGTTTGGCGGTGGAGGTGACGCGGATGCATTGAGCCTGCTGAATGACGACATGATGCCAAGTCCCTCGGAGTCGTTGCTCGCGGCCTTGGGCTCGTGCCTGTCGGTCAGCATCCAGGCCAACGCGGCTGCCCGCGCGATTCCGATCCGCCGGCTCGCGATCGAGCTCGAGGGCGACATCGACTTCGCGGCTCTGTGGGGAACGGGAGATCTGGACTTTAAGGGTCTCGGTTTCGAGACGATCAGGATCAGCGTGCAGATTGAGGCGGACACACCGCGCGCGGTACTCCAGGCGCTCCTCGATCATGCGGTGCGATGGTCCCCTATCGCCAATACCCTCTACAACCCAATCAACCTCGACATCGCACTGGCATGACGCAGGACCGAGATCTGCGGCCTGTTATGGAGATCCCCCTTGGAGGGTGGGCGACAGCGCCAAAGGCTGGCTCCCGATGGGATCGCGACGGCGCCAAGGCTCCTATTTCGTCCTTGCCGGGTTCATCTGGGATGCGAGCATGTCCTGCCATTGTTCGAAACCTTTGACAGCAGTCGGCAACCAGGTCCTGACCATCGTATCCGGATCCATCGCTTTCAGGTTGGCGGACAGGCGCTCCTGCATCTCTCTCATCAGATGCTCCTGCATGGGCTGCACATCGGGCAAGCCGAAGAAGGCGCGTGCTTCTTCCGGTGTGCAGTCGATGTTCATGGTGACCTTCATCTCGAACAATCCTTCCCAAGTTATCTATCTGGCGGGCGTGGGGGGCCCACAACAGCGGCGATCAAGGGAGCTGGTTCGGAGTTGCCCGTGATCCGATGCAGCCCCTGACGCGGCCAGCATTCCTATTGCGTTTTGCGAGCACACAGGTCGCGATCGAGAACTGCGACCTGTGTGCAAGATGAGGCGTTGCTCTCGTGATCTTACTTGCGGCTGGAGGCGATCACAGATCGTGTCCTGCCGGAACGATGGTTGTCGTCGGAGTGCGTGACCTCGATCTCGTCCCGACGGACGGTGTCCCGCACGGTCTCGATTCGTTGAGTGCGCTCCCTGCGGACAACGACCTCTTCCCGTACCTTCACGCTCTTGCCCACCACGGGCCTCTCGGACGTCTCGGTCATCTCGATCGTGAGCTCGGTCAGGGTCTCCCCGGTCACGGGGTCGGTGACCGGCTTGCGCCGTTCCACGATGACCTTCTCATCATACAGCGACACCTGCTGCTGAACCGGCGTTTCCACGACAACGCGACGCACGGTGGTGGTGCCGCTGGTCACGGTTTGCTTGCCCACAACCAGGGTCTCCTCAGCGAGCGGAATGACCTCCTCCGCCTGCGAGGATGATGGGCCGTTCGCAGGGCGAGCCACGGCACGGCCCAGTGGAGCCGTCCATAGGTTGAACATCGAATCCCAGAGGACCGAGCCGGTGCTCATGGGCGCCGTCGCGACCCGCTGGGCGACCTCTGCCGTAGTCCGGACCATCTGCGTGGCACTCTCAGCGGCGGCCTCGCCCGTTCGTGCGACGGCGTCCACGGTCTGGCGGACGGCCGTGCGGGCCTCCTGCTCACGCTCGAGCCTCGCCTCGATACGGCGCTGTTCAGCCTCTGCCATCCGGGCTTCCTCGATCTCGGCCTTCTCGGCCTCAATCTTCTCGACGATGGCCTGTGCTTCCTCGTCGCTCAGCGCCTCCAAGACGGCCGGCAACAATTCGTTCTTCCCGTCGCGCACGCTCTGCTGATGGATCTTGCGCAGCTCGGCCACTTTGATAGCAAACTCCTCGCTGTCCTTGGGGGTGGCCTCAAGCTCGTCGAGCAGGATTCTGGTTTGCTTGTTGTCGGCGAGCGCTTCGGACACAAGCCCCTTGGTCGCCTTGTGCTTTCTGAGCACCGGGAACAGGTGTTCTTCTTCGAGCCTGGCGAGCAGATCCAGCTCCGCCTTGAGTTCCGCGAACAGCCTCTCGCGCGTCTTGACCGCACCGTCCGAGGTATCCACAAGCTTGGCGAAGAGCTCGTTGGCCTTGGCCGGACCGTTCTGAAGTAATTGTCTGATGGTCGTCATATCGTCCTCATGAAAAATTGAAGCCAGACGCAATACTGAGTGGGATGCCGATGCCCGATCTGGTTGTGACGGACTGCGACGGAAGAGCGAAGCAATGGCTCTCCGAGGCGAGCGGACTTCGGGTTCGACTGAACTTTGGAGAGCGGCGCAGATACTAGGAAGGTAATCTCGCAACAGCGAAGAGGTTTGCTGCGTCGCAACACGGCAACGGCCCTGAACCTGAACGGTTCCCTGCTACCCGGCAGTTTCGGGCTGCACCGCCCGCTGCCCGCGGCAGAAAGGAGCGATTCCGGCATCCAGGCGTTGTCGATCTGGGCCGGGCCGGCGCTCACGACCTACGGCGGCCTGGGAACTCCCATTCATGCCAGAGCTGAAGCCGAAGATCGCCGAGCGGGACATCCTCACCCCGGGCCCCGCCTCCGCCGGCCTTGGCGTCGTCGGCATGATCGCCCTCATCATCGCGGCCCTGTACGTCGGGCGTGAGGTCTTCGTTCCGGTGGCGCTCGCCATCCTGCTGAGCTTCGTGCTGGCCCCGCTCATCCGGCTGTTGCAGAAAGCCCACGTGCCACGGGCGCTGGCCGTCATCGGTGTTGTCCTCGTTGCCTTTGCCGGCATCACGGCGCTTGCCACCGTCATGGCAACACAAGTCACTCAACTCGCCGGTGACCTGCCGCGCTACCAGGCCACCATGCGCGAGAAGGTGCAGTCGCTGCGCGGATCCGCCGCCGGCAGCAGCGCCCTCGAGCGGGCCGCGGATGTGTTGCAGGACTTGGGCAAGGAACTCGACAGGCCGCAGGCCGGGACGTTCCCACCGGCCAACCCGTTGGCACCGAGCACCGTGCCCACGACCGAGACAAAGCCCATTCCGGTGGAAGTGCGCCAGCCCGACCCAGGCGCCCTGCAAACCCTCGGCGCCTTCATCACCCCGCTGATCCACCCGGCCGCGACCACCGGGATCGTGATCATCTTCGTGATCTTCATCCTGCTGCAACGGGAGGACCTGCGAAACCGCCTGATCCGCTTGGCCGGGTCGCACGACCTTCAGAAGACCACCGCCGCCCTCGACGATGCCGCCGGCCGCCTGAGCAGGCTGTTCCTGACGCAACTGGCCCTGAATGCCGCCTTCGGCGTGGTGATCGGCATCGGCCTGTACTTTATTGGCGTGCCAAGTCCGGTGCTCTGGGGCATCCTCGCGGCAATCCTGCGCTTTGTCCCCTACATCGGCGCGTTCATCTCCGCCGCCTTCCCGCTGGCCCTGGCGGCGGCCGTTGATCCAGGCTGGTCGATGCTGCTGATGACCGCGGCCCTGTTCATCGTCATGGAGCCGCTCGCCGGCCACGTTGTCGAACCCCTGGTTTATGGTCACAGCACGGGTCTGTCTCCCGTGGCAGTCGTTGTCGCCGCAACTTTCTGGACCTGGCTCTGGGGCCCAATCGGGCTGGTGCTGGCAACGCCGCTGACGGTATGCCTGGTCGTGCTCGGCCGGCACGTGGAGCGGCTCGAGTTCCTCGACGTTATGCTCGGCGACCGCCCAGCCCTCTCGCCGCCGGAGATCTTCTACCAGCGCATGCTGGCCGGTGATCCCGCGGAGGCAGCCGACGTTGCAGAGGAGTTCCTGAAGGAGCGCTCGCTCTCCGTGTACTACGACGAAGTGGCGTTAGCGGGCCTGCGGCTCGCCCGCGCCGACGCCCTGCGTGGCGTCCTCGATGAGTCTCGCTTGGAGCGGATGAGAGCAACAGTTGAGGAATTAGTGGACGATCTCTCCGACCATCCTGACCAGGAGCCCCAATCCGGCAACACCAACGATCCGGAAGCCGCCGCCGCCGTTGAGGCCAGCGAGGGCGAGAGCGGCAGGACCGACCTTCCGACCCTGCCTCTGGAGGATCTCAATCCGCGCTTCCGGGGCGAGACACCGATCCTGTGCATTGCCGGCCAGAGCTCGGTCGACGAGGCGGCCGCCCTGATGCTGGCGCAGCTCCTGACCAAGCATGGGCTTCGCGCCCGGGTGGAAAGTGCAGCCTCGCTGTCGGTCCAGGCCGTTGCGAGGATCGATGATGCCGGCGTCGCCATGGTGTGCCTATCCTATCTCGATGCGGGAAGCCCGGCCCACATGCGCTATGCCGTGCGTCGCCTGCGCCGCAAGATGCCGCAGGCGCAAATCCTGCTGGGGTGCTGGGTCGAGGGAATGGACGCCGCGGCGGCCGCGGCCCTGCGGGAGGCGGTCCGGGCGGATCTCGTTGCTACAAGCCTGCGAGACGCGATGACCCTGTGCCTGGAGATGGCCAGACTAGAGGTGACCCAGGGCGTGAAGGGATCCGTTGCGATCAGCGCCGCTTGACCCGGTCCCAGCCGGGTAACATGACAAACGGAAGCAACTGCACGGTCACGCGGCGGGCTCCACGTGGGCCTTGTCACGGGCCGGCGACTGACTTCGGCACTGGCGATCTCCGCTCCCGCGTCCTTCTTCCACGGTTGAAACCAGCCCGGCCTGGTGCATCTGACTGGAGATGAGACAGTGCATCCTGAACGAACGCTCCCACCCCGCCGAGAACCCTTCCCTCACCGACGCCATCCGGACCCATCTCGGGCGCGAGCTGCGCGCTCTTTACGGCGACCCTGACGCGGAGAAGATGCCCCGGAGCTTGGGCCAGCTTCTCACCCGCGTGGCGCAGGTCATCCGGGCCCACACCGAACCGGTGGATCAGGCTTTTGTCGACGAACTCATGGGCAGCCTGCCTTCGCTGCGGGCGTACGCGATCTCGCTCACCCATGACATGAACCGGGCTGAGGATCTCGTGCAGGAGACAGTGCTCAAGGCGATCAGCAAGCAGGAGACGTTCGAGGCCGGCACGAACCTCCAAGCCTGGCTCTTCACCATCCTGCGCAACCTGTTCTTCTCCGCTCACCGCAGGACGCAACGCGAGGTCGAGGATACAGACGGGGTCCACGCGGCGACGATGATCTCCATACCCGATCAGGAGGACAGGCTCACGGTCCAGGATCTGCATGTGGCGCTTGCCAAACTGCCCCAGGAGCAGCGCGAGGCCCTGCTGCTCATCGGTGCAGAGGGTCTGTCGTACCAGGAAGCTGCCGAGTCGCTGGGAACCAAGGTCGGGACGATCAAGAGCCGGGTCAATCGGGCGAGGACCCGCCTGGCCGAGTTGATGGGCCTCGTCCATGAGGATGGCATCGCCGGATTGCACGGCGCGCCAGCTTAGGATTTCCGGATCGCCGCATGCGGAAAAGCACTCGGATCCTTTCAGCCCCCAGATGGTGCACCTCACGTCTACTGTAGGGAAATTTCGCGGAAGGCTCTTGTGGAATTGAATGGCGTCCCAAGCGATGAGAGCTACAACTCTCCACGATGGGTAACCGGGCAGGTGAGGACGCGATGAAAGTTATGGTCGTCGAAGATGATCCGCTCGTCCGTGAGATGGCTGTGGCGGGCTTGGAGGATACCGGGTTCGAGGTTGTCAAAGCGGCCAGCGGCCGGGAAGCCCTGAACCTCCTGCAAGCCGGGATCGCCGTCGATGCCCTGCTCACCGACATCCGCCTGCCGGGAGCCGATGGCTGGGCGGTGGCCAAGGCCTACCGCGAGCGCTTCCCCGATCTGCCTGTCGTGTATGTCACGGGTTACGCCGAGCAGATGCAGCCTATGCCCGGAGGAATCATCATCTCCAAACCCTACAGGATGGCTCAGGTGATCCGCGTCCTAGAAGCATGGGCGGCTTGAGGGAGGTCAAATGCCGCTACAACCCAGATGGCATGGGCTGGCGAAGACCCTCCTGCCGGTCACAGCGCGTCTTTCTTCGCCAGGTGCAGGTAGGTCGGATCGAACTCGCCTGTTGTCTTCAACCCCTCCCAGTCCAGCACCCTCAGGGTTTTGCCCTGAAAGGCGATCAGGCCCAGTTTCCGGAGTTCCTGCGACACCCGGTTCACGTGCACATTCGAGAGGCCCATCGCGTCGGCCAGATCCGCTTGGGTCACCGGCAGGTCGAAGGCATGGTCCTCCACCAGCTCGACCGCCCGCAGCCGCACCAGCAGCTCGCACAAAAGATGCGCCATGCGGGTCAGCGCGGGACGACGGCCGACATTGACCACCCACTGGCGGAACACCGCCGCATCGATGAGGGTGTCGCGCCAGAACAGATCGCCGAGGCGCGGATGGGCGCGCATGAGAGCGCGCAGGTCGTCATGCTGGATGAAGGCCAGCTTGCACGGGATCAACGCACCCAGGCTGTGATCCATGACCGTCAGGTGCAGGCTCTGGAGATCGGCGATGTCGCCGCTGATGTGGAACGACAGGATCTGCCGCTTGCCCGCAGCCGTGATGTTGTAGCGGCAGGCGAAGCCCGCCACGATGAGGCAGCATTCGGAGGCGGTGTCACCTTCGCTGACGATGTCCTGGTCGGCCGCGACGGTTTTCAGGTGCAGCGGCAGGCGCTGGAGGGCGGCCGTCTCCTCCGGCGTGAGGTGGGCGATGCTCTCGAGCTTGCGGATCAGCGCGATGGTTTGTGGGTGGATGGCCTCCATGACAGCCTCCCAGGGGCATCAGGCGGGAGCGCAGGTCTCTCAGCCGCCAGCGCCCGAGGCGTCATTGCCGGCTATACCCATAATACTATGGCTGGGAGTGTCGCGAGCAAGGACTGAGAACAGGTGGAGCAAGCTTTGGTACAGAACCGTACAAAGAGCGGTGTCGACCCGAACATGTGCCGTGTCGCTTTCGTTGACCTGGATCGTCGGTAGGATTGATCCAGGCATCGGCGCTTGAGAGACCCGCGTGCTCCCGCCTGTTGGCAGAGGAGCGCCCCATGCCTCGTTATTTCTTTCATACCTTCAATGGACATCCCTTCCCCGACATGGATGGCATCGAGCTTCCCGGGCTCGAGGAAGCTCGGCGCGAAGCCGTCCGGACCGCCGGTGCGATCATCCGTGACAGCGGCTCAGACTCCTGGCACGGCCCGGATTGGCACATGGAGGTGGTCGACGCGGCCGGACAGCCTGTGCTCTGGCTGCGCTTTTCCGTCGAGGGAGCGGGCGGCGGAATCCCATAGTTTACACAGAACGGGACATCGTCGAATGCAGCGCCATGGCCCGCTCAGCAGCAAGCTCAGTTGTCGGCTGATGATGCACCGGTACGGGCAATATGACGTTTTCACGGCAAGTTGGGATAAGGAGATGGAGGATCCGTACGGTTTCGTACAATTCTCCTTTCGGGACGTTGAGGTCTACCACCGGCAGAACTGACCTGGGCGCCGGTGACTGAGAGATCCGTGCGCTCCCGCCCATGGGCAGAGGAGCGCCCCATGCCCCGCTATTTCTTCCACGTCATCGACGGCCGCGACATCCTCGACAATGAGGGAACGGAGTTTCCCAATTTCAGGTATGTCCGCGCCGAGGCGATCCGCACCGCTGGGGCCATCCTGCACGATGAAGGTGACCGGTTCTGGAACGGCACCGAGTGGCAGATGAATGTCACCGATGCCTCGGGGCAGTCTGTGCTCAAGCTCCGCTTCTCGGCCGACGACCAAGACATTGCGCCTGATCGGGAGTGAGGGAGATGCCGAACCACTTCGACGAGCGCTGGGAAGGTCCGATCAGGGGTCTCCGTCTCCCTCTCGCTGTTTGGAACACTTTGAAGGATGAAGGCATCACCACCCTTGATCAGCTTCGGGCCATTGCCGATCAGCTTGAGCGTCTCCCTGGCATCGGGTCAAAAATGGCACGAGTGACCCGCGATGAACTCGCCCGCGCCTCAGCCCCTGAAGAGAATTGATCTGGCCAACATTGAAGCCCGAATGTGCGACAGCCCATTCACGGAATGGCCAAGCTCAACGTGTGTGATAGTTCCTGAGCTCTAACAGGCATATGGTGGGTTCTCGTCCCTGGGTGTCTGGGCATTTGGCAACCGACCCTTCGCCCCAACATGGAAGGCGAAGGCTATGATCCTCAAGATCTCCACTCCAGCCCATGCGCGTGCTCATCGATGGCCATGACAGCGAAGGCAAGCTCGTTCTTGCAAATACCCAGCTCGCCGCCGTGCTCGTTCGCCTCGGCAGCGAGACCCATGCCCCCGAGCACGCAGGGCAGTGGACCTAAAAGCTGGGTGCGGCAAACGCAACGTCCGGGATGCGCCCCTGTTCAAGACACCAGAAGAGGCCGGAACCTGGATTGAACAGGGGCTACCGGGAAAGACTGCATAAGGCGCAGCAGGCGATCTATGGAATGACGAACCAACAATCCTTCCTTGGGAGGCAGGGATCCTTTCAGGAGTTGTGTCGATCTGGAGCTACTGGACTGCGTCTGAGAACGGCAGCGTGAGCACAACCGTGCCACTCTCATCCGTGACCTCGAACGTGCATTGCAGCCATTCGGGAATGGCCTTCAGACGGGCGCCCCTCATCAGGTCACGGGCCGTTTCGATGACGTGCTGCCGCAGGGCCTTGTGGTCAGGAATCTCGTCACCTTCATCATCGCGGGCAAAGCCGTCCTCGGATGCCGGGTACCGCAGATGGAGGAAGTAGCGCGGCATCTCACCGCCCCGTGCCCATCAGGCGCGTGTACTCCGCTTCCGACAGGCCATAGGCATCATCCGCCAGTTCCTCCAACTTCTCGCGGTCAAGCACCGTAATCAGCCCACGCTTGGCGCGGATCACCTGCATGCCTTCGAGCACATGAAGCGCCACCGTGACCCCAGGACGGCGCACGCCGAGCATCATGGCAATGAACTCGTGCGTGAGTGGGATGTCATCGCCCTCCACCCGGTCGTGGCACATCAACAGCCAGCGCGCCAGGCGGGCCTCGACGTCACTGTTGGCGTTGGCGAACGCCGTCTCCGAGACCTGAACATGGGACGCCTGGGCATAGCGCAGGAGATGACGGTGCAAAGAGCTGCTCCTTCTCATCGCCTGCTCCAGATCCGGCGCGGCGAGGCGCCAGCCATGGCCTGCGATCTGCATGAAGTGCTCGTAAGGCGTCTGGTCAATGCCGAGGACGATCGGCAGGCCGACCATGCCCTCCCGTCCCACCACCCCGACCTCGATCTTGCCGCCGGAGCTGTTGTTGGTCACCGACGACATGCCGGCTTCAGGGAAGTAGACGTGTGCGATGGCTGTGTTGGGCTCGATCAGAACCTGGCGGATGTCGAGTGGCACCGGCTCAAGGTGGGGCTGGAGGCTCGCAAAGTCCTCTGCGGACAGTGAGGCGAGGAGGCGGTTGGTGATGGAAAGTTGCTGTGGCGGGTGCATGGCCCTCTCCCGTGTCGGGGCGGGAGTACACACCACTCTCGGCCGCTTGCGCCCGGATCAGACCTGCAAGCGATGAGAACACGATAGACCTTTGAGAACACCAGGGACAGCGCTGTTTGCTGGGTCACGTCTCGAAGCCGCTATTGTACGCTTTCGTACATTCAAGTAGTCTGCCGATGCGGGGCAGCCCCTCGCCATCCTCCGAGCAGGAGCGTAGCCGTGGCACCCATCTTCACCTACCAACCCGTCCAACTGGCCGAAGGAAACCCCGAACGAGAGGGACTTCTGGTGTTTTGGGGGGCTGATCTGCTGGCCCTACTGGTCCGCCTGTCCCTGAAGACACGCAGTAGTCAGGGCGGGCTGTGGTTTCTCGCAGCCGGCTTTGGCCCCTGCGCGGATATGAGCCCACCCCTGTTCAGGAAGCCTGAGGATGCGGAGCCCTGGTTCGTCGAACAGATGTCCAAAGTGACCCACCGGACAGGCAGCCCGGCCGAGAACGTCAAACCGCTTGAAGAGGCGGGGACATCCCCTCGCAAGACCTTCCACTGAAATCGTACAGGAGTTTGGTTAGCATCCGCTGCCTACAAGCGGCGCTCCTGTAGCCGCGCTAAGGCGCAGAGGCGATCATCTCACGCAGATGATGAAGAAGGGTACTGCCCTCGTAAGGCTTGGCGACGAATCGTCCGCCCCCGGGGAGCTCAGCCACACTTGGCCTCGCAACTCCGGAGACTACAAGGACGAGGATCCCGGGCCAGCGGCGATGAACCAGATGGGCGAGATCAAGCCCATTGAGAGAACCCGGCATGTGGATGTCGGTCAGGATCACCCGCACGTCGTCTCGCACCTCAAGCCACATGACAGCCTCGTCGGCACTGCCCGTCTCGATGACCTCAAAGCCGGCGTCGTCCAGCAGGTCGGATGCGAAGAACCGCAGCAGCGGGTCATCGTCCACCAGGAGAACGACAGGACGAGGACGTGAATATATGCCGTTCATGGTGAGAGTGCCCGCTTTCGAGTGTACGGTAACGTACAATTGTTCTCCTGGTTCGGCACCTTCTCTCATGAATAGCGCCAGGAGTTTGTACGGAACCGGACAAAGAGGTTGGCGTTGGTGACCCGACCAGGATGATCCAGAAGGCCAGAGGGCCATGCTCGATGATGGAGCAGGATAACCTGAGCAGGACGTCATGAGGTTGAATGCGAACAGATCGCCTCTTGGTCGCATCCCGCAGCAGATCAGGCGCAGTTGTCCAAAGAATGTGAGTGCGGGTAGGACCATCTGGCGCGCGAACCCTACCTGCGTCGACGAGCTTCAGCACCAGGCACGGTTGCGGATTCTTGGGGCCTCTGATCCGGAACGTTCCCGCCGCTTGCTTCTCAACTCATGAAGCACATCACGACCGTTTCGACTTGAAGAGCGAGCCTGCCTGCGCCACCTTTGGCCCGAGTCAAGGTTCAACAGCGACGTGGCAGTTCCGATTGCCGCGTCACCCGATCACCCGTCGTTTGATGCCCGAGCTATCCCCATTTTCTATTCGTAATCGTTTACTGGCAGCGCTGTCGGCTGGCGACTTCGCTCTCATCCGGCCCCATCTTGAGCCTATTCTCTTAAACCAGAGTGACGTGATCATTCAGGCCCATGCGCCCATCGAGCACGTCTACTTCCTGGAGGCCGGCGTGACCTCCGTCGTGACCCGCACGGAGCGCGGCCGCCGGATCGAGATCGGTCTTGTCGGCCGGGACGGCTTTGCCGGCGTGCCGGTTCTCCTGGGCGCCGACCGGACGCCGCACGAAACCTTCATGCAGATCGGCGGAGCGGCCTTGCGCATCGAGGCCGATGCCTTCCGGCACGCCCTGGAGCAGAGCCCGTCCTTGCAGAAGCTTCTGCTTCGCTTTGTTCAGGTGTTCCACCTCCAGACAGCCCAGACGGCCGCCTGCAATGGCTCCCACCCTGTCGTGAGGCGGCTGGCTCGCTGGCTGTTGATGTGCCGCGACCGGCTTGATGGCGACGAGCTGCCGCTCACGCATGAGTTCATCGCCGTGATGCTGGGCGTGCGCCGCCCCGGCGTGACGGAGGCCCTCCAGATGCTGGAGACGGCGCAGGCAATCCGGGCCGAACGGCGCAACATTGTCGTGCTCGACCGCCGCAAGCTCGAAGAGACCGCAGGCGACGGCTACGGTGGTCCGGAAGCCGAATATGAGCGCCTGATCGGGCCCCTGCGCTAGATTGCGTGGCTGGAGCCATTTGCCCACCGCATCACCCAGGTGTTGATGTCGTCCTGGGTGACAAAGATGGACGAGGCAGTCACAGGCCCGGCAGCCTGACGTGGCTGGCACCTGACCCGTCAGGCATCGGGATCAGACGCTCATACTCTGCCTCCGGCACGCCGTAGCTGTCGCCAGCCGTCTCCTCGAGCCGCTCCCGGTCCAGGATTGTGATGTGGGCTCGTCGGGCCTTGATGATGCCCGTCCCCTCCAGCAGGTGGATGGCTTCCGTCACGCCGGGGCGACGCACGGCCAGCATCAGCGACAGGAACTCGTGCGTGAGCGCCAGTTCGTCGCTGTCCACCCGGTCATGGCACATCAGCAGCCAACGGGCCATCCGCTCACTGAGCACACTATCGCCATTCGACATGGCCGTGGCGGCGGTCTGTACCATCAGCACGTGGATGTAACGCAAAAGGAGATCGTGCAGGCATGGGCTGGCCTCAAGCGCCCGGATCATGTGCCGGATCGGGATCTGATACCCGGCACCCTCCATCTGGAAGAAGCTCTGGTGCGGGGTGCGGTCAACCCCAAGAACGATGGACGGACCCACGAGCCCCTCCCGGCCCACAATGCCGATCTCGACCGGCCGGCTGTCGGAATTGAGGGCCACCACTGACGCGACGCCACTCTCGGGGAAGATGACGTGCTCAATAGGCTGGTTTGGCTCGATCAAGACCTTGCCTCTCGGCAGCATGACCTGCTCCAGATGTGGCCCGACGAGCGCGAAATCCTCCAGGGCCAAGGCCCGGAGCAGACGATTGCGCAGAAAGGACTGCTTGAGTTGAACCACGGCCGCCACACAGGATCGGGGCGGGAGGCCAAAAGCCCCTCGGCTGCTTGCGCCCCACTGATCGGTCAAGCAATTGCAACTGCCCTAAGCGGGCATGGACGGAGCCGTCACTAAAATAAGTGACTTTGGAGCCCCTCTGTACGGTTTCATACGATGGCTGCTGGATGTCCGCAGCGGGTCAGGCACTGATATTCTCGGCCGCCTCGGAACCTCCGGTTAAGCGAGGATTGCTGCCCTCGAGTTTACGTCTCAGGTGTGCCATTCGGAGACCTTCCTGGTGTGGAGACCGCCGCGTCCTCTACCCGTCAATGACTTACGCAAAAATTTCGCGGAAGGCCATATATGGAACCACTCGAATGCCGCTACGGAATTTATACCTTGGCCGTTGCCAAGGCCCACGACGGGCGCATCGCGTATCAGCCCGATCGAGCTCCACAGCTCCCTGTTGTGGAAGACGCCTTGGCCGAGGGTACTCGACGACCTCCCTCAGCTTGGGCCTCGCTTGCCGCCCACTCGCCATACGCCACAGCGCCAAAAGGTGACAGAGGAGGTTTGTACGTTTCCGAACATTTCCCCCGCTCGAGACGTTGAGTTCTACCACCGGCAGAACTGACCTGGGCGCCGGTGACTGAGAGATCCGTGTGCTCCCGCCTCATTGAACAAGGAGCACTCCATGCCCCTCCCGGCCTCTCGAGCGGACAATGAAGCCTTGATCAGGGAAGCGCAGGCTGCACGCGTTCTCGCGCACGTCCGGATGATGCTCTCCCGGTTGAAAGCGCACATCTCCAAGCCTCACTCAACGAGCCTGTAGTTTCCGATAACGTCCCGTTATGGAGCACGGACTCTGACAGGAGAACTGATCCGGGAAGGTCCGAAGTGGATCACGGACTGCCCTTCAGCTTGGCTGTGCGAAGGTCCGCTTCTCGCTTCTGACCTGCCCTCCCCTCTCCTACTGCCGTGGATACCCAGCGGGCAGCTCACTGTCGCCCGCCGGACCCTGATCATCGCAGCAGAAGCAGCAGGGATTCCAACAAGGCGTTACTCACTTAAGGTCACCAAGCCTAGCCTCTCCTAAAGTCACCCTTCAGGCTAGGCCTAAGCCTTTGACGTCAACGGAATAAAATACGTCAAAGGGAGAGATTTAGGCCATAACTACGGTCTGCCGAGTAGACAAACGCCACATTCCTCGGCTGCATCGTGAGCTGCATCATCAGAGATCTAATAGCGGGCACGTATGTAGGCCTCTTGTTTCTAGCCGAACCGCTAAACCCATTGTTTTCAAAGCACTTTCGCCGGCTGCGGGGAAGCTCTGCCCTCTCCTGCTAGTTAACAAAAGGACTTAAAAAACGTTTCCAAACGATCCTTTTCTCGTAACCGCAAATTGTGTACAAAGGGTCGAAATCGCTTTTGAAACGACATATGGCCCCCTCCCCTTCCCCCCAGCGTCTGATTGGATACGCCCGCGTCTCAACCGAGGAGCAGGCAACAGACGCTCAGCTCGACGAACTCAAGGCTGCCGGCTGCGAGGTCATTCATCAGGAACACGGGTCCGGCGCCTCCCGGGCTCGGCCGGTTCTCTCCCGGCTCATCCGCGAGATCTCAAAGGGCGAAGTCCTCGTGGTCGTTCGGCTCGATCGCTTGGCCCGGTCGGTCAGCCATCTGCTCGAGGTGATCGAGACGCTTGAGGAGAAAGGCGCCCACTTCAAATCCCTCAGGGATCCAATCGACACGTCGACACCGCAAGGCATGTTCTCTCTGCAGGTCTTGGGCGCCGTCGCTCAGCTGGAGCGATCGCTCATCTCGGAGCGCACGAAGGCTGGCGTGAAGGCGGCAGTGGCTAAGGGGAAGAGGCCGGGGAACCCCGGTTTGCGTGAGGGACGGCCGGAGGCAATCCGCAAGACTGCCCTCGCCCGCGACCGCGTCTATCTGGGCGACCTATTGACGGCAGCCGATTCCTTTCTTCCCGTTGTCCGTCAGATGCGGCCGGACCACAGCTGGCGAGATGTCGTGCAGGTGCTGAATGCACGAGGCCAGCGGTGGACGGATCAAAGCCTCCGAAGGGCGGTCAACCGATTGGTCACCGAGCGGATGGCTGAGCCGGAATTGTTACGGAAAGCCGGAAGGCGGCCGCCGGACGACCGAATTATGACTCTCATCGCTGGCATTGCGATTTCTAACCCGAACCTCACCCTGCGTGAGATCGGCGCTCAGCTGGAAGGAATGCGGGAGCGGACGCCACGCGGCGGGAGAGAATGGAAGGCCAGCTCGGTCAAATTCCAACTCGACCGGGCTCGCAAAATGGGCCTCGCGGTCCCTGAAATCCAGTGATCGCGATGCTGTCACCAGATTTCGCATTCGAAGGACGACACTTGGATAGCTTGTGCCACCCTTGGTAGATCATGATGAACTACCAGCAGGTCGTGGCCGGTATGTCAAGTTGACCTACTTGCCACGGATTCGGTAGCGACGACGGCGCTTCCATTGGAGCCGGTTCTCCAGAGCTAGATTGTGTGCGTCAAGTTCTGCAAAGCGGGGCGGCCGAGCAGGCTGGCTAAGCGGCTTCGCGGAGTTGATCCTTCTTGTGCTCCTTCAGGTCCTCCATGTTGAGGTAGCGGTGCGCCTCAAGCCAGTTCTCATGCGTCTCCACCGTCAGCGCCCGCACCAGCCGGCAGCATGAGGCTGCATTGGGAAAGATCCGCACCACATAGGTGCGTCGCCGGATCTCCTCGTTCAGGCGCTCGAGCATGTTGGTGCTCTTGAGGTGCTTATGGTGCTGGCGCGGCAGCCGGTAGAAGGTGAAGGTCTCCTCGATCGTCTCCTCGGCCCAGGCCACCAGGCGCGGGTAGCGCGCCTCCCACTTGCCAACCCAGGCCGCCAGATCGCGTCGGGCCTCCTCGACCGAGCGCCGGTCGTACAGCCAGCGCAGCTCCTGCAGGCAGTCATCGTCGGCCTTGCGCGGCAGATGATCGAGCGCATTCCTGAGGAAGTGCACATAGCAGCGCTGATATGCGGCCTCACTCAGCACCTCGCGGATGGCGTCTCTCGGGCCGGCATGGTCGTCGGCCACCACCAGCTCCACGCCGGACAGCCCGCGCTCGCGCAGGCCCAGCAGAAAGGTCTTCCAGACAGAGTGGCTTTCCCGGTTGGCCATCTCGACGCCCAGGATCTGGCGCCGCCCGTCCCAGTCGATGCCCACCGCAATCAGCACCGCCTGCGAGGCAACGATGCCGCCCTCGCGCACCTTCTCGTAGCGCGCATCCAGGATCAGGTAGGGGAACGGCTCCTCGAGCCGGCGCGAGGCGAACTGAGCCAGGCTCTCGTCCAGGCGCTTGTTGATGGCCGAGATCGCCGAGGCCGAGAAGCTGTGGCCGCACAGCTCCTCGGTGATCGCCTTCACCTTGCGGGTGGAGACCCCCTGGACGTACATCTCGGCCAGGGTGGCCACCAGCGCCTGCTCGGAGCGCTGATAGCGCTCGAACAGCTCGGTGGAGAAGCGGCCGTCCCGGTCCTGCGGCACGCGCAGCTCGAGCTTGCCGACGCGGGTCACCAGGGTGCGGGTGTAGTAGCCGGAGCGGTAGCCGAGGCGGGCTGCAGTGCGCTCGCCCTTCTCGGCCTGGAGTGCGTCGGTCATCTCGGCTTCGAGCATCTCCTGCATGACGGCGCGGACAATCTCGCGCAGCCCGTCCGGGCTCTGGCTCAGAAGGTCCTTGATGGCAGCGGCAGCAGGTTTATCCTTCGCATTGGTCATGGTGGGGCTCCTCTCGGAGGGTGACTTGGACATCACCATCCTGCCATGACCGCCCCGATCAGGCGATTTGCAGAACCTTCACCACACTACTCAGAGCTTCGAGCGCCCTGCCCTGGCTTGCGTAGATTTCTACACATTGCTGGGAGGCTCCCCGGTACCGCCCACTCTCTGATCTATGCCGCTGCAAGGATACCGCCTACTCCCAGCCGCTCACCACGTTTCGCCCGGGTCCGCAGTAGCCATCAGCTTGCCGGCGATCCGGTGAAGGGCATCATCAAGAGGCGACCTTCCTCTGCCGGTGTCTTTTGGCCGGGGGCCCCTCCCCTGCCCTTGGGCTAGCCTGCGCTTCACGAGCCGCGTAGCCTCTACCGCGAGATAGGCCAGTTCCTGATCGGGCATCCCATTCAAGAGTTCGTCAATTTCGGGCCTTGTTGCCTTCGCGCCGAGTGTGCCCAACGACACCGGCTCCGGCGCCTTGGTCTCCTAATGCACTGGCTTCGGCGGGGCGCTCCGGCGTGTCGGTTTGGAGAGTGGCGGAGGTGCTCCGAACAGGTCTCCCTGTCGCTCATCGCGGACCAAGTTTCGCGCCATGCCACCTCCGGCCTCATCTTGCTTCGTTAACCATACTTGGCTGTGGATCTGTCCGAAGCAATGTCGCTGCCGTACATACTGAGCCCTTCCTGTAACAAAGGCGCTTTGGCCTAGATTTTACGGCAGGCCAAATTTCGTGAGCCCGCTCGCAAATCGTTCATTTCCATTTTAATCCCGATAAGTCGCTAGTCCTGACCGACGCTAATGTGGCCACCCTCAAGCATCTCGCCGGTACCAGGGGGTGCGAGTACGATCGTACTCTCGCCTCCGACCTGGCCTATCTCAAAGTATTGTCCCGGGTCGTAGTCGGGCAGCCTGCCCCCTGCCCTGCCAATCCAGAACTTGCTCGGATATTCGTCGCTCTTCACACGTGGATTCGGATCAGAAAGCGGTAAATTGGGCCCACCGCATGCCTGAAGACGTCATGGAAGAACTCAAACAGCGCAAGGTCCTGAAGGTCGACGGACCGAATGCCCCTACGACCGTATTACGGTGCCTAGCCTATTGGGCGACCCTGCATCAGTGGAAGGCTGCTGGAGCCCCTTTGATCATCCAATAATCCGAAAGCTGGTCGTCTGGCGATAAAGGCCTCTGCACGCGATCCACCTGCAAGAGCCGGAAGCCGTTTACCCTTGACATCCTTGAGCGCCTTCTTTGCAGTTGCAAAGAGCCCAATGTCACTGATCCGGCAGACTTCAGCGCCCACGGCTTATGTTCGAGGTTCTACATCTTGGCAGCCTACGCTTGCATCTCTCCAGGTCGACGCAATGCGCGAGTTTTTCATAAATCGGTTCAAAAAGCCTTCCGTGACTGTGACGAGTACAAACACGACCGAATTCTAACCGCCCGGGTTATCGTCTAAGCACTGTATCGCGTGTCCGCATCACAACCTTTGCAGTTGCAAAGATCCCCACTCATAATCAGGTAAATTACGATCTGATCCCAGAGGCGATTAGCGCGTGGCCGGCTCTGCCATTGCCCGAACCGCATGCTCGACTTTGCTAGGCGCCTCAAATTTTGCTGGATAATAGGTGCCGACACTCGACCAGCGATCCTTTACAAGGCCAGTGTTCGCCTCCAAGGAAACAAACTCGCTGCCATCGTGGACAAACTGGGTCTCCGTTCTCTCCTCGATCTCCTTGTCCTGGGCATCAACTTGGGCGAACCGGGGTAGCGGATGTCAATTCACTGAGTTCTGAGTCTGGCTCCTGACGGGTCGACTATCATCCGCGTTGTGACTTCGATGGTGCTCCAAGCCAATGGATCAGGAACCTCTAGGTTCTGGATTTCGTGAACTTCGATCAGTTTGCCGTTTCGCGCGAGCTTCTACGAACGGGCCTTAACCTGCTGGAGCATCTCGAGTCCCTGCTTCTTCATCCCTGCAGATAGGAAGGCTCTCGACCAACCCTAGGGCTGCAGCGCCACCGAGCGCCTATTCCGGTGAACCGATAAATCCAACGCCCGTCGACACGCCTCCAAGGCTTTTCAGGGCATTCGCTCTTAAAGCCGCGATCCCATAGACCTCTTTGGCGCCATAGAGAGCGATTTTTGAAGCATTCAGTGACTGCCCAGACGACAGGACAATCATGGAATTAGCCGTGTTCGGCATCAGTCATACCTTCCAACGTGATAGCACCTCGAAGCCTACGTAGTCGACAAGTGTCGTCAAAGTATCCATTCGATGTAGAGTCCATCTCGGTTGAACCACTCTAAGCAATGAGGCAACTGTGCGCCGCCTGAGCGCAGCTAACAGCCTGAACGTCTGATCTTTGCAGCTGCAAAGATCCATGCCTGGGGTGCTCTCCAGAGCAGTTCAATCGCCATGGGACGCACACCGTCCGAAGCGCTCTGGTCCGAATCCGCACCTTCAATGAACTGAACCCGATATTAGAACCCAGATCGTTGCAGCTCCGATCCGCGAATCGCGAACTTCGGGATAGAAGGGTAGGGGGCCTCAAGCAGCCTTTGCACCTGCAAAGTTGGCCATCTGCGACGGTGCTCACGGAGGAATACGTGCCTTCCGGTAAACTTTCGTGAGAGATATGGCAGAAGTTAACCATTCGTTTAGACTTTTCGCGCTCTCCTCACGGAAATCGCCGCTCCTCTGGCGATTTTTCCGTAACTAGGAGAGTTAATGTGGCCGTTCCTCAGCTGAAAGTGGACGCCCCGCGGGTCGAAGCACTAGCATCTCCACCGGCACCCAAAGTCGACGATGCTTACATCGACATGCATGCCAAGGCTCTGTCCGAGGCTCTTCATCAGCAGCGCCTAGCCCTCTACCCGCCAGTTGCCCAGAAGACTCTCCGCAAGTTCACCTCTGGGGAGGTCGCCAAACTTATCGGGGTTGATGACGGGTACCTCCGACAACTAGCCTTAGAGGAAAAAGGGCCACTGCCTGAGACCCTGCCCAACGGTCGACGCATGTACTCGCTCGAAGAGATCAATGCCCTGCGTACCTATCTGGATCAGAACGCCCGGGCGGGGCGGCGGTATCTGAAACATCGATCCGAGACCGAGCGCCTTCAGGTTATATCGTGCGTCAACTTTAAGGGCGGCAGTGCCAAGACCACAAGCGCGGCCCACCTTGCTCAATACCTGGCTCTCAATGGGTACAGAGTCCTCGCAATTGACCTCGACCCGCAGGCTAGTCTGTCAGCTCTCCACGGTTACCAACCCGAATTCGACGTTCAGCCGAACGAGACCATTTACGGCTCGATCCGCTATGACGACGAGGCGCGCCATCCGAGCGAGATCATCCGACGTACCTACATTCCGGGCCTCGATATTATCCCTGGTAATCTCGAGTTGATGGAGTTCGAACACGAAACTCCAATGGCCCTCACCAAGCGCCGACCGGGAGAAACCAAGTTCTTCTCCCGACTGACGATGGCGCTCGACGAGGTTGCTGACAACTATGATGTAGTTGTTATCGACTGCCCGCCCCAGCTCGGATTTCTTACGTTAGCAGCTCTCAGTGCCTCGTCCTCACTGCTCGTAACAGTTCATCCTCAGATGCTCGATGTGATGTCGATGTCTCAGTTCCTCACAATGACCGCAGACCTCCTAAGGGTGGTGAAGGGCTTCGGCGGCACCGTCGAGTACGATTGGATGAGATACCTCGTCACTCGTTATGAACCAGGCGACGGTCCACAAAGCGGAATGGTCGAGTATCTCCGGAGCCTCTTCCCGGATTCTGTCTTGGAAAACCCGATGCTGAAAAGCACCGCAATCGCTGACGCCGGTATCAACAAGCAGACGATCTACGAAGTCTCGCGAGACCAATTCACAAAATCGACCTACGACCGAGCAATCGACGCGATGAACAAGGTAAATGCTGAAATTGAGAGTCTAATCAAGAAGACATGGGGGAGGGCATAAGCATGACCGGTAAGAAATCCGTTCTGGGAAGACTCATGCCTCAAGTTGCTGCAGCATCAGCAACCGACCAGCCTTTACCTGCTTTCCCGAACCTGATCGCGGACGATCGTCATCACGACGGGCGTCCTATGGTGAGACTTGCGGGAGAGGGAGAACAATCCACGACGCAGGACATCCCGTCGAATCCTGTCCAGGACTCATCGGGACCAGCTTCTCATCAACCTAACGCCATCACTCATTCCGAACGGAAGAGAGAATGGGGGATTAATCGCGCCAGCGGAGCCGCTCTAAGCAAGCTCACCGAATCTCTGGCAGTCGAAAACGAATTAAAAGCGGCAAAAGAGCAGCTCGAGGCCGGACAGATCATTGTCGATCTCGATCCGCAGCAGCTCGATAGTTCCTTCGTCCGAGATAGGATGGAGATTTCTGACGAGGCCATCGGCGAGCTTGCTGCTCTTATAAGAGAGCAAGGCCAGATTGTACCCATTCTCGTTCGTCCTCATCCGACTGCCGCGGAACGCTACCAAATCGCCTACGGCCACCGGCGCGCCAAGGCAGCCGAACGGCTCGGAATAAAGGTCAAGGCTACTATCCGTAAGTTGACTGACGAAGAGCTGGTCATTGCTCAGGGGCAGGAAAACAACGCTCGCGTCGATCTAACTTTCATCGAAAGAGCCCGCTTCTTTATCGCCCTTAATTCCAAAGGCTTTAAGCGGAAGGTCATTCGTGAGGCCCTCTCCGTCAATGAAGGCGATCTGTCCTCTCTCATCGCCGTGGGATCTCGGATTCCCATCGATATCATTGAGGCGATCGGACCCGCCCCAGCGATCGGACGTCCACGGTGGCGTGCTCTTATGGAGCTGCTTCAAGAGCAGTCGGCGGTGAAACGCGCCCGTCAGGCTCTGGGAGAGGACGGCATCAAAGTCTTGCCTTCTGACGAACGCTTTCGAGCCGTGATTGAGCGACTGCAGAAGAAGGAAGCGCCTAAAACCCAAATCTGGGAAGATCCCAAGGGGCGGCCACTTGCAAACATCGTCTTCACCGATACCAAATGCACCCTTCGGATCGACCAGCGTCAGGAGCCTGATTTCGCGAAATTCCTGGTCTCTAGGCTCTCGGAGCTATACCGCGAATTTGAGCAGCAAAAGGCCGAATGACACCATTGTAGGCAGGGCAGGGCGAGAGCCCTGCTTTTTCCCATTCGAGGAAGCATAGAGAACTTTGCAGCTGCAAAGCAGGCGACCAATTCCTCCCGCTGTCTCCCAAAGCCGGCAGCGAGCGTAGGAGGGGAGGGCATGAGTTTGTAGGATTTGCTGTTCACGGACGAGGTTCAGTACACACTCTGATATTGCGTTCAATTGATCGTTTGAAGACGTCTCTTAAGTCATTCTGTTAACCAGCGGGTGAGGGGAGGGCTATCCCGGCGTCCAAGAAAATGCTTCGAAAACAAAGGTTTTAGCGGCTTGGCTGAGGAGGAGAGGCCGACACAAGCCTCAGTGATCAGTTCCCAAACGAAGCAGCTCACGATGCCGTCCGAGAAGACAGCGCACATTCTAACGCCACGCCGTAGTCAGAACCTTTTTAGCTTCCTCTGTTGCGAAACCAACTAGCTATATCAAAAGCTTAGCTGTCGCGGTGAAGCGTGCGCCAGCTACTGGATGAAGCCGCCACCTGGGGTGCGCTCCGGCATCACGGGCTGATGGCGAGCACGGTTGTGGTCTCCGACGATGCCGGCCAGTTCCGGGTGGCCACGCACGCCCTGTGTTGGATTCATGCCGAGCGCCACCTGCAGAAGCTGATGCCGGCCTCGCCCAAGCAGGCCAAAGCCGTTGAGCTGGTGCGCGAGGCAATCTGGTGCTTTTACCGCAGCCTGAAGCTGTGGAAGCAGAGCCCCTCGCCGGGTGGGGAGAGGGCCTTCCGGCGGCAGTTTGACCGGATCTTTGGCCTGCGCACGGGCTACCAGGAGCTCGACGAGTTGCTGGCCCGGCTGGCGCGGCGCAAGGCCGAACTGCTGCGGGTGCTCGAGCGTCCCGAGATCCCGTTGCACACCAATGCGTCGGAGAACGACCTGCGGGCGTGGGTGATCAAGCGCAAGATCTCCGGCGGCACGATGAGCGCCGATGGCCGCCTGGCACGCGACGTGATGCTGGGGCTTGCGAAGACCTGCCGCAAGCTCGGGCTGTCGTTCTTCACCTATCTCGGGGACCGGCTCGGCCTGAATGGGGATCAGCCGAAGATCCCGCCCCTTGCCGACCTCGTCGTCCGGGCAGCCTAAGGCCCGCCCCCTAATCTGCCCCGCTTACAGCTTTCGGAGTAATCGGGGCATTTTGGGGGGCGCCGTTTCCCTCAGAAGAGGATCCGTGATTCAATCCGGATATGAACTCGCCCGGTGGTCCCACCAAGCCCCTGTCCTCGAGGGCCCTACGCGAGCTGGTCACGGATCTGGCCGGCAAGATTGAGAGACTGGAGCAGGATCTCTCGCAGCTGTGGACCCACAATCACGCTCTGCAGCACGAGGTCGAACAGCTGCGTTTCGACAACAGCACCCTGCGCCGCGACAACCAAGCCCTGAAGGACGAGATCGCAAGGCTCAAGCACCTGCCGCCGCGCCCGCCCTTCAAAGCCTCCGGCATGGACAAAGCCACCCAGCCGCAGCCTGCCAAACCGGGACGACGCCCCGGCCGTGGTGCCAAACGGGATCGGGTCACCCGCGAGGTCACGATCCGGGCCGAAGTGCCAGCCGGCTCGCGCTTCAAAGGCTACAAGACCGTGGTGCACCGGGATCTGGTGCTGGTTGCCGAGGTGGTGCGCTACAAGCGGGAACGCTGGGTGATGCCCGAGGGCCAGACCCTCATTGCGCCGCTGCCGGCCGGCATCACCGGCGGGTTCGGTCCCGGCGTGCGCCGGTTCTGCCTCGCCTTGCACACGCAAGGCCAGGTCACCACCGAACGCCTGACTGATCTGCTCAACGGCATCGGCCTGGCGATCTCCAAGCGCGAGGTCGTGCGCCTGCTCACAACCGATCTGGAGCTGTTCGAACAGGAAGACCGCGCGATCCTGCAAGCCGGCCTGACCGCCTCGCCGTACCTCACCGTTGATGACACCGGCGCACGTCATGCTCGCCGTGCCGCGGTGACCACCCAGATCGGCGGTGAGCGATTTTGCGTCTTTCGCACCAGCCGGTCGAAATCGCGCCTGAACTTCCTGTCGCTGCTGCGGTCCGGCTGTGACGAGTATGTCGTCAACGAAGCCGCGCTGGATTATTTGCGCCGGCAGCTGGTCGAGGCCACCGTGATCGCCCGCTTGACCAAGCTCCAGGGCCAGGTGTTCCGCTCGGATCTGGAATGGCTGGAACAGCTGGCGCGGTGCTCGATCAACATCTTCGACCGGCCCCTGCTCCAAACCTTGAACGAAGCCGCCACCTGGGGGGCGCTCCGGCATCACGGGCTGATGGCCAACACCGTCGTGGTCTCTGACGATGCCGGCCAGTTTCGGGTGGCCACGCACGCCCTGTGCTGGGTTCATGCCGAGCGGCACCTGCAAAAACTGATGCCGGCCTCGCCCAAGCAGGCCCAGGCGGTGGAGTTGGTCCGCGAGGCGATTTGGTGCTTTTACCGCAGCCTGAAGCTGTGGAAGCAAAGCCCCTCGCCAGGTGGGGAGCGGGCCTTCCGGTGGCAGTTTGACCGGATCTTTGGCCTGCGCACGGGCTACAAGGAGCTCGACGACTTGCTGGCCCGCCTGGCGCGGAGGAAGACCGAACTGCTGCGGGTGCTCGAGCGGCCCGAGATCCCGCTGCACACCAATGCCTCCGAGAACGACCTGCGCGCCTGGGTGATCAAGCGCAAGATCTCCGGCGGCACCATGAGTGCGGATGGCCGCATGGCGCGTGATGTGATGCTGGGGCTGTCGAAGACCTGCCGCAAGCTCGGGCTGGCGTTCTTCACCTATCTCGGGGACAGACTGGGACTGAATGGGGATCGGCCAAGGATCCCGCCGCTCGCCGACCTCATCATCAGAGTAGCCTGAGGCCGCCTTGCACACCACCGCCGCATCGTCGCCGCCCGGCGGACAATTGTTGTCGGCGCCGCTTGTCCCTTCACCTGTAAACAGAAAGGTTCCGTCATGACGCCTTCACCTATGACTGCCCTCACAGACGTTTTCACCGAACCCAGCGACGTCGACCCGGAAACGCTCAACAATCTGGGTCCTTTGCGGCGGCTGGCTGGGCGCTGGCGCGCACGCAAAGGGGTCGACCTCAACCCGAAGGCGGACGGTCCGGAGCGGCGCGTGTTCATCGAGACCATCGACTTCCAGGCGATCGATCCGCAGACCAACGGGCCGCAGTTGCTCTACGGCCTGCGCTACCACATCCACATCACGACCGAGGAGGAGGACATCACCTTCCACGATCAGGTCGGCTATTGGCTCTGGGAGCCGGCGACCGGCCTCGTCATGCAGACCATCGCCATTCCCCGCGGGCAAGTCGCCCTCGCGGCGGGCCAGACGACACCCGATTCCGACGAGATCGTCGTGACGGCGACCCGTGGGCAGACCGGATACGGCATCTGCTCGACAACCTTTCTGGAGCAGGCGTTCCGCACGGACACCTACAAGATCACGATTACCTTCCATCCGGACGGGAGCTGGAGCTATGTGACCGATACCGAACTGCTGGTGCATGGCCGGGACACACCTTTTGCTCATCAGGACCGAAACACGCTCCATCGGGTCGGTGAGGCGAGGCCCAATCCCCTGGCGTTGATTTTAGCCAAGCGGAAGGCAGGTTGAGCGGAATGGCGCGGGCGGGCGTCGCTTCGTAGCGAACCTTCTCTGCACAACGGTTCAAGCTAGCGCCCCCAAATCTGCTCCGCTTACGCTTTCGGAGGGACGCGAGGTTTGGATAACTTGGGTGAGAGAAGCCTTGCTGAGATCGATATGGCTTCTGCTGTGACCGTGAAGGTAGGGCAGGGGACCGAGAACTGCTCGCTGGACATTCACGACAGTCGGAGAGCGGAGGGTAGGGGTCTGGGTAAAGGTGGAGCGCGACCGCGCAGGAGGCGACGTGGCGGCTGGTAGCGCATCTGCCTGAAGATGAGCGGCCCGTCAGGCGATCCTGCCGGCCAGCTCCGTCTCGCGTGTCAGGGTCGTGATCCGGTCGCGTCCCGCCGACTTGGCGAGATAAAGGGCCTGATCTGCCCGGTGCACAATCGCCTCGGCGCTATCCGAGGCGGACGCAGCAGTGAGCCCGGCGCTGGCCGTGTAGACGATGCTCGACCGGCCGCTGCCGCGCGGCAGGAGTGGGATGTCCGCATGGAGCCTGTGAAGCAGTTCCTCCGCCTCGCCGATGTCCAAGCCCGGCAGGAGCAGCATGAACTCCTCACCACCGATCCGGCCGAACGAGCCGGCGTTTCCAAGGCGGTGCCGCACCAGGGTACTGTCAAGTTGGCATAGGTCGGCGCCTATGGCAGGGTTTCGGGCATGAGCACCACGTCCAACCCGTACCGCGGCTACCGCTTTCCGGCTGAAATCATCAACCAGGCGGTCTGGTTGTATCACTGCTTCAGCCTGAGCCTACGTGACGTTGAGCTGATCTTGGCGGCGCGAGGCATCATCGTCAGCTACGAGACCATCCGCGCGTGGAGCATGCGGTTCGGACGGGCCCACGCAAAGACTCTCAAGAGGCGGCGGCCGAAACCTGGCGACAAATGGTTTCTGGACGAGGTGTTCGTCCGCATCCGCGGCAAACTGCACTACCTCTGGCGAGCTGTTGATCAGCACGGCAACGTGCTCGACGTCCTGGTCCAGAGCCGCCGCGACACGAAGGCGGCGAAGCGCTTCTTTCGCAAGCTGCTGAAGGGTTTGTGCTACACGCCCAGAGTCATCGTGACGGACAAACTTGGCTCCTATGGCGCTGCCAAACGCGAGATCCTGCCGGGTGTTGAACATCGGCAGAGCCGATACCTGAACAACCGCTGTGAAGTCTCGCACCAACCAACCCGACGACGTGAGCGCCACATGCGGCGGTTCCAGTCAGTCCGGCAGGCCCAGCAGTTTCTCGCCACTCATGCTCCGATCCACAATCACTTCCAGCTCCGCCGTCATCGCCTCTCCGCCAGTGAGCACCGGGCTGCGCGGGATCGCGCCTTCGCTACGTGGCGCGATGCGACTGGTATTGCCCTCACGTAGCAACCGAAGCTGACCTCACGGTTCTACTCGCGCCAGCTTTGTCCATGTTGCGTCAAGTTGACAGTGCCCTAGCGTTGGTCGGGTGGTTCGTTGCGCCAGCTCTGTGGGGTGGCTGGCAGCTCGCCCGTGACGTCCACGTGGGCAACGTCGCTTGCCGAACGCAGTGCTTTCTCAGAGAACCTGAGATCGAGGAGGCGGCCACCGTCCGTGAGGAGCTGGACGTCCCTGCGGCCGAACACGTCCTTGAGAATGGCGGCAGATAGCTGGATTTCGCCGCAACACGTAACTCCGAGCGGTTTCGTGACGAAGCCATCGAAATCATAGGATGCCCGTGCAATGTGCACGCCGTTGCACCGCAGTGCGCCATTTCCTGAGAGCCTGCCGAGATAGTGCATAACCGACCCCTGTGAGCTATCGAGTCTGGGGCTGCGCTTGTCCATCAGCCTCCAGGGCAGCTGCGAGTTCTGCTGAGCTGACATGGAAAACCTGAGTCGGACTACCCAAGGACGAGATCGCCGGAATGTGCAGCATTGTGGCTGTGCGTTGGAAGGCCAGGAATGAAAGACCGAGGATCTCTTCCTCATCTGTCACAAGCCGGTAGGTTCCTGCTGGCTGAGGGCGGTCGAGAGAGGTCAACGTGAACGGGCGCGTGAAAGTGACCGTCGTCTCAGTGGTTCGGATCGCCATGATGTGCACCTCATCCCTTTTTCTTCGGTGGACTGATCGGGGACAGCATTCCCCTGGTCATCACGACCGGCGTCGCCTCAGCTACCGGCTGCTTCTTCGCCTTGGGCTTTCGGATCTCCCGATTGCTGCGCTTTTGTCCTTTGGCCATCATGGCCTCCTGTGAACCGGATCGATTGCTGGGGTCAGCGGCAAGGCTTTGTCTCGAGTACTTGCAGGCGTCTCACGTTCTGCCCTTGCGCGCTGAGAGCCTTCTGCTCAGGCACATGGAGAGCCTCCTCGCAGAACACATCCTCTCAGGCCAAGGTTGGCCGGAAATATAAATAGCCGCGAATAATGAGCCTGTCCTAACTAACATAGAGACATAAAAGAGAATTACATCCGCCCCAATAAATAAAATGCAAAACAGGTGGTTGTTGTATCTAATGTTTTTACAAACGAGTATGCTGCTTGATTGATGGTCCGCTTGATGACTAGGCGCTTTTACCTAGCAGTCTGCCTGACTATCGGAGGAGCTCCGCAATGTTAAGCCAGACACTTTTCTCCGTGTTGCTGATCGCCGGTTGCCTCGTTGTGTACAAGATGGGCATTTGGAAGGGGCCGGAAAAACGCCCCTTTCACTGAGATGATGGAAGAGGTGCTCAACAAATCCTACGTGCTCTGGAGCAATGATTCCGCTGGTCCTCACGTTGATCGCCGCTCTCGTCGGAGCCTCAATCGCCATGGACCTCGTCATCGTGCGCGGCTGGTCCTGGTGGCAACCGATGCCAACGATTGTTTTCGAACGTCTCCCAAAGAGGGGTTCACCATGAGAGCGCACCGCTACGCTGTAGGACAGCCCGTCAGCTATGCTGAAGATTATGCACCCAGCAATGTTTGGACGAGCGGCTACAAGATTGTCGACTTGGTCTCTGGCGGAAACCGGGAGCCCCAGTATCAGATCCGGAGCGCCGACCAGAGCTATGACCGGGTTGTCTGGGAATCACAGTTACAGGAAGGTCCTGGCGTGGGGACGATGCGGCTCAACGGCCATGTCATCCGATTTCCGACGTCATAGGGAACTCTGCAAAGTCAGAGTCCTGAAGATTGCACCGCACGCGAGATCATCGCGTGTGGACTGATCATCCGGATCATCAGCAATCCGCATGGGTTGGGAAACGGAGCTGCCACAATAGACGTGTGTCAAAGCTTGGTGCGTTCCCGTGGTGTAGGAAGGTGCCATGATGTCGGCGAGGAGATCAGCGCTTCCACTTGCCTTCGTAGCGGAACTCCGGGGCAGATTTCAGCTGCTCAAGATCCGCGTTCATGGTCGCCTGCCATTTATTCTCGCCTTCTGTGTACCGGATCGAAATCGCGGATGGGTCCACAGCCACATAGCGCTGGCTGCTGCCCAGGAGCTCTCCAACCGATAGCACAACTCCGATGATCTGGCCGCCCTCGAAGACAACGTCCTCAATCTTGCCCATCTCTTTCCCGCTGGCGCTCTGGACGTTCAGGCCGATCAGCCGTGAACTCAGAAGGGCATTGTTGCTAATCGTAATGAACTTGGGTGCACTTGAGGCTGGCGGGGTGCTCTGACCATGAGCGACACCTGACCAAGCGAGAGTGACGAGAAGGAAAATCGCAGATAAGCGCATGGAAGCCTGTCCCTGAATTGAAGCCCAGAGACAACCTTGCCCAGGATAGTGGCCGATTGAGGAGCGTTGTCCGCGGCCGTGTATCGGGAGACTCATAGTCTGGCGCAAGGGCAGGGCGTCTGGCCCCCTCTGCTGACGGAAAATGCCGCGACAAACAACGGAAGAAGCATGAATCGATCCAGGCATCAGGTTAGGGTAGTGAGACTTTCTGTTGGGGAATTGGCTTGGCCTCACCATATACAAGCTCGGAGCTGCCCGATGCGCTCCTCAAGGAGCGTCCATGCGGATCATGATAGCAACAGCCGTGCTTGCCCTGTTCATGGTGCCCCACTCTATCTCGGCCGAAAGCAGAGCTGCGCCGGGCGCAACGCCCCCAAAAGTGTCATCGTCAAGGCTATATACGGCCGAGGAATCCGCCACGATGGCAAGAGCTGCCCGGGCCAAGGCCGAGGCGCAGGAACGGATTTGGGATCGCAAGATGAAGATTCTCACGAGAGGCATCTGCACAGGCTGCTGAGGCACGCGTGAAGTGTCTGGAGGGTCCTCGGCTCCGAACGATAGGCACGTCGTTGCAGATAATGATCGCGGTTGGCCGGCCGTCGGTGGGAGAGGACGAGTTATCGTCCATCGATCGCCTCATGCTGGGGGTGGATATCAAAAAGCCGGCTCGCTGCCCTATAATGTGATCATGAGCCAAGATCCTAAGAAGCCAAGCCAGCGTCAGGATCTCAAACGGTGGGATGATGAGGGCGGTGCGCCCCGATCTCACCGTTCGCGAAAGCCGCACCCTCCATCCAAGGGAGAGCCGGCTCTCTACTACTTCAACGTCCGGACCGAGGGCGGTGTGATCGAGGATCCCGAAGGGGAGGTGTATTCTGACCTTCAGGCTATGCGAGTTGCTGCCACCGCTAAGGTTCGCGACATGATCGCAGAAGGGGATCAAAAGGGCGAGGATCGGCGAGGCTGGCAGATCGAGATCATGGACAGAGCCAATCAGCCCGTCTTGACGATGATGTTCTCGGAAGCGCTGGATCCCAGGCCGAGTGGTTAGGCGGAGCGGATCAACCGCCTCAGGGTAGTCGGGGCGCAGACAGTGAGGCCGGTATGAGCAAAGGTTTTCTCGAAACCGCTCAGGATGTTGTCAACGCCATCCGGAAAGCAGTGAGGCGCCTGGAAGGGCAACCCGCTCTGGCTTCGAAGGTTAAGCTTAACGGCCGGCGGGGCTATGGAGACGGGGAAATCCCGTCCCCTGATCAGAGGTGGACGAGCACTAATCCTGAGCGACGTCTTCCTCTAAGGGACGAACACGAGAAACAGGAACGTCGCAAAGATCACGAGATGGACGAAGCCGTAGAGAATGTTGGTCCGCCCGGTACCGAAGGTGAGAAGGCTCGTGACAGCCGTGAGCATGAGCAGCACGGTGTCCTCGCCATCGAGCCCCAACACGAGGTCCTTCTGGAGCGTGAGGTTGACTGCCACAACCGTGGGAATCGTCAGGCTGATGGTGGCCAGTGACGAGCCAAGAGCCAGATTGAGGCTCTTCTGCAGCTGATTTGCCTGTGCCGCCCGAACCGCCGCGACGCTCTCCGGCAGCAGAACCAGCAGGGCCACAAAGACCCCTATGACAGCTTCAGGAGCGCCGACGAGTATCGTACCCGCCTGCACGACAGCAGCGAACATCTTCGAGAGCAGGATGACGGCGCTGAGCGAGAGGACGAGCAGAGCCGCGCTCACCAGAACTGAGCGGTTTCGAGGCATCTCCGAGCTCGCGCCCAGACCCTCTGTGTCGAGCACAAGGAAGTAATCCCTGTCGCGCACAGTCTGGATGTAGAGGAACACGCCATAGAGAGCCAGGGTGATCAGGGTCACGAAGATGAGTTGGCTGGGCGAATAGAGCGGCCCGAGGCGTGCCTGCGTGTAGTTCGGCAGAACGAGGGTGAGGGTTGCGAGCACGATCAGAACGACGAGGTAGGCACTTGCGCCCGTCACCCGAAAGCCTTGTTCGCGATAACGCAGCCCGCCGAGCAGGATGCATAGGCCGACGAGTCCATTGCTAACGATCATGATCACCGAAAACACTGTGTCACGAGCAAGCACCGGGCTGCTGTCGCTGCTCAGCATGATGGAGGCGATGAGTGCAACCTCGATCACGGTGACGGCAACGGTGAGGACCAGGGTGCCGTAGGGCTCTCCCGTGCGGCGCGCGATGACCTCGGCATGGTGGACCGCCGCGAACACGGTGCCGATCAGGAGAGGGATCAGTGCGGCGGCAAAAAGCATCCCAATTGGCGAGGAGATGGTGTCACCGCTCAAGCCGTAAATGGAGGCGAGCGCAAAGAACAACAGCGCGGCCGCAGGGAGCACCCAGACTGAATGGAGCCTCAACCTGCTGAGCTTGAACATACCTTTGTTCCCCGGTTTTGAAACGGTCTGAGATTTGAAGATTTCGACACGAACAACAGGTGAGATGAGGACCTGGCTCCATAGCCAGTGAGGGCTTCGACGGGAGTTGCTCCCTCTAGCCAGGTAAACAGACCACCATGATCAATCCGATCAGGACGTTCCGCGTTATCACCACACTTCCCCGGCCAAGGCGGAACCGATGACGCAGGACCAGACCCTCGCCTTTACCATCTTGGCTGGAATGATGGGCCTGTTCGTCTGGGGACGCCTGCGCTACGATCTCGTCGCCGTCCTGGCCCTCCTGGCCACTGTGTTCGCCGGCATCGTGCCGCACAAGGAAGCCTTCTCCGGCTTCGGGGACGACATCGTCATCATCGTCGCGAGTGCGCTGATCGTCAGTGCGGCGGTCGAGCGCTCCGGCGTGCTGGAGGCGGCCCTCCATCGTGTCTCGCCATACATCACGTCCGTGCAGGGCCAGATCGTGATCCTTGTGACCGTGGTCACGGTCCTGTCCGCCTTCGTCAAGAACATCGGCGCACTGGCCATGATGATCCCGGTCGCCTTCCAGTTGGCGCGTCGCTCCCATGCCTCACCCTCGTGCTTTCTCATGCCGATGGCCTTCGGCTCGCTGCTCGGTGGCCTGATCACCCTCGTCGGCACCTCCCCTAACATCATCGTCTCCCGTGTGCGCGAGGAATTGACGGGACAGCCTTTCAGCATGTTCGATTTCACTCCCGTGGGCCTTGGCCTCGCGGCAGCCGGCGTGGCGTTCCTGGCCTTTGGCTACCGGCTTCTGCCCGGCGGTCGCAAAGCTGCTGCAAGCATGGACGAGGCTATCGATCTCACCGACTACATGACAGAGGCACGGGTGACTGCGACCTCGCCGGTCATCGGGCACACCGTCGGTGATCTGGCCAGGCTGTGTGACAACGAGGTTCTGGTGACGGGCATCGTCCGAAACCAAACCGAGCACATGATGCCCCTGCCGGATGCCGTCCTTCGCGAGGGCGACATTGTCCTCCTGGAGGGTGACCCTGAGGCGCTCGAACGAGGTGTCGCCCGCGCCTATCTGGAACTTGAGGGCGCGAGGCGTCCGACCGAAGGTCAAGACGCGGACGAGGAGACAGGTGGGATCGAGGCCGTCATTGGGCCGACCTCAATGCTGATCGGGCAGAGTGCCAGGCGCTTGGCGTTGCACGAGCGCTTCAACATCAATCTGCTGGCGGTCAGCCGCAGCGGCGTGCGGTTCACCGAGCGCCTGCGCGACATCACCTTGCAGACCGGCGACGTCCTGGTGCTGAAGGGCGATCTCACGCGGCTTCCGGACAAGCTCAAGGAACTCGGTTGCCTGCCGCTGGCCGAACGGGAGATCCGGCTGGGTAATGTGCGGCAGGGCCTCGTTCCCGTGGTGATCCTGGGCTGCGCCATGGTGCTCACGGCTGTCGGAGTGCTGCCCGTCGCGACCGCCTTCTTCACCGCCGCCGTTCTGATCGTCATTCTCGGGGCGCTCTCGCTGCGCGAGGCTTACGAAGCTGTCGACTGGCCCATTCTGGTGATGCTGGGGGCTCTCATTCCGGTCAGTGAGGCGATCCGCACGACGGGAGGCGCCGATCTCCTGGCCGGATGGCTGTCGCAGCTTGCCAGCACGCTCCCATCCTACGGCGCCCTGGCACTGATCATGGTGGCTGCCATGGCCGTGACGCCGTTCCTGAACAATGCAGCGACGGTGCTGGTGATGGCTCCCATCGCGGCAACCTTTGCTGGGCGGCTTGGCTATAACCCCGACGCCTTTCTCATGGCAGTCGCGGTTGGTGCAGCCTGCGATTTTCTGACGCCGATCGGGCACCAATGCAACACGCTCGTGATGGGGCCGGGCGGATACCGGTTTGGCGATTATTGGAAGTTGGGGCTGCCGCTGTCCGTCATTGTCGTGCTGCTGGGCGTGCCACTCATCCTGCTCATGTGGCCGCTCTCCTAGCCTGGGGGCCGTTCCCTGCACAATTTATAACCGTGTTACGTCTGCTTTCGGGCACTTCCGTTGGATAGAATTATCGGTTTCAATCAGCTTTCGCTTCTCATCCGGCATGGGCCCTACAAGCATTATGAGCGGCGCTGTCCCTCAATCCGGTAGTCAGGCGAGATACTGGTCTGTCAGGTAGAAGATATCCTGGATCGGCATGGTCGGGGTAACAATCTCCTCGATGAAGCCATGCCGCAAAGCATCCTCGGCGAAGTAGATGGTCGTGCGGCTCGCCGCGGCCTCCACATCCTCCACCGAGAGAGGCACCTCAGCCTTCGGGGCCTCTCAGCGGCAATTACGCGATGCGTCTTCTGGTCGACCGCAAGCAGCTCCAGCTCAGATTTCTTCAGGTCGGAGTAGCTGTACCAGTCGGTATCGGCCTGCTGGTGACCAGCGAGCTTATCCGTGCCGGGTGGTGGAAATCAGAGGCCGCCAAGCCTATCTGGCGCCCATCCAGAGAGCCTGCATCGGGTGGATTTCCATTGAGACCCTCCAGGTGCCGTCGGAGGATGAGACCTTTGGGAACAAGTGAGATCGTTCGGCCAGTCTAGGATGCGTCGGCAACCCCGCCGCGAACGACCGGAGTTGGCGCTTCTGAGACGTAAGCGCTTGGTCCGTTTCAGCGCTCAAGAGCCGACGTTCGTTGAGTGGCCGTAAGGTGAAAGGTTGACCCCACTCGCCTTGGAATGCCTCACTGAATGTGGTGTCTCGTCAGTAGAGGAAGTATTCTTCCGTTGAGGCAATGGGCGCGCTCTCATTGAGGAGGTCTTTTCCCATGTCAGGTCATGCGATCCACATCAAGGTTGATGGAAGAACCTACTCTGGAACCTACCAGGTTGACCGAAAACTGCTGACCGTCACGACAACCTACGGCAGGAAGTCCGCCGAAATTAACCCCCGGGTGGCGCATGAGACCCTTGCCCACCAGCTCCTCCAGGACCTGGTCCAGCAGGAAAAGTCGCGCAAGGGCTCGACCCTCTGACAAAGGGGGGCCGTTTGATGCGGACCATGTCCCGATACTCTGCTCTTGGCCTTATCGGATGGCTCAGCATGCTTGGGCCTGCGCTCGCCGACGAGACAGCGGCATGGACTGCCTTGCGCCAAGGTGGGCACGTGGCCCTCATGCGCCATGCCGAGGCGCCCGGTGGCGCCGGCGACCCGCCAGGCTTCAGGCTCGACGACTGCTCCACCCAGCGCAACCTGAGTGCCAAGGGGCGCGCGGACGCCCAAGCAGTCGGGAAGAAGTTGCGGGCTAAGGGTGTCGCTGTCGCGAGGCTGCTGAGTTCGCCTTGGTGCCGCTGTGTCGACACAGCCCGCTTGATGGATCTGGGCCCTGCCGAGATTGAGCCGACGTTCGCCAACGCCTTTGTTCTGGCAGAGCAGCGGAACGCCCTGACGGCTGGGGCAACGGCCATCATCACCGGCTGGAAAGGGCCCGAGACTCTTCTTATCGTGACCCACGGCGCGAACATCCAGGCGCTAACTGGTTCCAATCCAGCCTCGGGGGAGATCGTCGTGGCCGCAGTCGCCCCCGACGGAGCTATTCGGGAGATCGGACGCATCCCGGTTCCTAAGTCATGAGACAAGCTCCGGCCATGCCACGGGGCCGGCGTCACTTATGGCGCAGAGCACTTCAGCAACGAGTGTGAACTTTGGGATCTGCCTTCGTGTCAGGCGAACACTATCACCCTCCTGTCCAACTCCAGGTCGGCGCCGCCGCCGCTCCCGAGGCCGCTTGGCTCGCTATTGTGAGAGACTGAACCGTAATCTTGTCCCTGTCTGAGCCGCTTTTCCGCCCAAGCGGTAAGGCGTAACGCCCCGTTCAGCGAAATTCGAACGACAATTGTCCGGGCAGGTAGCAAATATTCTGTCAGCGCGTCGTAAGCATGATGATAGTTCAGTGAATTGGACGCCTCTTATTGCATTCCATCTAACCGAATTCATAAGCATATTCGCTTGACGATTACTGTTGGCGGGCGTGTGATCAGCGGGTTGCACAAGGGCTGCCGTCCAGCCCGTTAGTGGCGTTTGAGTACTCCGGTCAAACTCAGGAGGAAGTCGGATGCCCATCTTCATCACACGTGGCCGCTATTCGGCAGAGGCCGTCAGAAACCTCGTTGCCAACCCCGAGGATCGCCTGCCCGCCGTCCGTAATCTGGTCGAGGCCGCCGGTGGGAAGCTTTTGAGCTTCTATGTCATCCTCGGCCACTATGATTTTCTGATCATCACAGAGGCGCCCAGCGCCAAAGAGGCGTCAGCGGCCATTCTGGCGGCGGCCGCATCCGGCAGCATCACTGACAACGAGACGACGGAAGCGTTCACAACCGCGGAGGCCAAGCAGGTTTTTGCCGGCGCCGGCAAGGTCGCGGAGAGCTACAAACGACCAGGCAAGTAGCGCTCTTGTCTGCCCGCCGCAGATCACACATCGTATCGAGAACACGAGTGTCCGTCCCATTCGAGCTCTCGGTTGAAAAGACAAGACTGGATGTGTCTTGAGGCGTCCAGCCTTCGACCCGCAGGAGACCCAAGGAAACCTCAGGCCTCCATCGCTTCGGCGAGCAGGAACTCAGTCATACCGGGCACGAGATCCTGAGGCTTCGCGAAGCGACTGAGGTCTCGTCAACGGCCGTTCGCGAGAGCCCATGACCTCCTCAGCGGTTGAGCACCCGTGCCGAGTGATGAAGCCAGAATGTCGCCTCTGGCACGTTCCGGACGGAGGACTAACGTCCGCCTTGGACCGGAACATCGGACGTTCCTGTCAGTGAACGAATTTCACTGCCTGACGCAAAGGAGACCGTCTGAGCCCAAGCTTGTGATCGAGGCGACTCAGGCTACTCGTGGGAGCGGGCTGGATACCCATTCGGCTAGTCCGCCCTGCGCCTGACTTGCCCGACCCGGTTCAGTACCTCACGCGGAATGCCGTAGTCCTTCACCACAGCGTCCCAGTTCCGGAGGCCGCACAGCTCGCGCTGGATCATGAAGGCCCAGACGAGGTCGGCTGCCGCGTCCAGTAAGGCACGGCGACGATGCTCCCGGTCAGGTTGGTGCGCTTCGGCATCGAAGGCTCGCAACGCCGCCAGAGCCTGCTCAACCTGGCCGCTCAAGGTGCCAAGCGTATGCGCTTTTTGCTCCCGGAGCTCGTAATCAAGCACACTCCAGCCCGTCTCCGGCTGAAGGCCGGCCGACAAGCTCTGGGGAATGCGAACTGCCATCTCAAGTCTCCGAAACGTGGCGATGGAGGTGAGATGGTGCCGCAGCCCTCATGGGTGAACGCGACACCCTGGCGCAAGCCCGCACAGGCGACGTCTGGCGGCATCTGTCACGTGGCGATGTGAACCAAGAGGCCTTGCTGCCTGCCACGGAGCTGAATTTGGCGGGAGGACTGGAATCTCGTGAGCCACTCCGGATCTCCCGCGGCGCGGATGCAATCCTCCGAGGCGATGATCGAGCCGCCAATCTCGCGCGTCACCTCCTCGAGCCTGCTGGCCACGTTCACGACGTCGCCTACGACGGTAAACTCGATGCGCTCCCGGCCGCCGAGATTCCCTACCGTTACCGGACCGCAGTGGATCCCAATTGACAGGCGTAGCGGATTGGCGCCGCGAGCGGACCTCTTCCGGCTCCAGCGCTCGATCTCCTGCTGAAGTTCGAAGGCGCACGCGAGCGCGCGGGCCGGCGCGTCTGGTTGCAGGCCGACAGAGCCGAAGGTCGCCATGAAGCCGTCGCCCAGGTACTTGTCGAGGGTGCCGCCATGCTTGAACACGATGGCGCTACTCCGCTCCTGGAAACTGCGCAGCAAGGCGAACGTGCGCTCGGGCGAGAGGGTCTCGGTGAGCTTGGTGAAGCCGACGATGTCCGCAAACAGAACGGCCACCGTTCGTGTCGCCGGCTCTCCGAACGCAGTCCCGCCGCGGCTGGAGAGGGCCTCGGCCACGTCCGGAGAGACATAGCGCGCGAGATCCGCGCGCACGAGCTCGGCCTCGACCTGGTTCAACAAGGTCCGCCGGCTGCGCCAGACGGCGAGTGTGATGAGCAGGGTGAACAGGGAGGTTGCAACAAGCTGGGTGTACCAGGCCGTCAGACCCACAAAGGCAGGCTTGAAGGAGAGATCCAGGGCCGCGGCCGACGTGAGAACTCCCTCCGCAGCCGCATCGTTGAACCGCAGCGTGTCCGGCTGGGAGTAGATCGTGAAGACGCCGATCGACCAGATGACGAGGATCGACACACCCGTCCAGAGCACCCTCCGCGGGGAGTAGGTGAGTGCAGCCTCTCCGAGGAGAAGGAGAACGTAGAGGAACTCCTGCCCGCGCAGGCGGGTCTGGATGGGCCAGTCGTTGCCGAGACTCGCCGGCGGCGGGACCAGGATCGCGGCCGTCACCAAGGCCACGTCGAGTACGATGAAGCCAAGCTTGATTGCCTCGCCGTGATGATGGTGGCGCAGGCGGTACGGGATATAGCCCAGGAGGAAGAACCCGAAGGCGTAGGCTCCGTAATAGAGGTCGCGTGGCCACGGTACGAGCCAGATCAGCCAGACCGAAACAACGATGATCGCGGTCAGCCGGGCGTAGAACGCGAACCGGAGGCCTTCGAGCTCGGCCTGTCGAGTGCTCGCCTGAAGACGAACCTGTGCGTTACGGCGTGATCGAAGCGATCGAAGCCCCTTCGAGGCCCTGGACACGAAGCCGACAATCCGGGTTGCCGAGTCAGACATTTGTTCGCTCTGATGCATCCCAGAAGCTCTGGGTCTGAACCTGATAGCATTCCGACGAGGGCCGTGCACGGTGCGAGCGGAAACGGCAATGGGGGGCTTCGGCCCCGAAGCTGCAATCCTCATCGAACCGGACGTTTGGAAAATGCAGGGGATCTTGGTTCCTATCGGATGCGCTCGATGCGCAGCGGGAACTTGCCGCGCACGCGCAGCGGCTCAAAGCTGCCGTCGAAGCGGCCGAGCCGGATCAGGCCGTCCCAACGGTAATCGGCGTAGAACATGGCCAGGTTGCCCCAGGGTTTGAAATAGCAGAGATCACCCGGTCGCTCGTTGCCGAAGGGGCCGCTGCCATCCTCCGTGAGCTTGCGCGGCAGGTAGGCGATCTTCTCGTTGCTGCCGTAGTCCTCGATCGTGAGGTCCAGGGGGAGTAGCGTGGCCAGATCGCGGGCCGACGGGTTGTCGTAGAGCGTGGCCGTCATAGTTCGACCATCGAAGGTCAGCCTGATCCTCACGTCGGTCGGCTTCTGGCTCGCCGGATCCCTACCGTCCTGACCGTGTGCCAGATGCGGAACCGCGGCTGCGAGCGTGGCGCCCAGCATCGCGCGGCGGCTGATTGTCGGTAATGTGATCGCCATGAATGTGCCCCGGATCAGGTGGGATGGAGGTTCTCTTCCCCGATTTCAATCTGGGCGGAGGGTTGGTCATGACAAGGGGTTGGGCAGCCCCAACCTGGAGGCACGCAATGCGAACCATTTCATCCTGAGAGTGGGCAGAGGGGCACGGCCATTCGACCTCGGTGGGTCGGCACGGCTATCGGTCCGGACGCAAGGACAACGTCCGGGCCGTCACCCTCTCGTCCGCGGTCAGGCTGCCAAGGATGCGGTATCGATCACGAAGCGATACTTCACGTCGCCCTTGAGCATTCGCTCGTAGGCATCGTTGATCCCATCCGGCCGGATCAGCTCGATGTCGGCAACGATCCCGTGCTCGGCACAGAAATCCAGCATCTCCTGCGTCTCGGGGATGCCGCCGATCATCGAGCCGGCCAGGCTGCGGCGCTTCATAATCAGGCTGAACACCTCCGGCGACGGATGCGGCGTCGCCGGCGCACCGACGAGCGTCATGGTGCCGTCGCGCTTGAGCAGCGCGAAGAAGGCGTCGAGATCATGCGGTGCTGCCACGGTGTTGAGGATGAAGTCGAGGCTCTTGGCGTGTGCCGCCATCTCGTCCGCATTGCGGGAGACGACGACCTCATGCGCGCCCAGCGCCCTGGCAGCCTCGCGCTCCGACTCGGAGGTGGTGAACGCCACCACGTGGGCGCCCATCGCGTGCGCGAGCTTGATGCCCATGTGACCCAGGCCGCCGATGCCGACGACGCCCACCTTGTGGCCGGGTCCGACATGCCAGTGGCGCAGCGGCGAGTACGTGGTGATTCCGGCGCACAGCAGCGGCGCGACGGCAGCCAGTTGCTCCTCAGGATGGCTGACGCGCAGCACATAACGCTCGTGCACCACGATCTGCTGGGCGTAACCACCTAGCGTGTGACCCGGTGCGTCGGGCGTGGGGCCGTTGTAGGTGCCGACCATGTGGTCGCAATAGTTTTCCAAACCGTCGCTGCAATCGTCGCAGCGCTTGCAGCTATCGACGATGCACCCCACGCCAACCAGGTCGCCGACCTTGTGGCCCGATACATGCGCGCCAACCGCCGACACGCGGCCGACGATCTCGTGACCCGGCACGCAAGGATACAGGGTGCCGGCCCATTCGGCGCGTACCTGATGGATGTCAGAGTGGCACACGCCACAGAAGGCGATCTCGATGCCGACATCGTGTGGGCCGACCGACCGGCGGCTGATGTCCATCGGTTCGAGCGGCTTGTCTCCGGCATAGGCGCCAAAGGCCTTTACAGTCATGGAAGCGTACTTTCGTTGATTAGATCATTGGGTAGGCGTCTACGGAAGGGCGGCCAAGCGAACAGGGATCAATCGAAGCTGCCATGGTGAGCCGTGTTCATGGATTCCATCCTGGTTGGATGGAGCGCTACCGGGCGCCGTATTCCTGGTCGGTGACCAGTTCCATCCAATCGGCATTCTTGCCGTTTTGGATGTAGGTGATCGCGACATGGCTCATGCCGTTGGTGTCGGTTGCGCCATGCCAGTGCTTGACGCCGGCCGGGATCCACACGGCGTCGCCGGACGTGATCTCCTGGCGGGCCTGGCCTTCGCGCTGGACCCAGCCCTTGCCTGCCGTGACGATGAGCATCTGCCCGGCCGGATGGCTGTGCCAGGCGGTGCGGGCGCGTGGAGCGAAGGTCACCAGACCCGATGACGCAGGGGTCTCGACGGATGGCGGCGTAAGAAGATCCACCACCACTTGGCCCGAGAAGTTCTTCGGATCGGCGATCACGGACGGCGAGGAGCCGCTCGGGAAGACCTGGATGTCCTGTGCATTGGCTGGCGCGCCACCGAGTGCGGCTGCGGTCATGGTGGCGGCGATGAGGGTGTTCTTCACGTACAATCCTTTCAGGGAGGCAAGAAGATGGGACGGCGGTGGTCAGTTGGACCGGCCCTTGAGGACTTCTGCGACGACCGGACCGGCGGAAAAGGCATTGGGCCAGCCTGCATAGAAGGCGATTTGCGTGACCACCTCTCCGGCCTGTTCCTGCGTGAGGCCGTTGTCCAAGGCCCTGTTAAGATGGCCTGCGAGCTGGGCCACCTGCCCATTCGCCATCAGCGACGTGATGGTCACGAGGCTGCGGTCACGCGGCGACAGGTCGGGACGCAGCCAGACGTCCTTGAAGAGCGGATCGGTGGTGTACTGGTCGAGGCCAGGAGCGGCGGTTCCGAGAAGGCGTTGCACGCTCGCGACCCGGGTTGCCTCCGCCTGCTCGTTGAGCGGCAGGAGCTGCGGCGACGCGGCCGGCAACTGATCCGGCCCGACACGGCGCTGGGCGAAAATGTCCTTGGTGACGGCAACCGCCGCCATGGCGTTTGACCAGCCTGAGTAGAAGGCGAGGTGCGTGATCGTCTCGGAGAGCTCGCGGGGTGTCACGCCGCTGTCGAGGGCAAGGTCGATATAGTGCGGCAGGTCCAGCATCTGGTTGCGCGCGATCAGGATCGCCACCGTCACGAGGCTGCGGTCGCGACGGGAGAGTTGCGGACGCTGCCACAGGCCTGCAACGTCTTCTTTGGCGTATCGGCCGAGGGCCGGAGAGACCGACTGGATGTCGGCAACCGAGAGCGCGGAAGCGGTTTCGAGGGGTGTCGGCATGGAAGCAGTTCCTTGGGCAAGGGCAGGTGTTCCCAACGCGAGGGACACGAGAGTGGCGGCCAGCAACTTCATGGACGATGATCCTTTGTATGGTGATCGACGGGTGAAGGGGGCAGGCGCGACGATTGCGACAGCCGGTGTGGTACTCACGTGCGTACGGATGATCCCGTACGCTTCGTCACGAACGCCATGAGACCCGCAGCGACCAGGATGGCAGCGCTCGCGCTGAAGGTGCTCTGATAGCCGCTCATATCGAACAGCAGGCCGCCAATGGTCGCGCCCAGGGTGATCGCCAGTTGGATGGCGGCCACCATCAGCCCGCCGCCGGCTTCGGCGTCCTCGGGCAAGGTCCGGGTCAGCCAGGTGTTCCAGGCAACGGGGGCCGGAGTGCCGAGCAGGCCCCATGCACCGAGCAGAATGGCCGTTCCGGCAAGCCAGTTGCCAAAGGCGACCAAGGCGATGGCGATCCCTGCCATCGCAAGCGGAATGGCGATCATCACGCCATACATCCCATTCTTCAGGAACGTTCCGATGAGGGTGGTCCCGGCGAGGCCAGTGATGCCTAAGAGCAACAGGATCAGCGACAGGGTCGGAACATCGACATGGGTCACCATCTCGAGGAACGGGCGCAGGTAGGTGAACAGCGCGAACTGGCCCATGAAGAACAGGGTGATCGCCACCATGCCGGAGGCGACCACGGGCCGGCGGAGCAGCTTGAACACGTCGCCAGAGCCGGTGGGCCGCCCAGCGTGCATGGAGGGGAGCTTTGCCAGCAGCCAGACCAACGCGATGGCCGCCAGAGGCACGACGCAGAAGAAGGCTCCGCGCCACCCGATGTACCCGCCGAGGAAGCTGCCCAGCGGCGCCGCGATGATGGAGGACAGTGCCGTCCCGCCTTGCAGGATCGCCAGGGCGCGCGGCACGCTGTCTGCCGGTACCAGCCGCATCACCGCTGCGGCCGACATCGACCAGAATCCGCCGATGGCGATGCCGAGCACCGCCCGGCCGAGCATGAGGACCGAATAGTTCGGCGCAAGGGCCACGACCGTCCCGGAGACGATCAGCGAGAGGGCCAACACGAGCAGGACGGTGCGCCGATCCCACCGGGACGTCAGGCCCGAGATCGACAAGCTCGTGAGGACGGCGAAGATGCCTGAGACGGAAATCGCCTGGCCGGCTTGGCCTTCCGTCATGTGGAGGTCGGCGGCAATCGGGGTTAGCAGGCTGACTGGCATGAACTCTGAGGCAACGAGCACCATGCAGCACAGCGACATGGCGCGGACCGCGCCCCATGCCGGAGAGCGGTCAGGAATTACGTCGCACGAAGAAGCAGTTCCAACTGTCATCAATGTCTCTCGATACGGATGGGAGGCCGGAAGATAGGCCGTCCTCATTGGATCGATTAGGTGCTAAGACCTGCATGAACCTATGAGGGGGGCTCATGAATGGCGCGCGAGAACATCAATGACCTGATTGCCTTCCTGGCGGTCGCGCGGGAGCGGAGCTTCACGAAGGCGGCCGCACAGCTCGGCGTCTCCCAATCGGCCCTGAGCCACACTGTGCGCAGCCTCGAGGAACGATTAGGCGTGCGACTCCTCACCCGGACGACCCGTTCTGTGGCACCCACTCAGGCGGGGGAGCGTCTGCTCCGGACGGCAGGCCCCAGGCTGGCCGAGATTGAGGCCGAGCTCGAGGCTTTGAGCGAGTTCCGCGAGAAGCCAGCCGGCACGATCAGGATCACGGCGGGCTACCATGTCACTGAGACTATCCTCTGGCCGAAGCTCAGGGCTGTTCTTGCCGACTACCCCGACGTCAAGGTGGAGATCGCCCTCGAAGAGGGCCTGACCAACATCGTCGAACAGCGGTTCGATGCGGGCGTGCGCCTTGGCGAACAGGTTGCCAAGGACATGATTGCGATGCGCATCAGCCCCGATGTCCGTTTTGCGGTGATCGGAGCACCATCCTACTTCGCAGGCAGATCACGGCCCATCACCCCTCAGGACCTGATCGGCCATACCTGCATCAACCTGCGCCTGCCCACCTATGGCGGGCTTTACGCCTGGGAGTTCGAGCGTGATGGACAGGAACTGGCCGTCCGGGTCGACGGCCAACTCGTGTTCAATGGCATCTTCCAGGTCCTCAATGCTGCGGTGGATGGCTTCGGGCTCGCTCACGTCCCGGAGGACATCGCGGTGACGCACATCGCCTCCGGCCGCCTCGAGCGAGTCCTCGAGGATTGGTGTCCAGCATGGACGGGGTACCACCTGTACTACCCGAGCCGCCGGCAGTCCTCCCCGGCCTTCAACCTGGTTGTCGAGGCTCTGCGCCACCGGAGCTGAGACAAGCAGGGCCGATCCTTCAAAATCACGCGAGATTGATGAGCCGGGGTCATAAGGGCATGCGCCGCAGCTCCGCTAATCCTCTGCCTTACCGCTTGCTACTGTTTAACCGAAGCCAGGCATCGGCCTGAGCAGGAAAGAGCAGAGATACTGGCATGAACAAGCAGAACAGTCCTGAGACTAGAGCAGCACAGACCTCCGGCCCGGACCTTGCCCGGCGTGACCTCCTGAAGCTGACCGGCGCTGGCGTCGCCGCGCTCGGTGTCGGGTCGCTTTCCAATATTCCCAGTCCGAAGGCTCAGGGCATGTCAGCCGGATGGGACAAGGTTTTCCCCCGAAGCGAGAAGGTCGATCACGAGAAGGTCACCTTCAAGAACCGCTACGGCATCACCCTATCGGCCGACCTCTACCAGCCGAAGAACCGTGCCGGAAGGAGGCTGGCGGCGCTCGCCATCAGCGGTCCGTTCGGGGCGGTGAAGGAGCAGTCGTCGGGCCTCTACGCGCAGACTATGGCGGAGCGCGGGTTCGTCACGCTGGCTTTCGATCCGTCCTATACCGGGGAAAGCGGCGGCGAGCCTCGCAATGTCGCCTCACCGGACATCAACACCGAGGATTTCAGCGCGGCAGTGGATTTTCTCGGCCTGCACCCGTCCGTCGATCGCGAGCGCATCGGCGTCATTGGTATCTGCGGCTGGGGCGGCATGGCATTGAATGCCGTCGCCGTGGACAAGCGCGTCAAGGCCGTTGCAGCCAGCACCATGTATGACATGACGCGTGTCATGTCCCGCGGCTACAACGATAGCGTGACGCTCGAACAGCGCACCCAAACGCTCGAGCAACTCAGCCGTCAGCGTTGGCAGGATGCGGAAAAGGGAACCCCGGCGCATGGTCCGGTATCCCTCGAACTCAAGGGCGGTGAGCCGCAGTTCGTGGTGGAGTATGCTGACTACTACAAGACGCCGCGCGGCTTCCACCCGAGAGCGATCAACTCGAACGCCTCTTGGACGCTCACGACCCCGCTGTCGTTCATGAACATGCCGCTCCTGACCTACATTGCGGAAATAGCGCCGCGCCCGGTCCTGCTGATCCATGGCGAAAAAGCCCACTCGCGTTACTTCAGCGAGACCGCCTATGCGGCAGCGGCGGAGCCGAAGGAGCTCCTCATCGTCCCGGGTGCCAACCACACCGATCTGTACGACCGTGTCGACATGATACCGTTCGACAAGCTCCAGTCGTTCTTCAGCCAGCACCTCTCCGCGTGAGCGGCGAAATGGAGCCTGGACTATTCGGTGCAGGCTCCATTAAGGCGAGGAGGCAACCGCATGCTGAAGTCCCTGTCGGGCGCCACCCTATGAAAGGAAGAAGCGAATGAAGAGCATAACCGTGCACACACGCAGGGGCCTCCGAGGACTACGACTGCTAGTCGGTGCGGGCACTGCTGCTGTGGTCGCGCTGGCAACAGTCCTGATTTCGGTTCTGCCTGCTGCCGCGCATCACGGGTGGCCCGGCTTCGAAACCGATCGCCTCGTCTACATCGCGGGAACGGTCTCTTCGGATGGTGTCTGGGGGAACCCGCACTCGCAGTTCGATGTCACCCTGGACAGCAACCTGCCGGCCGACACTCCCGAACTGGCGATTCCAGAGCAGTTGCAGGATCCCGAGGACAGCGTCCGGGTCAAGGCCGCTCGCTCGTACAAGGGCCTCCACAAGGAACTGGAGGTCATCATCGCGCCGCCGGCCTGGTCGGGCCAGTGGGGCTTGGGCCGTGCGCTGAAGATCGGGGAGCGCTTCCGGGCGGTCGGCTACATCAACCGGACGAATGACGGTCTGTTTCGTCCCGTCGTGTTTTGGTACGGGGACGACGCCGTGCCGGTCAACCAGGTGCTCGGCAACACGCTCCCGGTGCGAGCGCCGCTGCCGAAGTAGGCGTCCTCGACGGCTGCGAGCACCACCCCGTTCTCCGGGTCAAAGCCGCAGTGCAAGACCCTGGGAATTCGATGTTGTGGACGGTGTTCGGGGCCATCATCATCGCGGTCAGTGCGGGTGGTCCTCCACCTGCGCCATCGCACCGGGCGGGATTGAACGGAGTATGCTGGACTTGCTCGACACGTTGCTGATGCTGTTGCAGGGATCGACGCTCGGCGAGACGGTGCGGAGTGCCGAATATCTCTATCCGGTGCTCGAAGCCATCCACATCCTTGGGATTGCTCTTCTGGTCGGCCCGGCTTTCACCTTCGACCTCCGGCTGCTGGGAGTCGGACACCGCGTCGTGTCTGCAACCACCGCCGCGCGCTATCTGCTGCCCGTCTCGCACATCGGCTTCGCCATCGCCGTTACCACGGGTCTCGCACTGCTCAGTGCGCAGGCCACCGTGGTCGCCGGTACCGGAGCTGCACCATGGAAGTTCGGCCTGCTGATCCTCGCTGGCCTCAACGTACCGGTGTTCCACTACGGCGTTTACCGCCGCGTCGATGAGTGGACGGATGCCGCCGTGACCCCGGTCGCCGCACGCGCCGGAGCAGCAGTGTCACTGATCGCATGGACGGGCGTGATCCTCGCCGGTCGGCTCCTCGCCTACACCTGATCTCCTGAGAGTCAAGATACCTTCATCGGTGTCTGAGTGTTCAACTCCGCCACGCGGTGTGCCGGCTGGGCCCCTGAGCGTCTCTACGTAGGAGGCGTCAAGGATATGTCTCCTTCTGAGCCGGAGGAGACCTTCCGGTGGTCGGGCAGAAATGATCCACACCATCCTAGAAGGATGCTAACCTGTTCGAGAGGCGACGGCTGGCGTTGGTGTCAGAGCGCCCACCGCCAGCAAAATGGCCGGTCCGCATTAAGGCGGAAGAACCATGCAGGCTAGCCGGCGGTTGATCGAAGGGTGAGTCGCTGGACCAACGCTGACGCCAAATGCCGTTGGCGAAGCTTCCGCGTTCCAAGGAAGATCGACGCTGGATGAATGGGCTCCTGCACGCGCTCATCTGGGCTCAAGGCAACAACCGACCGAAGAGAGGCGCCTCATGGGCAGAAATAGCCCCGTGCGCTGTCCGAAATGCATCGCGCTCCGTTGGGGAGGGTGATCCCGCCTGCTCCGTCGGGCGGAATGTGGGCCCCAGTGGAGATCGTGAACCCGCCACTGGGATCGGCCGGTACGGTTGAGCCGTCCGGCAGGGTGAACCGGCCATCCCGGTAGGTGATATGCCGGGTGTATCCTGGCGGAAGGGCCGTCGGGACGGGGGGCGGGAGCACGGGAGGTGCTACCTGCGTCGACCCGAGGTTGGCTGGCGGAACGGGCTGGGACGGTGGCTCGCTTGACGAAACGCAGCCTGACAGGACAAGGCCCATCAGCGAGATTGTCGGCAATCGCATCAAATTCCTCCGCTCGGTCAGCGTTGGCCTTCGCGCCAAAGATAGCGGAGTGGATCCCGATCTGAAGCAGAAAATCGATCTGCTCTCTGTGACGTTGATGACTGTTGCCGGTCCACGTGCGTTGCCATCACCTTGGCGATTGAGGTCCTGACGACCAAGCGAAGCAGATCATCTTCCAAGTTGCTCTCGCATTGGCATGCCAGCCTGCGCGCCATGGGCAAGGCAAGCCAGGGATGCCGCGCGAACCGCCCGTTGGAGAGCGCTCGTGAAGGGCATGGCCTCATCCAGGCCATTGGCCAGTACACCGACGAAGGTGTCACCGGCTCCAGTCGTATCGACCGGCCGGATCGGCTCCGCTTCGGCACGCTCGCTTTGCCCATCAGGATGAAACACAAACGCTCCCTGGGCACCCGCAGTGACGACGCAAAGGCATCCGCTTCCCGACAGATGGGATCCAGCCTTCCTGAAATCGTCGATCGCGCAGCCAAGGAGTGTTGCCGCTGCCAAAGCCTCGTGCTCGTTGACCACGAATATGTCAGTCGCGCCGAGGAGATCCGAGAGATCCCTCGCCGCAAAAGCTGGCGGAGGCGGTGCAAAGTTCCAGATGACGCATCCGCCGGCTGCGCGCACACGCCGGGCGACAGTAGGGATGCGGGGAAGGGGACCTCCATCTGGAAGACCGCAACCGCCGCGGCATCCACTTGGAAACCCTGGGCCGCCGCTTCCGTGATCGAGGCATTTGCCCCGCTGCCGACGGTGATCGCATTCTCGCCGCGCTCGTCGACGGTGATGAAGGCGCGGCCGGTCGGCTCCGCAACGCTGGCAACCCGATCGACAACGACGCCGTTGCGAGCAAGGTTGTCGCGCGCCGATCGTCCGAAGGAATCATCTCCGACGCAGGCCGCGATCGCCACCCGACGCGGCAGCGAGACCCGGGCGGCGGCGACCGCCTGGTTTGCGCCCTTTCCACCGAACAGCGTCTCATAGGCCGGCGAGAGGACGGTTTCGCCCGGGCGCGGAATGGAGGCCACGCGAGCGACAAGATCAATGTTGATCGAACCGAAGACAAGGATCATGTCACGCGCCCGCTGCCAAAGCCGGTCGGCATCAACCTTCGGCATCCATGGCGTGGAGCATTTCCACGCGGCGGCGACAATCCTCGTCGGTGGAGAACTCCGCCGTCAGGTAGGACTCAACGAGATCCTGTGCGAGCCAGGAACCGACGATCTTGGCGCCGATGCACATCACGTTGACGTCGTCGTGCTCGACCGACTGATGCGCCGAGTGGATGTCGTGGCAGACGGCGGCGCGAATGCCCTTGACCTTGTTGGCCGCGATCGACGCACCGACGCCGGTGCCGCAGACCATGATGCCGCGCTTGGCCTCGCCTGACTTGACCTTCTCGGTCAGCGCGCGGGCGATATCCGGGAAATCGACAGGCTTGTCATCGAAGGAGCCTACATCGATGACCTCATGCCCGAGCGAGCGCACGTGCTCGACCACCGCATTCTTGAGGGGCCATCCGGCATGATCCGACCCGATTACGACGCGCATTGGATAACCTTTCCTTCGTGGTTGCAGGCCGGGTGGCGCCGGGCGCCACCCGATGTTCCCCTGGCTCAGCTCCGCATCTCCTGGGGAAGCTCGCTGCCATGGAATTTCTTGTAGATCTCGTTCAGCTTGCCGTTCTTGAGATTGGTCGAGATCCACTCGTTGAGCTTCTCGACCAGTCGCGGCTCGCCCTTGCGGACACCGATGGCAAGGTCGAAGGTGCGGATGAGCACCTTGGGCTCGAACGTGCGGGCCGGGTTCTTGACGCCGATCTGGTTCACGATCGTTGCGGACGTCGCAACGCAATCGGCCTGCCCCGAGACGGCAGCCGTCACCATCGTGGCATCATCATCGAAGCGGGCAAGGGTGAGGTTGCGATCCTTCATGTTCGTCAGCTCGGTATCCTGCGTCGTGCCGCGGGAGACGGCAATGGTCTTGCCCTTCAGGTCGTCCCAGCCCTTTGCCTCGACGGTCTTCAAGCAGCCGACAACGGACTGCAAGGCCGCATAGGCCTTGGTGAAGTCGATCACCTTGGCGCGTTCGGGCGTGACGGAAAGGGTCGAGATGATGATGTCGGCCTTGTTGGTCTGAATGTTCGGAATCCGGGTCGCACCCGTGGTCTGGACGAACTCGAGCTCAAGCCCAAGGTCCTTCGCGAGAAGCTGGGCAGTTTCCACGTCCGATCCCGTCGGCTTGAGGTTGGCGTCCATCATGCCGGAGGGCGGGATCGCCAGGTCGGTCGCAATGCGGATCTTCTTCGCCTTCATGATGTCGTCGAGAAGGTCAGCATGCGCCGCGGTGGTGCCAAGCGCCACCATGCAGCTCATTGCGATTGCAGCAGCGGAAAGCGAGCGTTTCATCATCTGTATCTCCCTGGTTATTGATTGTGGTTCAAAGCCCTGTGCCAACGAACTGGGCGAGTTCCGGAGTAGCGGGCGATGTCAGGATCGCGGCGGGCCCGGTCTCGTGGACCTTGCCGCGATGCATGAACACCACCCGGTCGGCGATACCCTTGGCAAATCCCATCTCGTGCGTAACCATCACCATGGTCATGCCGTCCGCAGCGAGCGCCTCAATCACCTTCAGGACCTCGCCGGTCAGTTCCGGGTCGAGGGCCGAGGTCACTTCGTCGAACAGCATCACCTTCGGCTGCATGGCAAGCGAGCGGGCAATCGCCGCACGCTGCTGCTGGCCGCCGGAGAGCTGTTCGGGATATTGGCGGAGCTTGTCCTCCAGACCGACCTGGGCGAGAACCTGTCGGGCCTGCTCCTTCGCCTGGGATTTCGAGATTCCCTTCACGGAGCAGGGGGCAAGCGTGATGTTCTCCTCGATCGTCAGATGAGGGAACAGGTTGTAGCTCTGGAAGACGATGCCCACATCCTGGCGCAGGGCCCGCAGATCGAGCTTCGGATCGCTGACGCGATGGCCGCACACAATGATCTCACCGCTGTCGATCGTCTCGAAGCGATCGATGCAGCGCAGGGCGGTGCTCTTGCCGGAACCGCTGCGGCCGATGAGTACGAGAACCTCGCCGCGATTGACCTCGAAGCTCACCCCGTTGAGCACCTTGAGCGCGCCGAAGCTCTTGTGCACGTCCGAGAGGCCGACGACCGGCGGCGCGGTATCCGTTCTGGTGATGTTGTGCATGTCAGGCAGTCTCGAGTTCGATGCGAGCCGGGCCGCCTCGCGCTTCCAGGCGGTGACTGAAGCGCGAGAGCGGATAGCAGAGGGCGAAGTAGATGACGGCGATGATGGTGTAGATGAGGAAGGGCTCGAACAGGGAGTTGTTGATGATCTGGCCCGACCGCGCGAGCTCCACGAAGCCGACCACCGAGGCCAGCGAGGTGTTCTTGATGATCTGCACCATGAAACCCACGGTGGGCGGTGTGGCGATCCGGACGGCCTGCGGCAGGATGACCTTCATCATCCGCTGGGATCGGCTGAGAGCGAGTCCTTCCGCGGCCTCCCATTGCGGCTTCGGAACGGACTCGAAGCAGCCGCGCCAGATCTCGCCGAGATAGGCGCTGACGAAGATCGTGAGCGATGCACCGGCGGCGGCCAGCGGGGAGACGGTCACGCCGAGCGCGGGCAGTCCAAAATATGTCAGGAACATGATGACGAGCAGCGGCGTGCCTTGGATGAGCTGGACATACCCGGCGCTCAGGAGCCGCACGATCCGGCTCGGCGAGATGCGGCAGAGGGCGACGATGAAGCCGGCGATGCCGCCGCCGAGAAGACCGATGAGCGACAGGCCGATGGTCCACAGCGCGCCGTAACCAAGGAACATTAGGTGATTGGCATTGATGGAACCGCCCATCCTCTCCTCCTCACAAAGGGGTGCCGAGGCGTCGGCGACGCGGGAAAATCACGAGACCGAGAAGCCAGAACCCGGCCCGCATGACCAGCGACAGGACGACGTAGACGATCGCGACCAGGATATAGGTCTCGAAGGCGCGATAGGTGTCGGACTGGATGTAGTTCGCGACTGCCGTCAACTCTTCCGCCGAGATCTGTGACGTCACGGACGAGGCGAGCATCAGCAGCACGAACTGGCTTGTCAGGGACGGATAGACCCTCTCTATGGCCGGCCACATCACCACGTGCCAGTAGATCTGCGCCCGGGACAGCGCCAGCCCCTCGGCGGCCTCGATCTGTCCACGGGGAATGGCGTCGAAGCCCGCGCGTATGATCTCAGTCGTGTAGGCCCCGACATTGATGGTCAGCGCGGCTGCCGCAACCGTGAATGCGGAGAGCTTCAATCCGAGGCTGGCGAGTCCGAAATAGACGAGGAAGATCTGGACCAGCAGCGGGGTGTTGCGGATCGCCTCGACATAGATGCCGCAGAGGCGCGAGACGACCGGGTGGCGGCTACGCCGCCCGATGGCCCCGAGCACGCCGATGACCGTGCCGAGCGCCGTCGCGATGAAGGCGAGCTGAAGGGTGAGCAGCGCCCCATCCAGGAAGGCCGGCCATCGCTCGAGGATCGCGGCGAAATCCAAGTTGAGGTTCATGGCAGGCGACCCCGGGCTAGGTGGCGGCCTGGTTCGTCATCCGGTCGTAGACGCGGAAGAGAGCCTGGTTACCGTTCGTGCCTTCACCGTGGGCGCGCGCCTCGACATACTGGCTGGTCACCAGGGCGGTTCCCGGCAGCGGAACTGATAGCGAGAGAGCCTGCTCCTGCACGAGGCGCAGGTCTTTTAGCATCAGGTCGATGCGGAAACCGGCGGATGCATCCCCGGCGATCATTGCTGGGCCCAGCTTGTCGAGCATCCAGGATGCGGCCGAGCCGCCCAGGAGCACGTTGCGGAGCTGGTCGAGGTCCACGCCGGACGCGCGGCCAAGCGCCAGCGCTTCGCAGATGGCTTGGAGGTTAATGCCGCAGACGAGCTGGTTGCAGAGTTTGACTGTCTGTCCGGCCCCGGCCTCGCCCACATGGGTGATCGTCGTGCCCATGGCCCGGAAATATGGCTCGGCGCGCAGGAAGGCGTTTCGGTCACCTCCGACCATGATCGAAAGCGAGGCATTCTTGGCGCCGACCGGGCCGCCCGACACGGGTGCATCGAGGAAGGCCACGCCGGCGGCCTTGAGATCGGCATGCATGCGTCGGACCGCGACGGGAGAGATCGTGCTCATGTCGACGAGGAGGCGGCCGCGTGGCGGCGACGCCAGAAGGCCGGATTCGCCATAGACGATCTCCTCGACCTGCGGCGTGTCGGGGAGCATGGAAATGACGATGTCTGCGTCGCGGGCCGCGTCAGCCGGACTCTCAGCGCCGGTGGCACCTTGGGTAACAAGGTCGTCGGTGGCCTCCTTGCGCACGTCATAGGCGCAGACTGCATATCCGGCCTTGAGCAGGTTGAGCGCCATCTCGCGCCCCATCGTCCCGAGGCCGACAAAACCGACCGTCGCGTTCTGTTCGTTCCGTCGCATCGTGTCTTCCTGCTCTTGGTCAAGTGTCATGAGTCGTTCCGGGCGTCGGACTCGCCGATCGCGGCGCGTCTACGGAAATTGTCGCCGATCGCGAAATGCTCCCGCAGGACCTTCTCGGCATGCTCCGGGTCCCGGCCGACGATGGCGTCGAAGATCCGGCGATGGTCTTCGATCAGGTAGGTTTTCATGGAGTCGAAAGCCTGAAGAAGCTCCCGGCGACCTCGATGGGAGCGCATCAGAATGCCGGACAGCGAGTTGTGCAGCACGATCAGCGTCTCGGACTTGCCAGCGTTGACGACGGCGCGGTGAAAGTCGAAATCGGCCGCGCTGCCGCCATCGGGGTCGTCGATGGTCTCGACGATGCGTGCGAGCGCCTGCTGCAATTTCTCGAAATCGGACACAGTGGCCCGCTCGGCGGCAAGCCGGACGGCCTGACACTCGATCGCGATGCGCGCCTGCATCACGTCGTCGACGACGTCAGACTGCTGCGCGAACGCAAAGGTGAAAAAGTCATTCAAGACGGAAGGGTCCGGGCGCCGGACAATGGTCCCGACCCGGTCGCGGATTTCAACGACGCCGAGAACCGTCAGGGCGCGCAGCGCCTCGCGCAGGATCGGTCGGCTGACACCGAGCTGCGCAGCGAGATCGCGTTCAGGGATGAGCCGGTCACCCGGTCGCAATGAGCCCGCAAGCAGACGCTCGCGCAAGAAGGCGAAGACCTTCTCGAACCCCTTGCCGCCACTCTCCCTAAGCCGCGTGATTTCAAGATCAGCGGTCATATCTCTTACCTTGGTCATACCAGGATACAGACCACGGTCATTCAGTCAAGTGGATGTTGCTGGATATTGCTGTCTTGGCTCCGCAATGGCATTTGGAGAGTAGAGCCGACGCTCGCATGTCAATCACTACGAAGCTGCGGCGGCGCGGAACGATCGCTCTAAGGTATTGCTAATCTGGAGGAAGGTTGATCCGCATTGTTCAACCGCAGGAACCTCGGCGGTTTCCCGGGCGGGGTGCGGGAGAGCGTGAAGCAACCCGGATGTAACGGGCTACCTCTCAGGTCCGTCCGCAAATGCCTTGCTCCCTGGACTGCTGTCCGACCAAGATCGGGTCCGCCGCGATTTCCAGAGAGATGCCAGGGAAACCCTTGCGTCAGACATAGGTGCTTGAAGCCAGTGTCCATGCCGCCATGCCGGCCAGCTTCGGCTCGACCTGCTCCAGCCGCGTGATCGCGACTTCCACGACCTCAGCGGGACTGACCTGCCGCTGCCGCACGAGATCGGCTAATGCCATGGCATCACAGGCGATGTAGTCCTCGGCCAGTCCCATTGATGCTCACCTGTCCTGTCGCTCTCGCCTGCAGCCCCTGCATTCGGGAGGGCTGGAGGCCTGCGGCTCAGAGGCCCCAGCCGGCCCGCGATGCCTCCTCAGATCACTGTCTCAAGGACGCCAAACCGCACAGGTATCACGGTTCGCATGCTGATCCGCCCATCGTCGGCCTTGTCGATGACAGTGAGGTGTTGGATTTCCGCGGGACCGAGGGGCAGGACCATACGGCCGCCCGGGGCGAGTTGCTCCAGCAGCGCCGTCGGCGGCACCTCGGCGGCGGCTGTGACCAAGATCTTGTCAAAGGGGCCATGCTCAAGCCAGCCACGGGTGCCATCGCCCACCCGAATGGCAACATTCCCGTAGCCAAGCTGCGACAGGCGCGCCTCGGCATGGCTGGCGAACTCCTCAACCAACTCGACGGTCCAGACCTGGCGGGCGAGTTCGGCAACAACGGCAGCCTGATAGCCCAAGCCGGTGCCGATCTCGAGCACAGCCTCATGGGGCTGTGGATCGAGCAGGTCTGTCATGAGGGCGCAGATGAAGGGCTGAGACACCGTCTTGTCGAAGCCGATCGGCAGAGGGGTGTCGTGGTAGGCAATGGCCGCCAGCTCCGGCGGCACGAAGAGGTGGCGCCGCACCCGCCGCATGGCATCGAGAACCCGCTCCCCCAGGGTGGCCTTGCCGATCTCCTCGCTCATGAGATCGGCGTGAAGTGCGACCACCTCCGTCATGTGCCGGCGCAGGATGGCGAGGTGAACTTCCGTCATCGGCTTCATGTCGGCAGATCCTCGATTGAGCTGATCCGAATGAGGCCTACGATCTTACGCTGATTGGGAGCAGGAGCTAAGTGTTCAGTCCCAAGAACTGCGCTGTGTCTCGGTCCACGGGGATGCCGGTGCGCTGCCGCTCGGCCTCGACGGCCCACTCGCGATCACCCGGCGCCATGACGTTTTTGCCCTCACCGGCTCCGCTTGCCCGCAGTGCGGCGAGATAGCGTGTCATGGCCTCATCATAGAGGGCCCGCCCCGCGAACCGATCAGGGTCGACTGCAAGGCAGAAATGCCCGATCCGGCGGGGCGTTTCAAAATCATGCGTCTCGGCCATCCGGATCATTTCATGATCCAGGGTGCTGCCGGTCAAGACTGCCGAAAACAGGGTCACCATTCCGGCCAAGGCCGCACCCTTGAATCCAAAGTCAGTCCCTCCCAGTGGGATCAGCATCTCCACGAGGGAAGGATCCAGCGTTGGTTGACCTGATGGATCGGCTGCAACGCCCTCGGGGAGACCCCTGCCAAGGGTCTTATAGAGGAGCACACGGTTAAACGGGATCGACGAGGTCGCCATGTCGAGAAGCCAAGGCCTCTGGTCTGGAACGGGGGCTGCGACTGCAATGGGGTTCGTGCCATGGAACCGCTCCGCTCCTCCATGAAGCGCAACAATGGAGTCGGTGTTCGACATCGAGATTGTGATGAGGCCAGCCTCGGCGCCCGCAAGCGCATAGGCTCCGGCTGCGCCAAAATGGGACGAGTTGACCACCCCGACTGCCGCAACACCCGACTCTCTGGCCATATTGCAGGCTAACTCCATTGCTGCGTAGGCGGCGGCATGACCAAGGCCATTGTCGGCATCCAGAACGGCAGATCCTGAGGCCGTGCGACGGGTCTCCATCTTCGGCGTAGGATTGACACGTCCGCTCTGCAGTACGTCAGCATAGTGTGACGCCAGCCGGACACCGTGACTGTCGATCCCGAGACGCGAGGCGTGCAGCATGGCACGGGTGGCTGCCCTGGCCGAAGCCTCATCAGCACCAGCGGCTTGCAGCGCAGCAAAGGTTCGAGTTTCAAGCTGGTCTCGTGGAGCAACAAGAATGTCTGTCACATTAACCTCATCTGACCATGAATTTTGGTAGCCACTCGTCTATGATGCCCAGTTGACCTTAAAGTCAGCGTAAAGGCTGACTCCGCCGCAGGCATAGAGCGTTTGGCCTGTCACATACGAAGCATCGTTGGATGCCAGGAAAGCGAAGACGGCCGCGATCTCCTCAGGCTCTCCAGCCCGGCCCATGGGTATATGACTCTCCACTTTGGCGCGAGCCGCCTGGTCGTCCTTCCAGGCGGCATTGATGTCAGTCAAAATGGCACCTGGTGCCACAGCATTCACCCGTATGCCTCTGTCTGCATACTCCAGTGCAAGTGTCCGGGTCAGATTACCAAGCCCACCCTTGCTGATTGAATAGGCGACAAAACCGGGCTTCGGTATGATCTCATGGACGCTGGAGCAGTTGATGATCGCACCACCGCCTGGACGGCTTAGAAAATGCCGGATGGCTGCCTGGCTGCACACCAAAGCGCCCGTCAGATCGACGCTGAGGATGCGATGGTACTCTGCAATCGAATAAAGATGGCTTTCTGCCTCAGACTGAATGCCCGCATTGTTGACGAGGATGTCGAGGCGCCCCCAATCGTGGAGGATGTCATCGAACATCGCGAGGGCCGAGTGCTCGTCGCTAATATCCGCCTGGATGATCCGGTGCTGATCCGCGGTGCCTCCGATCCTCTGGGTCTCCTCTCTGACCGCGTCAAGGGCATCTTCGGCAGCCTGCCGCGATCCATTGTAGTTGATGGCGACTGTTGCTCCTTCCCGAGCGAACCGAACGGCAACTGCGCGACCGATCCCACGCGATGCGCCAGTCACCAAGGCGCGGCGTCCCTGGAGTCTTCTCTGTAATATCATGGCATTCTCCGCACCATCCTTGGATGTGATTTAACATCAAATCGCAGCAAGTAGCTTAATCTATGTCTCTGATCGTAAGACACGCCACCTCCTGCTCTGTCCGACGGAGACGTCACACTCATCAAGTATAGCCATGGAGCCGCTCAACGGGCTCAGACTGCGCACAGCCAAAACCAATGGCTTCCTCGGCGGAAGAGCTCTCCTTGACGAGGATCGGGCAGTACTTCGTGTGCAGAACCAACCGAATTGATGTTCCTATAGGGCTTTCCGCCCCAGCGTTAGGACAAGGTCACCTCGCCGGTTCCGAAATCTCTTGCAGCACACGGTCGGTTCATACATAGAAACTAATGGACGTTTTGAGACCAGACATGATCTTGCGCCTCTCCGACTGCCACAACTTCCACGATTTTCGCCGTCTGGCGAAGAGGCGCCTTCCTGGCCCGATCTTCAACTACATCGATGGCGCAGCCGACGATGAGACCACCTATCGTCGTAACACAGCATCCTTCGAGAGCTGCGATCTTCTTCCAAGCGTTCTCCGCGGTGTCGGTGATGTCGACATGTCAGTTGTCGTGATGGGACAGAAGTTGTCCATGCCCGTCTACTGCTCGCCAACAGCGCTACAGCGGCTGTTCCATCATGACGGAGAGCGCGCCGTGGCCGCCGCCGCCGATCGCTTCGGAACCATGTTCGGCGTCTCATCGCTCGGGACGATCAGTCTGGAGGAAGCGCGCAAGATCAGCACAGCCCCACAGGTCTACCAGTTCTACTTCCATAAAGATCGCGGTCTCAATCGGGAAATGATGGCCAGGGCCAAGCAGGCCGGGGTCGAGGTGATGATGCTCACGGTCGACAGCATTACCGGCGGAAATCGCGAACGGGACAAGCGCACCGGCTTCGCCATTCCATTTCGCTTGAACCTAGCAGGGATGGCACAATTCGCAGTCAAACCAGCATGGGCGATCAACTATTTCACCCATGAGAAATTCCGGCTGCCGCAACTCGACACTCACGTCGACATGGGTAGCGGCACAATGTCGATCAGCCGTTACTTTACGGAGATGCTCGATCCCGCGATGAATTGGGATGATGTAGCCGAAATGGTCAAGATATGGGGCGGACACTTCTGTCTCAAAGGGATCATGACGGTCGAAGACGCGAAGAAGGCCATCGACATCGGATGTACAGGCATCGTTCTGTCCAACCATGGCGGGCGCCAACTCGACGGATCCCGAAGCGGCTTTGATCAATTGGCAGAAATTGTTGCGGCGGTTGGGGACCAGATCGACGTCATGATGGATGGGGGTGTTCAGCGCGGAACTCATGTCCTCAAGGCGCTTTCACTCGGTGCAAAGGCGGTTGGTGTCGGCCGCTATTATCTGTTCCCGCTTGCTGCGGCCGGACAAGCTGGAGTGGAGCGCGCGTTACTGCAAATGCGGACCGAGATCGAACGAGGCATGAAGCTTATGGGTTGTGCGTCGGTCAGCGAACTCTCCATCAGCAATCTTCGCTTCCGCTAAGGCACGGGTGTTGAGACGCAACATAGCTGCACAATCCTTATATAGCAGGCTGCTGACAGAGACATTCTTGCGCAGAGGGGCGTTGGTGCAGGGATCGTGAATTTTGCGGATTATGGTCTTTGATGGCGTGTCCTATGTAGCAGCTACCTTGGAGCGGGCAGACTTCGGGCGTGCGCATGTCAGCATACGATTGAGGACGGCGCAGCCAATGGCGACCTCTGTCTGCTGGGCGTCGAACGACCGCGCCCTTAGCCGTCTCCCGATAACGGCCTTGTATCGGCCGATCGCGGTCTCAACCAGAGACCGCTTGCCGTAACCGGTGACGGCTTGCCATGTCATCCGGCCATCCGTGTTGATTGCCGCAATATGGCGGTCCCGCTGGCTGGGCGGTTCGATATCCGACCGCTTGACAGCGTTGACCCGCGGCGGAATGACGATCGCCGCATCGGCGCTGTGGCTGGTGACAGCGTCGTAGGTCGGTTTGCCATCATAGGCGCCATCAGCGGTGAATTGGCGGATCGGGATGCCGATCTGGTCGAGCAATGGCTCCACCTGCGTGGCGTCGCCAGTGTCCTGATCGGTCATGACGTGGGCGATGATCTCGCCACTGTCGGCATCCAGCGCCAGATGCAGCTTTCGCCAGCTCCGCCGCGACCTGGTGCCGTGCTTCTCTTCTAGCCACTGGCCGGCGCCGCAAATCTCAAGTCCAGTGCTGTCGATGAGGACGTGAACGGGCCCTTCGCCTGACAACCGGCCACCTTGCCGCTCGCCAGACGATCGCCAGGTCCGTGCTCGCCGGCTGAGGGTGGTGTGATCAGGCACAGCGAGATCCAATCCCATCAGTTTCAGCACCGATGTGAGCAAGCCCTCCGTCTGGCGCAGCCGCAGGCCGAATACCATACCCAGCATCAAAGTGGTCTCGATCGCCAGATCGGAATACCGCTGTTGGCCGCCGCGCGTCATGCGCTTCGGCGCTTGCCACAGCGACAGCGCTTCGGGCGCGATCCACACCGTCAGGCTGCCTCGCTGGCGAAGGCCAGCCTTATACTCCGGCCAGTTCGTCACCTTGAACTTCATCTTGCCGATACGATGACGGCGGGCAGCATTGTGTTTGAAAGGCATGACTGGGACAGAGCGACTATTTAGATCGACGGCCGACTACATCCTGACCGCTAAACGATCCGTGCACCAACGCTGTCACGGTGCAGATCCGCCGGCCGTGCCCATCCCGGAGATGTCACATTAACAGGGAATACTGGTCTGTACTCGTCAAGGAAAAATCTCGCGCCATGGGAAATCAACGACTTGGACGGTGCAAAACCAAACCTTGTTGAGCGGCCCCGCAGCTCTACTCAGTTAATGTGACGGTGCCTCGTGAAACAAGACGTGCCGAGTCTTCTCATTGCAACAAAGCTGATTCGATTTCGATCTGGATGGGCGCTCAATCTAGCGTAACCCTGCGCAGAAGCTCGAAATGCGCCGGCACCCTTCCTTCAGCGTTTCGGCATCAGTGGCGTAAGAAATCCTGACGTAGGGGCTCATCCCATAGGCGCTACCCTGCACCGTGGCGACATGCTGCTCCTCCAGGAGTGCAGACACAAAGTCGGTATCAGACTCAATACGCCGCCCCCGTTCCGTCGTCTTGCCAATACATCCGGCAATGTTTGGAAAGACGTAGAATGCACCCTCGGGCGTATGACAGGTGATGCCAGGAATCGCGTTGAGGAACCTAACAACCAAGTCACGCCTTTCACGATAGACGTCCGCGCGCTCCTTCAGAAGATCCTGGGAGCCGTCAAGGACGGCTACCGCTGCGGCTTGGCTCAAGGTGCAGATTCCACCCGTCGCTTGCCCATGTACATTGTTCATCGCTGCGATCAGTTGCTTTGGCCCACCGCAGTAACCGACGCGCCAGCCGGTCATGGCATAGGCCTTTGAGGCTCCATTCACCGTCAGCACGCGATCCTTCAGCTTAGGTTCGACCTCGGCAATCGTACAGAACTCGAAGCCGTCATAGGTGAGATGCTCGTAAATGTCGTCGGTCAGAATCCAGACATGAGGATGCTTCAGCATGACATCCGCAATCGCTTGCATCTCGGAGCGAGTGCATGCCGCGCCAGTGGGATTGTTCGGGAAGTTCAGAATGAGCCACTTGGTCTTCGGTGTAATCGCGGCATCGAGATCATCAGCACGAAGTTTGAAATGATTGTTCTCAGGGCAGGGCACGGGAACGGGTGTTGCCTCGGCAAGGAGAGCTATATCAGCATAGGTGATCCAACCGGGGGCGGGGATGACAACTTCGTCGCCTGGGTTGCACGTCGCCAGAAGGGCGTTGAAAATGATCTGCTTTCCGCCGTTGGCAATCAGGATCTCGTCAAGGGCGTAGTCCAGGTTGTTTTCCCGCTTGAACTTGCGTTGAACCGCAGCCCTCAATGCCGCAGTACCCGGTTGAGCAGGATACTTGGTGTCTCCGGCAAGCGCCGCTTGGTGGGCCGCCTCGATCGCATGCGGCGGCGTCGGAAAATCAGGTTCACCCGATGAAAGGCTGATGATCTGAACACCTTGAGCGCGAAGCTCACGTGCTTTGTCCGTCATGGCTGCGGACGCGGAAACCTTCACATTGTCGAGACGGCTTGCGAGTTGAGGCATCATGGTAGTCCCTGAATTGAAATCTCGCTTGCCGGCAAAAGCTGCTGCAACGGTCACGCGGACGTTCATCGTCAGCCTTTTGCCGGATCTGCCTTCGGTCTTCCCACTCCGGGATGGGAGGTCACACGTTGATGCTTCGCGCTTCCAGCGTATCGACGAATGAGCGGTCCCATCTGCCCTCTCTGATCGCGTGCATGGTCTCTTCCTCTTTCTGCTGCTGGAGAAGTGCCTTTTGAATCACGGTCGGCGCCTCCTCGCGCGACAGCACGACAAGCCCGTCCTGATCGCCGACGACGATGTCGCCCGGGCATACCGCCATTCCGCCGACGGAAACCGGAACGTTGATCGCACCAGGGCCATCCTTGTAGGGCCCGCGATGATTGACGCCCCGGGCATAGACCGGGAAAGGACGCTCGCGGATCTCGGCAACGTCGCGGATGGCGCCGTCAAGAACCATTCCGGCGACGCCCACGCTTGCGGCATAGAAGGTCATGATCCCGCCGACGAGCGCATTGGCGATGTCACCATCGGCGTCGATCACAAGCACATCACCGGGCCTGCAGATGTCGAAAGCGCGAAGGATGGCCAGATTATCGCCGGCGCGTGTCCGTACCGTCACGGCGGTGCCTGCGAGCGGGGCAGGGTGATGGTAGGGCTGGAGTCCGGTGCTGCCCCGGTTGCGCTGCAACTGGTCACTAAGCAGAGCGACCGGAATCTGTTTCAGAGTTGCAATAAGTTCAGGATCGGCCGATGGAGCCGAGGGGTGTTTCCTAATGCTGTTTGTCATTGTTCAGCTCACGGATCTCTGATCGATCCCTGAGTGCTAACGGGGTGCCTGGAGACTAGCCAAGACAAGTTCGGTCTGCCAACATAGGAAAATCTTATGGCTCGCGTGTAGGAGGCGCCCTGATCATGTCCGGTGGCGGGAGCAGTGATCGGATAATGAACCTCAAACGCCTTCAGTACTTCGTGAAGATTGTCGATATCGGCAATCTGACACAGGCGGCAGATATCCTTCACGTGGCTCAGCCGGCCCTGAGTCAGCAATTGGCGACGCTGGAATCGGAGGTCCGCCAACAACTCCTCGTTCGCACGCCCCGGGGCGTGACGCCGACGGAAGCCGGTATGGTTCTGTATCGCCATGCTCAGCTCATTCTTCGGCAATGTGACCAGGCACGCGTTGATATGAGAGCCGCCGGACAGGGCATTTCCGGTGCTGTCTCAGTTGGCCTAGCGCCTGGCACCGCCGCCGCTGGCCTCGCCATGCCTCTGCTGGTGGCCACCAGGAGCCGCCATCCGGGGGTCGTGCTCTACCTCAACGAGACCTATGGAACCACGCTTTCGGAACTCGTCATGAACGGCAGAATGGATCTTGCCGTGCTGTATGGCGGGGGACAATCCGTGCACGGGCTCACGTTCCAGCCTCTCCTGCGCGAAAGCCTCTATCTGGTGGGCCCCAGCAGCATCCCGGCTCTGTCGGATCCCGTGCCTCTCGAACGCATTGGCGAAATGGATCTGTTCCTGCCTCGGCCGTACAATGTAGTCCGCAAAGTCGTGGACGCCGCGTGCGCCGGCATCGGGCTTGTCCCTCGCGTCGTCGCCGAGATTGAGTCGGCAAGCACGTTGGCCTCCGTGATCGCAGCCGGCATGGGAGTGACGATCCTACCTGGCTCAATGGCGAAGCAGGTCGTGGAGTCGACGTCGGCGTGGCACGCCCGGATTGTCGATCCCGCGATTGAGGTGCCCCTGGCGCTATGCCAATCGGACCACCTTCCGCTTTCCGAGCCGGCTGCGGCGATCCGGCAGATTCTGCTTGAACTTGTTCGGGAGCTGCCCGGCAATCTGCTGTCATCTAAAGATGATGGCATCCTGAAGAGAGCATAAGCTGCCCTTATGGGCACAGAGACAATCTGTCTTGGCCACCCTTTTGGGTGGCTGCTAGCGTCATGACATAGGCCCGTCGCGGTGACGGACCGGTGATCCTCATGACACTTGACGAGATCAAAGCGTTAATCGATGCGATGAGCACCTCCGACCTTGTTGAAGTGGAGATCAACAAGGATGGCTGGACCCTGCGCCTCACGCGCGATGCGGGGAATTCGGCGTTCACGCCTTCGACTGGTGAGGCAAGGGCGAGGCCGCCGGCGGCGCCCGCTCGCCCAGAATCCTCCCCTCGTGAGTCCGCGTCTTCCGTCGAATCCACAGGATCCACGACCGATGTCAGCGCCCCCTTGTCTGGGGTGGTCTATCTTGGCCCCTCGCCAGACGCGCCCCCCTTTGTAGCCGTAGGTCAGAAGGTCACGAGCGGAACGACCCTCTGCACGGTTGAAGCGATGAAAATGTTCAATCCTGTCACAGCCGAACGGGATGGCGTGGTCGAGGCCGTGTTCGTCTCGACGGGTGATGAAGTCGCAGCCGGCCAACCTCTTTTGCGGATTGTCTGAACCCATGTTCGACACTGTCCTCATAGCCAATCGCGGCGAAATTGCTCTTCGGATCCAGCGGGCGTGCCGAACGCTCGGGCTGCGGACGGTCGCCGTCTATTCCCAGGCCGATCAAGATGCGCCTCACGTGAAATACGCGGATACCGCGGTGTGCATCGGCCCAGCTCCAGCAGGAAAGAGCTATCTCGATGGCGCTGCCATTCTGCTGGCTGCAGAAGCGACAGGCGCCGAGGCCATTCATCCCGGATATGGATTCCTGTCCGAGAATGCGGGCTTTGCTGAGAGTGTCGCTCGATCGGGCTTGACCTTTATCGGGCCGAGCCCGGAGTGCATCCGCACGATGGGCGACAAGGTCGCCGCCAAGCGAGCCATGCGCGAGGCAAATGTGCCGTGCGTTCCAGGCTCGGAGGGAGCCCTGCCCGACGATCCGGAAGCCCTACAGGCTACTGTCGCCGAGATTGGTTTTCCGTTGATCCTCAAGGCGGCCGGCGGCGGAGGCGGTCGCGGTATGCGGGTCGTCAGGGCACATTCGGAACTTGCCGATGCATTTGCGCTCGTCCGCGAGGAAGCGCGCCGCGCCTTCGGCAACCCGGAGATCTATGCTGAAAAGTTCCTCGAGCGCCCGCGCCATGTAGAGATCCAGGTGTTGGCCGATGCCTATGGTACGGCCCTTTGGCTCGGCAGCCGCGATTGCTCGCTCCAGCGCCGTCATCAGAAGGTTTTGGAGGAAGCGCCAGCGCCGGGTCTGCCCGCCGATCTCATCGCGAGGATTGGTGAACGCTGCGTCGAGGCCTGCCGACGGATCGGCTACCAGGGCGTGGGTACCTTCGAGTTTCTGGTCGAGGACGAGCAATTTTTCTTCATCGAGATGAATACGCGAGTGCAGGTCGAGCATCCTGTCACCGAGGTGACCACCGGAATCGACATCGTGGCCGAAGGTATTCGGGTTGCGCGCGGTGAAGCTCTCACACTGTCCCAGGCTGACATAGGCTGCCACGGTCACGCTTTCGAATGTCGGATCAATGCAGAAGATCCCGACAGCTTCGCACCCTCACCAGGGCTGATCACGGGGTTCGAGGTGCCCGGCGGCCCAGGCGTCAGAGTCGACAGTCATATCGCCGCCGGAGCGACCGTGTCGCCCTATTACGACTCGATGATTGCCAAGCTCATTGTCCATGGACAGACCCGGCAGGAGGCAATGGCGCGGTTGAAGGTGGCGCTGTCTGAGATGAGGGTCGAGGGTGTTGCCACGAATCTTGCTTTGCACCGGCGGATCGTGGACGAGCCCGGCTTCATCGAAGGCGGGTTCGATATCCATTATCTCGAGCAATTGCTGAAAGTCGGGGCCTCTGCATGATCATCAAGGAGCCTCGGATTAGTCTGCTGGGCACCAGAGCGCTTCTCTTCGAGGCGCCCGGCGAGACCAGCCTGACGACGCAGCGGCGGATTTGGTCGCTCGCCCGTGAGGTGGGGACATGGCCGGAGGTGAGCGAAGCCGTACCGGGCGTCAACAATCTCCTCGTGAGTTTTTCGGTGCCGCCGCGGACGCTTGCGCCTATTGAGTCCCGTCTGCAATCCGCCTGGGACGCCGCGACGCCGATGATCCTGCAGGGCCGCACCATCGAACTGCCGGTCGTGTATGGCGGGGAAGGGGGGCCGCATATGGCGGATGTTGTCGCCCATACCGGCTTGTGTCCGGAGGAAATTGCCGAGATTCATGCCCGTCCGCTTTACCCGGTCTATGCGATTGGAAGCCATCCAGGCTATTGCTATCTTGGCGGGATGGATGCACGCATCGCAACGCCGCGCAGAAAAGTGCCGGTGCTGAAGCTTCCGGGCGGCGCGGTATCGATTGGAGGGTCGCAGACCGGCGTGTCAGCCTCGGCCGGTCCCAGCGGCTGGAACACGATCGGCACGACTTCGACGACGTTCTTTGACGCGACCCGCGATCCCCCGGTCCTGCTGCAGCCAGGCGACAGCATCCGCTTCCGCATCGTCGAGGTGGTCCGATGATGGAGATTCTATCAAAGAGCGCTCTTACGACCATCCAGGATCGGGGACGCTTCGGCGCTTTGAAATGGGGGGTCGGCACAGCCGGTGCGATGGACAGTCTCGCGCTTGCCTGCGGCAACCTTTTGCTCGGCAACAGTGAAGATGCTGCCGCAATCGAGATCCAGGTCTTTCCGTTCGAAGCCCGGTTTGACAGTGATGCGGCTATCGCATTAACCGGCGCGACCTGCGAGGCGGCCGTCGATGGGCGGGTCGTTCTTCCTTGGTCGAGCGTCCGAGTGACCGCCGGCTCGGTGCTGCGCCTCGGGTTGACGCGATCCGCCCGTTGGCGGGGAGCACGGGCGTATGTCTGCGTAGCAGGCGGGATCGATATTCCCATCGTCCTGGGTTCTCGGTCCACGCAATTGCGGGGAGCCATCGGCGGGCTTGAAGGTCGAGCGCTGCGGCAGGGAGACAAGCTTCGGTTCGGTCGGCCGAATGACGCGCGCTGCGCTCCAGATGGAACCAGCATTGTACCGCCAGCATTCGCTTTGCCGCTGATGTCGGACGGACTGCCCGCGGTCCGGGTTCTGCCGGCTGCCGAATACGGATGCTTCAAGCCCGAGTCCCAAAGCGATCTGTGGCTGAAGCCGTGGAAGGTAACGCCTCAGAGCGACCGCTATGGGTACCGCCTGTCCGGCCCGGTGCTGGAGCCCGTTGCTCCCATGGAGTTGCGCTCACACGGCATCGTACCTGGCGTCATTCAGGTGCCGCACGGTGGTCAGCCGATCGTGCAGATGTGCGATGCTCAGCCCTCCGGCGGATACCCGAAGATCGGAACCGTCATCGAGGCGGATCTCTGGCGGCTCGGGCAAGCGCCAATCGGAAGTTCCATTCGCTTCATCGAAACTGACTGGGATGGGGCACTGCACGCCAGCGATGAAGTCTCCCGATGGCTGTCCGATGTAGCACGTTGTCTTGATCTGGCGGGAGCCCGGAGAGTGCGCTCATGAAGATCTCGGACATTCCACAAGTTGCGTCCTGGCTGTCCGAAGCGGGGATCGCGACCTACGAGCTGACAGGACCGGACTATCGCATCTGCCTGCGGCGCAGTGTTAAGGCTCGATCCAGGCGTGGTCTCTCGGCAGGTCCGAGACAGGATTCAGCCGGTCCAGTACGAGGCCAATCCGACGCGGTCGTGGCGTCGCCGGGTGTGGGGGTTTTTCTCCGTGCCCACCCTGTCCAGGAAGCCGCGTTGGTGGAGCCGAACGATCCTGTCGCGGCCGGTCAGCCGCTGGGGCTTCTGCAGGTCGGCCCCATTCTCCTTCCTGTCCTTTCTCCCCGCGACGGAACTGTTGCCTCGATCATTGCGCCCGACCGCTCGCTTGTCGGCTATGGCGATCCGCTCGTCGCGCTGATGTCGTAAAGGAGCCAACCTGTGCATATCGATCTCAATGCAGACCTTGCCGAGGGCTATGGCCAGTGGCGTATCGGTGATGACGATGCCCTGTTGGATGTGTTGTCCTCTGCGAATCTCGCTTGCGGCTTTCACGCGGGCGATCCCCTGATCATGGAGAGGACCGTCAAGGCAGCCCTGGGACGCGGCGTCGATATCGGGGCGCATGTCGGTTTCCCCGATAAGCAGGGGTTCGGACGGAGGCCGATGCAGATCGACGCCGATGAGCTGGCTGCCATGGTGATCTATCAGCTCGGAGCGCTGGAGGGGATCGCACGCGTGGTAGGGCACAGGATGACCCACATGAGCTTTCATGGGGCCCTCGGGAACATGGCGGCCGCAGATTCCTCTGTCGCCGCACCCCTCGTTGCTGCGGTCGCGCGCTTCAACCCTGAGTTGATCATCGTCTCCTCAACGAGCCGGGCCATTGAAGATGCGGCGTCATCCTGCGGCCTTCGCGTCGCGACCACCTTTCTCGCGGACCGCGCCTACGACAAGGCAGGCCTCCTTGTCCCGCGCCGTCTGCCGGACTCTGTCATCCACGATGAGGCCAAGGTACTGGAGCGGGTGCGACAAATCCTTCGGCAGGGAACCGTTACAACGTACGAGGGAGAGGATCTTCCGATGCGCCCTCACAGCATTCTGCTGCATGGAGATACGCCTGGAGCCTTATCGCTCGCTCGCAAGATCCGTTCGGAAATCGAGCAGGCTGGTGGGAAGATCGTGCCCGTGTCCCAGATGGCGTAGTCCAGTTCCTACGCCGCAAGATAAGAACAGCTTATCGCCACAAACACAAATGGTCTTGGCGTCTGCTGGCTAACTTCTCCTAAGTTATATCAACCAGCGAGGACACTCATGCCCTTCTCTGATTACAAGACAGCTCTCGTGACTGGCGCTTCTTCGGGAATTGGTGCCGCCGTGGTCGAGCGGTTCCGCCGCGAAGGCTTGGAGGTTCACGCGATTGCCCGCAGTCGAGAGCCGCTGGAACGCCTTGCCGATAGGACCGGATGCATAGCGCATGTCATCGATGTGGCGGACCGCGAACAGCTCGCAAGTCTCGCAGAGACAGTCCAGTTCGACATCCTGGTCAACAATGCGGGCGTCGACCGCCCCAAGAAGTTCCTTGAGGCTGATCCGGAGGACATCGACCTGCTCGTCGATGTGAACACACGGGCCGTGCTCCATCTTTGCCGCCTCATCGTTCCCGGCATGGTGGCGCGGGACCGCGGTCACGTCATCAACATCTCGTCAATCGCCGGTGTCTACAACTTCGGTGGGAACTCGACCTATCACGCGACTAAAGCGGCGGTCAGCATGCTGTCCCGCCAGCTGCGCCTCGACGCTTTCGGGCACCGGGTCCGCGTTACCGAGATCTGTCCCGGGCGCGTTGCGACCGATATCTTTGCGCATGTCCATGGCGACACACCTGAGATCCGGGAGCGCTTCATCGAAGGCTTCGAACTGCCAGAGGCCGCCGACATCGCTGAGGCCATCGCCTTCGCCGTTGCAGCACCTGTATCCATGAATGTGGGTCACATGGAGATCACACCAACCCTTCAGGTTCTGGGTGGCCTCCAAACCGCTCGTCCGGCTGCCAGAGATGGCCAGCCCTCCAAGGCGAGTTAAGCTGCTATGGGCGGGTTCGATCTTGTCGCGATCTTAACGAACCCGAACTTCGGGCTCATGCTCCTCCATGGGCTGGAGATGACCTTTGTGATTGCCACCGGGTCATGGCTCCTCGCCATGACCCTAGCGATTCTGCTCCTGATCATTCGGCTGTCCCCGAGCCGCCTCGCTGATCGCGCCGTTGCGGCCTACGTCTCTTACCACCGCAATGTTCCGACCCTGGTGCAGCTGATGCTGTGGTACTTCGGAATATCGAGCCTCCTGCCCGAAGGGTTGCAATACTGGCTCTCTGATCATAATGCGGAGGCCACTTTTGCCATCGTTGCCCTTGGGCTGTGTCAGGCGGCTTATTTCAGTGAGGATCTGCGCTCCGGTATCCGTTCTGTGCCGGCCGGCCAATCCGAGGCTGCCCGTGCCCTTGGACACAGCTTCTTCGGCACGATGCGCTATGTGCTCATGCCGCAAGCGTTTCGCAATGCTCTGCCCGCGCTCATCAACCACAGCGTATCCTTGTTCAAGAACAGCAGCCTTGCGATGGCGATCGGGGTCGCCGAGCTCACGCATGCTGTTAAGGAAATCGAAAGCCAGAGCTTCAGAACCTTCGAAGCCTACCTGATCGCAACCATCGCGTACCTGATCTGCTCTCTGCTGATCATGTCTGTCGGAGCTGCACTCGGCCGGAAGGCAGCCTTGAGCGGAGGACGCTGACCGATGCTCTGGGATATCCTCTCCATCATTCAGGATAACTGGCTTCTTCTGCTGATCGGCCAATACCCCAACGGGCCGCTTGGAGGATTAGCCGCGACTCTGATCCTCTCCGTACTGAGCATCGCTCTTGCATTCCCGCTCAGCGTGTTGCTCGCCCTCGCTAGGTTGTCGCGATCGCCGTTTCTGCTTTGGCCATCGACCGCACTCGTCTACATCGCGCGGGGCGTGCCGCTACTGATGCTGATCCTGTGGGTCTACTTTATGGTCCCGTTGCTCCTTGGCGCGAATATTCCCGGGTTTGTGACCATGCTCGTAACGTTGGTTCTTTATGAGGCGGCATTTCTGAGCGAAGTCGTGCGAGCCGGGATTGTCGCCGTTGGCCGCGGCCAGATGGATGCGGCGCGTGCCCTGGGCCACAGCTATCTTGGTGCCATGTGGTACGTCATCCTGCCACAGGCTCTCTATAACATGCTGCCCAGCATCCTCAGCCAGTTCGTCTCGACAATCAAGGAGACGACTCTGGGATATGTCATCAACGTTCCGGAGCTTACGTTTGCGGCTAATCAGATCAACAATCGCCTCCTTTCGAAACCATTCGAGGTCTTCTTCATTCTGGCAATCATATACTATCTCGTCTGCTGGACGCTAACCCACGCGGCGACCGTTCTGGAACGACGCATCGCTCGCAAGCGAGCCGGGACGACTACCGGTCCATTGCCCGTCACAATGCAACCTCAAACACTTACGGCTGAGCCATGAGCACTGTGCGTCCGTCCGCGGGAGGCCCACCAATGATCCGCTTTTCAAATGTCCGCAAGAACTACGGATCATTTCAGGCACTTGACAACATCAACGCTGAGGTGGCTCGAAGCGAGGTCGTGGTGGTGTGCGGGCCATCAGGCTCAGGAAAGTCGACGTTGATCAGAACGGTCAACCGGCTTGAAGAGATTCAGTCCGGCTCAATCATCTTCGACGGTCAGGACGTGCATGCCAAAATGCGTAGCAAGGAGCTCAATCATCTTCGAAGCCGCATTGGATTTGTGTTCCAGAGCTTCAATCTATTTCCGCATCTCTCGGCGCTCGAGAATGTCACTCTGTCGCCCGTCACGGTCAATGGCGTCAAGCGGGAGGTAGCTCGCGAAAAGGCAATGCAGCTTCTTGACCGCGTGGGCCTCGCGGCAAAGGCCGGCTCCTATCCAGGCCAGCTGTCCGGTGGTCAGCAGCAGCGCGTTGCGATTGCCCGGGCGCTCGCCATGGAGCCGCCAGCGATGCTGTTCGATGAGCCCACCAGCGCCCTTGATCCTGAGATGGTCGGCGAGGTGCTTGCCGTGATGAAGGCACTGGCCGCGGATGGCATGACCATGATGTGCGTGACTCACGAAATGGGGTTCGCACGGGAAGTTGCGGATCGCGTCTGGTTCATGGACGGAGGTCGCATCCTTGAGGAGGCCGATCCCGAGAGCTTTTTCTCGCGGCCTCAGCACCCTCGCGCGCAGCGCTTCCTTTCGGATCTGCGCCATTGAACGATCAGCATAAAATAAAACCAGAGGAGAAGGACATGTCACTGAAGTCGCTTAAACTCGGCCTTGCGGCCGCCGCTCTCGGTCTCACCGCGATCGCCCCCGCGAGTGCCGATCAACTTGCTGATATCATGGCTCGCAAGGAGCTTCGCTGCGGCGTCTACGCTGACGTGCCGCCGTTCTCGGCGCCGGATCCAAAAACACGCGAGTTGGTCGGTTTCGATGTCGATCTGTGCAAAGGGATCGCCAAGCGATGGGGCGTCGAGGCAAAGCTTACGCCGCTGTCCGTCGAGGCCCGTGTGCCTGAGGTCAAGCTCGGTCGCGTCGATCTGACAATTGCGAACCTCGCCTATACCCTAAGCCGCGCTGAGCAGATCCAGTATAGTGACCCTTACTATATGGCGAAGGAAATGCTGGCTGTGAAGGCGAGTGATCCGGCAACGTCCAAGGCCGATTTCAAGGGCAAGCGGCTCGCCTCGACCAAGGGATCGACCTCCGAGCTCGCCATCAAGATGAATGGATCAGAACCGCTGACCTTCCAAGACACGGGCTCGGCGTTCATGGCGGTTCAACAGAACAAGGCGCTCGGCATGGTCGCTAATACCATGACGATCACGAAACTCGTCAACGAGTCAAAGACGAGAGGCGTCGAGCTGAAGATGATCCCTGAGCCCATGGTATTGCAACCAACGGGCATCGGCATGAAGAAGGACGAGCCTGCATTGTTGGCGAAGGTCAACGAAACCCTCAAGGAGATGGATGCGGCCGGTGAAATCAATGCAGCCTGGGATAAGTGGCTCGGGCCCAACACCGAGTTCAAGATGACGCGGACCGATAAAGTCACGCCTCTAACCGAACTGAAGTTCGAGCCAATTCCCTAAGATCTGGCACTTCCGTTCATTCCTAGCGGACATTCCCGCCGGCTTGCGTCAAGCGAGCCGGCGTCTCCATTTGCGAAACCGCCGCCGACTCTGAGACTCCATTCGATCCTTGGTATAGGCACAGGCGCTGCTTGCGGCATCTTGCGAACACATCGCCATAAGCAAAAGCTATGGCTACAGATTGTAGTTGTCTTTGTCGAGCTGGTTTCCTGAGCCTAGATTTCAAAGGCATTCGGCCATGAGGAAATGGTCGAAATGAACGACAAACTACATCTAAAAGTCCCATCGCGCACGATGGTTGAGAAGGATTCAATGGTGTCTTCATTGTTTTCGCTTGCAGGTCGACGTGCTCTCGTGACGGGCTCGTCACAAGGTATCGGTTTCGCTCTGGCCAGAGGTTTGGCGGAACACGGTGCTGCGGTCGTTCTCAATGGACGTGACCCGGGCAAGATCGAAGTTGCTGCCGCCCAACTGTCGGCGGCAGGACACAGAGTCGCGACTGCAATCTTTGACGTGACCTCGGCGGACGCTGTCCGGAATGGGATTGAGGCCATTGAAGGCGAGGGCCCGATCGACATCCTGATTAACAATGCGGGAATGCAGTTCCGCACCCCGCTCGAGGACTTCCCCGCTGACCGGTGGGAGCAGCTGCTGACCACCAATGTCTCCAGCGTGTTCTATGTCGGGCAAGCGGTCGCCCGGCACATGATCCCGCGCGGGCGCGGCAAAATCATCAACATCGCCTCGGTCCAGAGCGAGCTCGCCCGGCCTGGGATCGCTCCTTACACGGCCACCAAGGGAGCAGTGAAGAACCTGACCCGGGGCATGTGCGCGGACTGGGCCAAGCACGGCCTGCAGGTCAACGCCATTGCGCCCGGCTACTTCAAGACGCCGCTCAACCAGGCCCTCGTCGACAATCCAGACTTCTCAGGCTGGCTGGAGAAGCGCACGCCGGCGGCCCGCTGGGGCAACGTCGAGGAGCTGATTGGTGCGGCGGTGTTCCTCTCGAGCGAGGCCTCCTCGTTCGTCAACGGGCACACGCTCTACGTTGATGGCGGCATCACCACCTGCCTCTGACGCAAGCATCAGCCGCGTCAGACAGCCGCCAGCAAATGCCGACATGGGAGAACGCTCGCAATGACAAAGCCTGAGATCCTGATGATGGGTCCCTATCCGACTTGGGACCTTGAGGACCTGGAGAGCAACTACACGGTTCACAAGCTTTGGGAAGCGCCCGACCGGGCAGCCTTTCTGCGCCAAGTGGGTGACAACGTTCGCGCCATCGCGACCCGCGGCGAGATTGGCGCGTCGGCTGAGCTCATGACGGCTTTGCCAAGGCTTGAGATCGTCTCCTGCTATGGCGTCGGAACCGATGCCATCGACCTCTCACATGCGAAGGCCAATGGGATCCGGGTGACCAACACGCCCAACGTCCTCACCGCTGACGTGGCCGACATCGGCGTCGGGCTGCTCCTGGCAGTGGCCCGTCAGATCCCGCAGGCTGACAAATATGTCCGGGACGGACGCTGGCGCAACGCCAACATGCGTCTCGTCACCCGCGTCCACGGCAAGAAGGTCGGCATCGTCGGTATGGGACGCATCGGCGTCGAGGTGGCCAAGCGCCTGGCGGCGTTCGACTGCCCGATTGCCCATTTCGACATCGCCCAGTGGGATGATCTGCCGTACACCTTCGTGCCTGATCTGATGGCCCTGGCCGAGCAGTCCGAGTTCCTCATCGTCACTCTGGCGGGCGGCGCTAGCACCCAAAAAATCATCAACGCCGATGTCCTGCAGGCGCTCGGACGCGACGGCATCCTGATCAACATCTCGCGGGGATCGACCGTTGATGAGGCAGCCCTGCTCGATGCACTCGAGCACAACATCATCAAGGGCGCCGGCCTTGATGTATTCTGGAACGAGCCGAACATCGACGAGCGCTTCCTGACGCTCGAGAACGTCATCCTACAGCCGCATCACGCATCCGGGACTGTGGAAACCCGGCAGGCGATGGGGAAACTGGTGCGCGACAACCTAGCGGCGCATTTTGCCCAGCAGCCCCTTCTCACGCCCGTCATCTGAGGATTGCCCCATGAAAGCCGTTGTCATTCATGCCGCCAAGGACCTGCGCATCGAGGAGCGTGAGCCGGAGACTCCCGGGCCGGAACAGGTCGAGGTCGCCATCGAGGCCGGCGGCATCTGCGGCTCCGATCTGCACTACTACAACCATGGCGGCTTCGGCACGGTTCGGGTGCGCGAGCCGATGATCCTCGGCCATGAGGTAGCCGGTACCGTCCGCTCGCTCGGCGAGGGCGTCTCGGGTCTGGCCATCGGAGACCGGGTGGCTGTCTCGCCGAGCCGGCCCTGCCAGCACTGCGAGTACTGCCTGAAGGGCCAGCAGAACCAGTGCCTGAACATGCGCTTCTATGGCAGCGCCATGCCGATGCCGCACATCCAGGGCGCGTTCCGGCAGAGCCTGGTGGCCGAGCAATGGCAATGCCACAAGGTAGCGGAGGATGTTTCAATCAACGAGGCGGCGTTCGCCGAGCCGCTGGCGGTGACGCTGCATGCGGTCAACCGGGCCGGATCGCTTCTGGGCAAGCGGGTTCTGGTGACCGGCTGCGGCCCGATCGGGGCTCTCGCGATCATCGCCGCGCGGGCGCACGGGGCACGGGAGATCGTCGCCACGGATGTCATGGATGCGGTGCTGGAGAAGGCACGGGCTGTCGGCGCCGATCGGACGATCAATGTGGCGAGCGAGCCGGAGGCGCTGTCGCCCTTTGCCACCAACAAGGGCACCTTCGATGTTCAGTTCGAGGCTTCAGGCAATGGGAGCGCCGTACGCTCCGGCCTGGAGGTGCTGAAGCCGCGATCCGTGCTGGTGCAGCTCGGGCTCGGCGGCGACGTGTCGATCCCGCAGAACCTGGTGGTGGCGAAAGAGATCGAGATGAAAGGGACGTTCCGCTTCCACGAGGAGTTCGCCCTCGCGGTCGACCTCATCAACGCGCGCCGGGTGGATCTCAAGCCTCTGATGAGCGGGACCTATCCCATCACTGACGCGGTGGCGGCCTTCGAGGCGGCCGGCGATCGTAGCCGGTCGATGAAGATCCATCTGAGCTTCACCTGACACACCGCCAGAGCAAGGACCATTGGCCATGAGGATTGGAACTCCGAGGGAAGTCTTCCCAGGTGAGGCGCGGGTGGCGATGACGCCTGAGTCAGCCCTCCAGCTGCAGAAGCTCGGGCATGCCTGCGTGATCGAGGCCGGGGCAGGGGAGAAGGCGGGCTTCTCGGATGCGGCCTTTGCTGCGGCCGGGGTGAGCATCGTGCCGGATGCGGCAGCCCTCTACGCCGCCTCCGACGTGCTCACCAAGGTGCGGCCGCCGACGCAGGCTGAGGTCCACCAGCTCCGCCAAGGCCAGACCCTGATCTCGTTCTTCTGGCCGGCCCAGAACTCCGATCTTATGGAGCAGGCAAGGGAACGGGAGGCCACCGTCATTGCCATGGACATGGTGCCGCGCATCTCCCGCGCCCAGAAGATGGACGCGCTCTCCTCCATGGCCAACATCGCCGGCTACCGCGCCGTGATCGAGGCCGGCAACCACTTCGGCCGCTTCTTCACCGGCCAGGTCACCGCCGCCGGCAAAGTCCCGCCCGCCAAGGTGCTGGTGGTCGGTGCCGGCGTGGCAGGCCTCGCCGCGATCGGCACCGCGACCAGCCTGGGCGCCATCACCTATGCCTTCGATGTGCGGCCCGAGGTGGCCGAGCAGATCGAGTCCATGGGCGCGCAATTCGTCTTTCTGGAGTTCGAGGCGGCACAGGACGGCGCTGCCACCGGCGGCTATGCCGCGCCCTCCAGCCCCGAGTTCCGCGAGAAGCAGCTCGCCAAGTTCCGCGAACTCGCACCGGAGATCGACATCGTCATCACCACCGCCCTGATCCCCGGCCGGCCAGCGCCGAAGCTGTGGACGGCCGACATGGTTCAAGCAATGAAGCCCGGTTCGGTGATCGTGGATCTGGCAGCGGAACGGGGCGGCAACTGCGACCTGACCGTGCCGGACGAGAAGGTGGTGACGGACAACGGCGTCACCATCATCGGCTACACCGACTTCCCGAGCCGCATGGCCGCCCAGGCCTCGACACTGTATGCCAACAATATCCGCCACTTCCTGACCGACCTGACCCCGAACAAGGACGGTGTCATCCACCACAACATGGACGATGATGTGATCCGCGGCGCCACGGTCACGCACCAGGGCACGATCACCTACCCGCCTCCGCCGCCCAAAGTGCAGGCGATCGCGGCCGCCAAGCCTAAGGAGAAGGCGAGGGAGCTCACCCCGGAGGAGAAGCGGGCGCAGGAAGCCGCTGCCTTCCGGAGCCAGACCAGGACCCAGGTGGGGCTGCTCGTGGCCGGTGGCCTGCTGATCGCGCTGGTCGGTGCCTATGCGCCGGCAAGCTTCATGGCTCACTTCATCGTCTTTGCCCTGGCCTGCTTTGTCGGCTTCCAGGTGATCTGGAGCGTCAGCCACTCGCTGCATACGCCGCTGATGGCGGTGACCAACGCCATCTCGGGCATCGTGGTGCTCGGCGCCCTGCTCCAGGTGGGCTCCAGCCACTGGCTGGTGGTCAGCCTGGCCTCGCTCTCCTTCCTGATTGCCACCATCAACATCGTCGGCGGCTTCCTGGTCACGCGCCGGATGCTGGCCATGTTCCAGAAGTCGTGAGGATCGTCCGATGAGCTTTGGTCTTGTCTCCGCCGCCTATGTGGCGGCCGCCATCCTGTTCATCCTGTCGCTGGGCGGCCTGTCGGGCCAAGAGGGCGCCAAGCGGGCCGTCTGGTACGGCATTGCCGGCATGGCGCTCGCCGTGGGTGCTACGGTGTTCGGGCCGGGTGTGGGCAACTACGCCATCATTGCCGCCACGCTGGTGATCGGCTCAGCGATTGGCTGGTATGTGGCCAAGAAGGTCGAGATGACCGAGATGCCGCAGCTGGTGGCAGCCCTGCACTCCTTTGTCGGTCTCGCGGCCGTGTTCATCGGCTTTAATGCCGATCTCGAGCTCACCCGCGTGCTCGCCCTCGACGAAGCCTCACGGCAGGCGCTGACCGGCTTTGCCGGGGTGCTGGCGCACAAGACCGGGGTGGAGATCGCGATCCTGAAGGTCGAGGTCTTCCTTGGCGTATTTATCGGTGCCGTGACGTTTACCGGCTCGGTGATCGCGTTTGGCAAGCTCGCCGGCAAGGTCGACGGCAAGGCCAGGAAGCTGCCCGGCGGCCATGGGCTCAATGCCGGGGCGGCGCTGCTCTCGCTCGTGTTGCTGGTGCTGTATGTGCAGGGTACAGGCATCTGGGCGCTGGTAGCGATGACCCTACTGGCGTTCTTCATCGGCTACCATCTGATCATGGGCATCGGCGGGGCCGACATGCCGGTGGTGGTCTCGATGCTCAACTCCTACTCGGGCTGGGCGGCGGCTGCGATCGGCTTCACGCTGGGCAACGACCTGCTGATCGTCACCGGTGCCCTGGTCGGGTCGTCGGGTGCGATCCTGAGCTATATCATGTGCAAGGCCATGAACCGGAGCTTCATCAGCGTGATCCTCGGCGGGTTTGGCGCCACCACGGGTCCAGTGATGGCGATTGCCGGCGAGCAGATCGCGATCGACGCCGACGGAGTGGCGACCGCCCTGGAGGAGGCCGACAGCATCGTGATTGTGCCCGGTTACGGCATGGCGGTGGCGCAGGCGCAGCAATCGGTGTCGGAGCTGACCCGCCGGCTGCGGGCCAAGGGCAAGGACGTGCGCTTTGCCATCCATCCGGTGGCAGGCCGCCTGCCCGGGCACATGAACGTGCTGCTGGCGGAAGCCAAGGTGCCGTATGACATCGTGCTGGAGATGGACGAGATCAACGAGGACTTTTCAGAGACGGATGTAGTGATCGTCATCGGCTCGAACGACATCGTCAATCCGGCCGCCCAGGAGGATCCGAACAGTCCGATCGCCGGCATGCCGGTGCTGGAGGTGTGGAAGGCCAAGCAGGTGTTCGTCTCGAAGCGCGGGCAGGGGACCGGCTACTCCGGCATCGAGAACCCGCTGTTCTACAAGGACAACACCCGCATGTTCTACGGCGATGCCAAAGCCAGCATCGATCTGCTCGTCCAGTCTCTCTGAGGCTCTTGTGTGGGAAGTTGACCGACATGCATTGATGCTGTGCCGGCAGAAACCAACGAAGTATAATCGTCTACTTTCGGACTGCGAGAGCGGTGGCATGCGGTCAACGCAGTCCCTTCATGAGGCATGCTGCATTGCAGAGAGGCGCGATGCCGCCGATATCAGCAGTGGCTGATTTCAACGCGGCATCGCCTTTTTCCTCCCGGCTCTGCTGTGTCAGTCGTTCCCTCTGGAAGGTTTTGATGGATTTGTCGGACCTGAACTTCGCCGGACGTTGGCCCGGCTTTTTCTTGTCTGCCGGTCCAGCTCCTTGATGGGTCTAGCGAAAAGCTGGCCATAGCGCATCTGACTTTGGTCATAGACCGAGCGGGTGGGCGAACCAGCTTGGCACAGTCGCTTTTCCCACGAGAGATAAGCCCCAATGCGCCACAACTATAAGCTGTGGTCAGGCGCGCCTGTCTCGCAAAATGTCGCCTCTATACCGATCTTACGTTGAGTTGGCACCCAGTCACAGGGCAGTCGCCAGCGATATTCCAGGTGCCAAGGTTGCTGCGGAGCGGCTTGCATCGGCCATCGTCGCAAGCCTGTTACACGAGGACCTGGCCATTCATCAGCTCCTTGGTTTTACACTGTCTTAACCAAGACAACGAAAACACCCGTATCGTGGCAGCCGGCAGCCTGAGCTGGTCCGTTACAGCCTCTTTGTCGCCCCAACCGTGGGTCCGAATGAGGGGCGCTGAATTTCGGTCATCTTGCGTACGCGGGAGGCGCCCATGTTCCAGGAGTCTGCGCCACGTCTATTGAACGCACATCGCGGCTTAATCCTTGCGCTCAGTCTGTCCGCGGCCGCAGGATGGAGTTCATTCGCTATCGTGAGGCACACGTCGGCTACGGTCGGACGCCAGCTTCAGGATCAGGTCGCAAGCTTGCAGGTCACGCAAACCCAGCTCGTTGCCGAGCAGACCAAAACTCAAATCTCGCTCTCCGAGATGGCCCAGCTCCGTGCAGAGCTTGCCACGGCACATCGCGAGATCAATCGGCTGTCCCAGTCTCGCGAGCAGGCTCGGGTCGAGTATCCTCCCGTCAGGCCTGATGCCAAAGGTGCAAACCGCCAACCCAATGACGTCACCCGTGATGTGTCCCGGACAGATTCCATTGGGGAGAAAACCGGCGCGATCCAAAAAGACAAAGCAGCCTCAGCAAAGCTGCTCGAGAAGCAGGCTCGCAATCTGCAGGTTGCCGCCGTTGGTATGTCATCACCCAGTATCCAAAAGGCAGCTGTAAAGCCCCGCGGCAAAGAACGGGTTGACGTCAGTGAACCAGATACAGCAGCCTTGCGCCAACTCGTGAGGTCGACGGAGACGCCAGGGCGGTAGATAACATCCCTACGGTAGGTGCCGGTTCTACGCCCAATGGCAGGGAGAAGGCGCGAAACCGATTGGCTGCTTAGGAGGTCGAGCACGACCGATCAATCAGCCTTGCACGAACAAGATCCTGCTGAATGAGGAATCGGTACGGCAGCATGAAGTTTGCGCCTCCAGCAAAAGGCATCGCGCATGAGCAAGACGAAGACCGACACCAAACAACCCCTGCACCCTGCATTAGAAGAACTGTGGCAAATCCTTGCCAGAGAGCAGACGCTGGAGGAGTGTCGGAAACGCTCTGGATACGATCCTTCCGCCTCTTCCCGACGGGTCACGGCACGAGAGGTGAGGAAGGCAGCTGAGAAGCGGCGCTAACCTACTAACAGCTACAGTTTCCGCCGACCCGCCGTTCGGGTATCTGCCCTAGATCGACCAAGTGGAGCAGACGGCATGACACCGGAGCGCTTCGCCCTGATGCAGCAACTGCTGAACAATGCGAAATTCGACTGGACCTATGGCGACACGGAGTATCTGCGTGAGCCGGTCGACTTTATTCCGCGCTATCCCAAGAACAGCGTCGTGGCGGATCTGCCGCGGCTCAGAAAGATCGCTTTCACCCTGCATAAGGACCGTGTGGCAATGGTCGACCGCTCCGGTTCCCCACTGACACCCTCGTTCATGATTGCCTGGGTGGAAGCGGAAGGCTACGTGATCCAAGCTTTCGCCTTCGATGACGATGGTGGTGGCATGGCACAAGATATGATCGGTTCCCTATGCCCAAAGTGCCGGAAGTTATGATCCAATATCGCCTTGGGATTATTAGGTCAGCGCCGTGAAAGCGTCAACGTGCCTCCGGCGTTAACTCCTCGTTGAGCATACTTCCCTCATATTAGCTGAGGTCTCTGGGAGGTGGTGAGATGCGCGTGCTGCTGATCGAGGATGACATCTCTGTCGCTCGAAGCATTGAGCTCATGCTCCAGCGCCTCAATGTCCAGATCTCCGTCGCCGATCTGGGCGAGCACGGCATCGATCTCGGCCGGCTCCCCGATTACGACATCATCCTGCTCGATCTCAATCTCCCGGACATGTCAGGCTATGATGTCCTGCAACAGCTGCGGCTTGCCAAGGTGAGCACGCCTGTCCTGATCCTCTCAGGCCTGGACGGCATCCAGAACAAGGTCAGAGGCCTCGGCTACGGCGCCGATGATTACCTCACAAAGCCATTTCATAAGGATGAACTCATCGCCCGCATGCAGGCCATCATCCGCCGCTCGTCTGATCAGACCGAGGCCGTCCTTCAATGCGGCGATCTGACGATCAACCCCCGAGTTCAACAGGCTGAGATCGCAGGCCGCCGGGTGAACCTGACGGGCACGGAGTACAAGATCCTGGCGTTTCTGGCTCAGCGCCAGGGGAACACGCTGACCAAAGAGATGCTCCTCAATCATCTGTATAGCGGCATGGACGAACCTGCGATCAAGATCATCGACGTATTCATCTGCAAGCTGCGCAGGAAGCTCGCGGAGGCTTCAGGTGGCAGGGACTACATCGAGACGGTCTGGGGCCGCGGCTACATGCTGCGGGAGCCACAACTCGTCAAATTGGCAAGCTAAGTCTCAGGTTCACGACCCCCGTCTCACATCCGCTGCCCTGCGTTCTGTCAGCGGATTGCAGGTTTTCTGGATTCTCATGCCCCTGTAGAGCCCGTTTCCTCACACAATCTATGGCAACATCGCGACTTGTCGGACTGAGAACGCCCCAACTGAAGCCTCTTCCAAACTTCAGTCGGGGCGCATGCGATGCCGGTTGCAACACCACATAGAAGCACCCTGGCTGAAGGCCGAGCACCAGACCTCTCACCAGGGCGCATACGATAGGTCTCGACACTGACCGAGGAAGATGATTGCAGACCGTGTTCAGGCAAGTGTGCCTGAGCACATAGCGATGGATTGGCACCAAGCCTTTATCGCGTCGTTCTTCTCACCCGTTTGAAACCGCTGGTTAACCATGAAGGCGCATGCTTTTCCATGTGCTTCAAGGGCTGGGCGGGCTTCCTCGTACCTGGAGACGGTTGCTCATGGCGGAGAACCAATTCACCAACACGATCGAAGAGAAGTTGGCCCTGATCTCGCCAACTGTGAAGGCCATTGAGTTCGGAGGAGAGCTACCCTACCTCCGCGAATTGCAGACGCTCCTCAGACAGCACCTGGCGAGCCTTGTGGCCTTGTTCGAGCGAGATCCCGGCCTGGATGCCGCAACAGCCGACCTGTACGCGGCAGCGGCGGCTGTTGTGAACGACACCGCCAGAGCCTCTCAACCCCTCGCCCGAAAACGCCGTCTGCTCAAGGAAGCGCAGGTCCGCTTCCAGGAGCGCATCGCGACCGCACGCCCGAATGGACGACGAGCCTGCGCCGCTTGGCGACAGAAGGAGCTCTTTCTTGCCGCCTGATCCAGGCCCGGGTTCCGCCTCAGCCCTCAATGGGCCGGAACCCAGTCGCCTGCGTTTCCGGCTACAGGAGTTGCTTGTCCAATTGCACAATCACTCACAGGATCCTGTGCTGCCCCAAGATCCTGTGAATCCGTTCCGTCCCGGTTATTGAGGCCGGAGCCCTCTGGTGGTTTCAATCTTGGGTGGCAAACCCTTTGCCCATCGACTGACTACTAGATTGTCAGCGCATCAGGAGGATCTCACCCATGGCGAAAGCTGCAACCAAGACGACAGCCAAGAAGGCGCCGGCCCGCAAAGCGGCCGCATCGAAAGCAGAACCGACTAAGACGGCCGACGCCGTTGCCAAGAGGTCTACGAAGGCCGCAGCACCGAAGGCGTCAGTCAAGGCAGCCCCCAAGGGTGCAAAGAAATCCACTGGCACCTCGGCTGGCGCGATCCTCACCCTGCGCCACATTGCCGAACAGTTGTCGGAAGTGCACGAGCTTCCCAAGCGCCAGGCTAACGAGATGCTGACGCAAGTCGTTGAGATGATCGCCAAGAGCTTGAAGAAGGGTGACAAGATCCGCCTGAGCGGTCTCGGCATCCTGCAGGTGCGCAAGCGCGCCGCGCGTACCGGGCGCAACCCGCAGACTGGCGAGCCGATCAACATCAAAGCCTCCAAGAAGATCGCCTTCCGGCCTGCGAAGGAGCTCAAGGAGGCGGTCTAGCCGGGAGCCGCAACCGGATGGCTGAAGCGACACCCACCCCACCGGCACGCTGGCGGGGTGGGCCTGTTGTTGCGTCCGCTCAGGAGAGATGCTGGGCAAAGTGCTTGTTCATCTCGAACATGCTGACCTTGCTCTTGCCGCCGAATACAGCCTGAAGCTTCTCATCCGCGAGGATTTCCCGCTTGTTTTCGGGGTTCTGCAGATTGTTGGACTTGATGTAATCCCACACTATTGCCACCGCTGTGTTCCCAAGCAGAGGTGGGGCGCGTCCTGCGCCTTATTGAGCGGTTGGAGGTCGCCGATCATGTGGTGAAGGCGGGAGGTATCAACTCGTTGGCTCAAGCGCAGATGCGGTTGCCTTATCTAGTCTCCGACGGATAGGAGATCCCTTCATCCACCTCTTCGGCGCCTTTGCGTTGGGCGTTCAGCCCGGCACTTCCGACAACCCGGCATCGATCAGGTTTGCCCTTCTGCGCTACATGCGGGGCGAGAACAGGCGCCTGTTCATCACTCCTGAGTGCACATCCTTCAAGGAAGACTTGGTAGACGCAAGGGATCCAAAATCCCTTGGGCTTGTCCGTGCAGGTTCGAGTCCTTCCGTCAGCACCATCAACAAATCCCTTCACTAAACCCCGCTATTTGCTGATGCAGGCGTAGATGAGGTGACTATTGGATCACAGAGGGCCAAGCAGCAAAAAGGCAGGGCCGCTTCCAGACAATAAAATGATCCCGTGTAGCAAGGCCGAGGTCTGGATCTCTTTCCAGTCGAGCGATCTGTGCGTCAACCGCCCTGAGTTTCTGCTCAAGCCGCGCTATCTCACGTCGCGCAAAGGAAACACCTTTCTGCTTTTTCGCTGGCATGTCGCACCCCAATCCTTGTGGTAAGGGCTCATTAACCAGTTTCGTTGAAGGCTGCTGTGCCCTGACGCACGCCAGTGCACGTCCAATGGGGAGATCCGAGGGTAGAGGAACGCCCTCCGGAATAAGTTGGACGAGATCCGCGAACGGGTCCTCCAAGCATTCCAAGTAGCCTGACGCCTCTGGCATCAGCCACCGGAAGTAACCATCCGAGCCAGAACCATAATCTTAAGGGATTGTTGATCTATCCCTTTGAGTTTATTGCGAAACAGAGATGGACATTTACGCTTGAAGGTGGTCTCCAATGGAACCGCAAGCGTGGAACGGGTGGTGGTAACGCGTACAAGGAATGATGTCTGGTCGGTCTCGCACGACGGGCGAAGCATCTCAGTTCACTCCACAGAGGAGCAGGCACTCTCCGCGGCGTTTGCCTTAGCCTCAAGGCGCAAACGGCAGGGGTTTGACGCCGTTGTCGTGATTGCGCGAGAGAGATGAAGATGATGACGCGCTCATGCCAATGGTACTGTCTGTCGCCTATTGTAGGATTTCCTCAACATGGTTGACGATGATGACAAGCTCCTGATGGCTCGTCCGTAGTCGCCCGCCAATGATAGGCTGTCGCGTGTCCTCGAATGGTTCGGTTTGCTGGCTGCCCTAGGTATTATCGGCTGGGCCATCGTCTACACGCTCGGTTAGTCGCCGAGAGGCAGATGCGCCTTGGCCCGGGCTCCGGGAGGCATTCGCAGCAGATGCTGCGTGATCCGACGCGCTGCGCCGAGATCCCGGCAAAATAGGTGAGGCACTGGCGCCCCTCGTAGCCGCAGTTGCCCCGCACGATGCGACAGGTATCCTCGTCCGTCATCTTTTCGTTCCTCAATCCTCAAGACGGGCTTCGCGCTGGAGAGCGAATACCCATAGCGACGCCATCCGACCGGCTCCGCCCAGACATGCGATGGTGCTATCCTGAGGCTTCAATCTTGCTTTCTTGCAGAGCGAAGTCGGCTGCGAGCGCCTGCTGCAGGATCCTGTCACGGATCACCCGCTTCATGCTCCCGACCCTGCGAGCCATGGCATAGACCCGATCTTGCAGGGCTGTCGCATCTGACATGACCTGAAACGGCGGCTCAGGTGGGAACGGCCGCGCGAGTTGCGTCTCCAGCTCAGCCAGCAGGTTCGCAAGATCTGTATGGTCGTCGCGTAGCCGCTGCAACTCTGCCTCGAGCATGTCTGATGCCTCCTGAGCCTCTCCGGGGATCGCCAGCTTCTAGATTTTGGGGCCTCTGCTTCAGGAGGCTACTGAGGCATGACCACGGTCAGGTAAGGGGATGAGGGCTTCTCGTTGGCGCCGACCGGACCGGGTACCTGGTTCCTGACCGGCTTCAGACTCTTCAGATAGCCAGCCAGAGCTTTGGCATCGGCATCCGTGAGCTTGCCATAGGAGTGGTACGGCATGATCGGCACAAGCTGGCGACCGTCTGGCCTGACGCCGGTTCGCACCGCTTTGATGATGTCGGCCTCGCTCCACTTGCCCAGTCCCGTCTCGCGATCAGGGGTGAGGTTGGGTGGATAGAAGATACCGAGCCCGGGGATCTGGAATCCGACCTCTGAACCAGCCAGAGGTCGCTGCAGGTCGGGCTTGCCAAGAAAGGTGCCGGGCGTATGGCAGCCGGTGCAATCCATGATGGTCGCCAGGTACTCGCCGCGCTGCGTTTGGCTCTGCGCCAAAGCCGCCGGAATGAACAGGAGGAGGCTCCCGGCTGCCAAAGCGGAGCAGATGAGTGGTTTCATGAAGCTTCTCTGACTGAGGTTGAACCCAGCCAAGGTGCCAGATGTCCTACAGGAGTGAAGTGCGCAGAAGGTGTAGATGAGTCTATGCCGCTCCCAAGGCACTTCTTATCCAGCCTCTCGCCACAGTGCGTCCCACGCCTATGTGAGAGTGAACCCTTGGTAGGTTTGCAGTGCCGACAAGCTCCATAATGTTTGGCAACAGAACTGCGTGAAGGCGGGAGGTGTGTGGCAACCAAGTTGAAATGTCGCTGCTTGCGCGAAGATATCCCCCTCGCGATCGACACCTCATCGCGAGGCCTCAAAGAAAAAGCCCCGGATCACTCCGGGGCTCTTCCTGTGGTCTGCTGGAGGCAGAGGCTTAGAAACCGCCCATGCCACCCATGCCGCCACCCATTCCACCGGGCATGGCCGGAACAGCGTCATTCTTGGGGGTCTCAGCAACCATGGCCTCGGTAGTGACCAGCAGGCCAGCGACCGACGCTGCATTCTGCAGAGCGGTGCGGACCACCTTCGCCGGGTCGACGATACCGGCCTGGAGCAGATCCACGAACTCTTCCGTCTGGGCGTTGAAGCCGAAGGTGTCGGACTTCGTGTTGTCGTTGATCTTGCCAACGACTGTCGATCCTTCGACGCCGGCATTCTCGGCGATCTGGCGGATCGGGGCTTCCAGGGCGCGCAGCACGATGTTGATGCCCGACTTCACATCCGGGTTGTCGCTGGTGAGCTTGGCCACCGCAGCCTTGGCGCGCAGCAGAGCCGTGCCGCCGCCGGGGACGATGCCTTCTTCCACCGCAGCCCGGGTGGCATGCATCGCATCGTCAACGCGGTCTTTCTTCTCCTTCACTTCGATCTCGGTCGAGCCGCCAACGCGGATCACCGCAACACCGCCGGCCAACTTGGCGAGACGCTCCTGAAGCTTCTCACGGTCGTAGTCCGAGGTGGTCTCCTCGATCTGTGCCTTGATCTGCTGCACACGTGCCTCAATGTCTTGGCTGGAACCAGCACCATCAATGATCGTGGTGTTTTCCTTCTCGATGCGAACGCGCTTGGCGCGGCCGAGCATGTCGAGGGTGACGTTCTCAAGCTTGATGCCAAGGTCCTCAGAAATCGTCTGGCCGGCCGTGAGGATGGCGATGTCCTCGAGCATGGCCTTGCGGCGGTCGCCGAAGCCCGGAGCCTTCACGGCGGCGATCTTCAGGCCGCCGCGCAGCTTGTTGACCACCAGGGTGGCGAGCGCCTCACCCTCGATGTCTTCCGCTACAATCAGCAGCGGCTTGCTCGTCTGCACCACGGCCTCGAGAATCGGCAGCAGCGACTGCAAGGAGGAGAGCTTCTTCTCGTGGATGAGGATGTAGGGATCCTCGAGTTCCGCGATCATCTTCTCGGCATTGGTGATGAAGTACGGCGAGAGGTAGCCGCGGTCGAACTGCATGCCCTCGACCACGTCGAGCTCGGTCTCGGCGGTCTTGGCTTCCTCGACCGTGATCACGCCCTCGTTGCCGACCTTCTGCATCGCCTGAGCAATCATCTCACCGATGGAAGCATCACCATTGGCGGAGATGGTGCCGACCTGGGCAATCTCTTCCGACGAGGCCACCTTCTTGGCGCGGGCCTGGATGTCCTTCACGGCCTCAGCCACGGCCAGGTCGATGCCGCGCTTGAGGTCCATGGGGTTCATGCCGGCGGCCACTGCCTTGGCGCCCTCGCGCACGATAGCCTGGGCCAGAACCGTCGCCGTGGTGGTGCCGTCACCCGCCACATCGCTCGCCTTCGAGGCGACCTCGCGCACCATCTGGGCGCCCATGTTCTCGAACTTGTCGGAGAGTTCGATCTCCTTGGCGACGGTGACGCCGTCCTTGGTGATGCGCGGAGCCCCGAAGGACTTCTCGATCACCACGTTGCGGCCCTTCGGACCGAGCGTGACCTTCACGGCATTGGCGAGAATATCGACGCCGCGCAGCATGCGATCACGGGCATCGGAGGAGAATTTGACGTCTTTGGCAGCCATAGGCTGAACTCCTGTTGGTTCTTATCTGGTCGGGGCGGGTTAGGCGGCCTGCTGCGCTTCGGCAGACTGCTCGATCACACCCATGATGTCGGATTCCTTCATGATCAGGAGGTCCTGACCGTCGATCCGCACCTCGGTGCCGGACCACTTGCCGAACAGAACGCGGTCGCCGGCCTTCACGTCGAGGGCAGCAACCTTGCCGCTCTCGTCACGGGCGCCGGGGCCGACGGCGACGACTTCGCCCTCTTGCGGCTTTTCCTTAGCGGTATCGGGAATAATAATGCCGCCCTTGGTCTTCTCTTCGGCTTCGATGCGGCGAATGACCACGCGGTCGTGCAATGGGCGAAAGGTCATGGGGGTACCTCCTCGTTCTTCGAATTGGAGGCACTCGTCTGCGCCGAGCGGCACGATTAGCACTCGACGCATGAGAGTGCTAACGCGAAGTGATAGTCCAATGCTGCAGGTGAGGCAAGGCCACTCAAAGGCCAAGCTTAAGGTGCGTTGGGCTCTCGTGACTCCTGTCGGAGCCGGTAGCCCTGGTGGTCCTCTGTCACCGGCGGCTGACGCCCCAAAGGGCAACAAAATAGCCCACCAGCTTAGGGCCAGCGGGGCGGATGAAAGGCTTTGGCGATACTAAGTGACAGATCTTACGAAGGGAGCACCTTTGCTAGCAAACTTTGGCGGGGCTGTGACGACGCGCATTGGCGGTGCCATCTTGATCGTCCTGGGCGCTCATTGACCCGTCCCATCATCTGTCCATACTGGCTTTCATGAAGCGCCTGATCGGATCCATCCGAGCCCTGCTGTCTCGTCGTCCACAGTCCAGGACTCAAGCGGGTCTCACCGCCGTCGAGTACGAGGCGATATGCCTGATTACAGATGAGGGAAGAGCTGCCTACGCCCGAGCGCGGCAGCAGGCGTATTACTGCCGCGCAAGAGGCAGCGAGCAAGGATTTCGGTTCTGGTCGGCTGTGGCGACTGAAGTTGACCGGCGAGCGGGTGCCAGCGCAAAAAGCGCCAATCAGCCGACCCGCTAAGACCCGCCATCGTCTCGGGCGGAGACCTGAGAAACGCGGATCGTGCAAGCATCGCGCTTGAGCGCTCCTCACATCCAACCGTATCGATGCCACAAACGCCGGATCGGCACTGTCGATGGCCGGTATGTCCCCAAACGATGGGAGAAGGCCCGTCAGAGGCCGCTCAATCCAAGGCCGTCCGCAGCCTCACACCCCGCTTCTGAGCGTCCTTCAAGTAATCGACCACGACGGACGGCAGCTCACGCCGCTGGCCAGAGGCGCGGCGTTGGAATGCATCAAACTCGCCCTTGCGGATCATGGCTGCTTCAAAGCTCAGTCCAAAACGCTCCACGATCTCCTCAACCGTATCAGTCGCACTGAGGAGATAGTTAGGAGCCAGGAACATCGCAGCAAACCGTCTTGCCTCGCTCTCCTCCTTCTTGGCCTCCAACACGAGCCTTCCGGCGCTCGTGTGAGTGACACTCCTGCTGTGAGCGCCCGAGTGCCGCATTGCGAAGTGCCCAATCTCATTAGCGATGGCCATTCGGGCTCTTGGCTCACCCCTCTGCATGGCACCGACGACACTCTCACGCATCCGCAGGAGACCCTTGCGGGCGTCCCATTGCGCCTCGGCATCGGGCATCTCGGCGTCTGGTACCCGCTGATGGGCAAAGTGCCGAAAGCTGGTCGTAAGCTTGTGGATCACAGCCATCATGTCAGGGCGGCTCTGGTTCTGCAGACCGAGCTCCCTTCGGAGAACCTTCACGCGTTGCTCAATCTCTTCATCCGTGACATGCCGCAACATATCGGACCTCGAAACTATAGCGGCTACTAGATATAGATTAAATTGCGCTTTCTGGGTTTGCAATCCCTCGTATGGGATCAAGGTCGAAAGCGCAGTTCTCATGTCTCGAAAGCAGTTCTGGTGCTCAAGCTGGGTGGGCGTGTGGTCCGAATTGAGAAACTGCCCCCCCCCGACGAAACAAAGACCTGACCCCTCCTTGGCAAAGGAGGAATAGATGTCGATTGGGGATTCAGCATGCAGCCTCTCATAGCCCGGACGCGTCTCAAGGCCATCGGCAACCCAAACGCTGGACCAGTCCTGATTGGCAAGATGGAGGATGCTCTGGTGATCTGCCTCGCGAAACCATGGCGTCGCGTCGAACTCAAGCGAAAGAGCGTTATCGGCGGTGTGACACGAGGCCCGGATCATCACGCACCTCCCGGAATGGCTGTCCCAGAGGCCACTTTAACACACCCTACTGTGGCAGCTGGCGAGCGCCGTCCAAGAACAGCGTCTACCGCCTGAGCTTTTCCAGGCCCAGATCCCGCCAGAGCCAGGTGAAGTCATAGCTGGCCATCGGATCGTCCGATGGTACCCCACTCTTCGTCTGGTTCTCGATGTGTTTCAGCCAGTCCGCGACCTTGCGCCGGCCTGCAGCTGTTTTAGCCGCGGCCCGTGGGCTCAGATCCCCGAGCGCCGGGATCGGCTCGTCGAGAGTCTTGAGGTAATGATCGGTCAGCGCGCCATGGACAAGTTCGGCCTGCAGTTCGGCGGGAAGGTCGCCGACCTGATCCAGATGGTCGTCCCCGTCTCGCCCAGCCATCGCCTGTTCGAGCGTTTCAATCTCGGTCAGAGCCGGCCCGACCAGCACCCCGGCCAGCTGAGCCAGGATGGCCCTCCCGCGCTCAGCCCGCTCGCGGGAGTTCGCCTCCAGCAGCAATGCCTTGTCGGTCAGTTCGATGTTGCCCAGAACCGTGTCGCCCGTGTCGAGCGTCACCCGCACAGACGGGCCTTGCTCTGGGACAGACCTGTTCGCCGGCTTGCCTGAGGATTTCCGTTTGGCAGGCTGTTGCGGCTCGATCCAATTCCAGAAGCCTTCGTTCTCCTCTTGAAACACCGGAGCAGTGCGCAGGCGCTCCCGGATCTCTGCGGCGGCGTCCTTCGAACGCAATGGGAAGCGGACCCGGCAGAAGACCACCTCGTCGCCATCGCTGTTGAGAACGGTCGGCAGGCTCTGATCGAGGGCTGAGGCCAGAGCATCGTCCAGCCAGATGTTGCTGAAGATCGGTGCGGCTGTCGCCATAAACAGGAGGTCGGCAATCTGGCCATCCTCCCGGGTGGACTTAGGCAGCTGAGCCTCCTTGGTCAGCTTCCGGAATTCGCGTCGGGCCTGCTGCCTGGCCGCCTTGAGCTCCTCTATGAGCAGAGTGGCGGCGCTCGGGCGGAAGGGCAGGAGGCCTCCGGCCAGGATGTTCTTGCCCGAGACCTCAACGATGCGGGCACCGATCTTGTCCCAGACCTTGAGGCTTTTGGTGGCGGAGTGCTCGCTGACCCGGATCGGCTCCCCGTCGCGCAGAAGATCCCGCGCCAGGAAGGACTGGCCCGGCACGATCTCGCTCACCTCGTACAGGCTCATGCAGGAGTCCCGCAGCGCCTCCATGTAGCGCCGGTTGCCTGCGCTTTTCTTCCAGCCACGGCGCTTGAGGTAGTCCTCGACGATGTTGCGCCCGTCCGGCTCGACGGCTTGGGTGAGGAAGTCCTCGAAGGCGCAGCCCCACAGGGTCATGGCTGCGTGATCGCCGATCACCTCGGCGATTTCTTCGAAGTCCATCTCATAGTCTTCACACGCCGGACCGAGGTGCAGGCCGAGAACGTCCGCAAACGGCTCACGCCATTCCTCGTGCGCAAGCCACTTCATCAATCCGGAAAGGGAATGGTTGCCGAGCATGGTCATTCGATCCTGGTTGAGCTGCAGGAGAAGCGCGGGCGATCTGGTCTACTGAAAGTGCACCTCTGTAAGGGATGGAGTGCTTTAGGCTCAGTGTATCGCCGCGGCAGTGCCGATCAAGCGCGGCTGGCACGACTACATGCACGCATTGGTCCAGCGTTCAGGCGGCTGTCGTGCGCTCCTCCTCGTTCAGCGGGTGGAGGTCACGGACCATATGGTGGAGACGGGAGGTGTCGAGATGGGTGTAGATCTGGGTGGTCTCGATGCCGGCGTGTCCCAGCAGCTCCTGCAGCACGCGCAGGTCCGTGCCACCGGCATGCATGTGGGTGGCAAAGGCATGGCGCAGCACGTGCGGGGAGACCCGCTCGGGGCTGGACAGCCCTGCCGCCAGCGCCGCCTCCTTGATCTCCAGCAGGGCCGCCTGGCGCGTGAGCGCCTTGGCCCCGTGGCGCACCGGGTGGAACAGCCAGGGGGAGGGCGCTCCGCCGGAATAGGCCGCAGCCAGCCGCTGCCAGAGGGCGATGGCCTTGATCGCCCGCCCATGCAGCGGCACGAGGCGCTGCTTGTCACCCTTGCCGCGCACCAGCAGCATCCGGGTGCCGGCAGGCGCGGCATCGGCGGGCAGGGACAGGGCTTCGCTGATGCGCATGCCCGAGGCATACAGCGTCTCGAACAGGGCCGCCCGTCGGGCATAGCCGGCCTGCCGGTAGAGCCCCACCGAGGGATCCGCCGCAAGGGCATGGGCGGTCTCGAGCAGGGCCTCCGTCTCGGCGATCGACAGGACGAACGGCAGCTTGCGCGACCGCTTCATGGCCGCCAGATGGGCGGTGGGATCGCGCGAGCCGAGTTCCTCGGCGATCAGGAACCTGTGCAGGCCGCGCGCCACGGTGATCCGGCGGGCGATGGTCGAGCCGGCGTAGCCGCGCCCATCGAGACCGGCGATGTAGTCCCGGATCTGCTCCAGGCCGACCGCGTCCAGGCCGAGGCTGTTCTCGTCGAGCCAGGTGAGATAACAGGTCAGATCATCGCTGTAGGTGGCAAGGGTGCCCGCCGAGGCCCCGAGTTCGGTGGCCAGGGCGTCGAGCCAGAGCTGGGCCAGCCGCTGGTTGGTGCGCATGAGATCCTCCTGTGGGAGCACCCTGCCACGGCAGCGGTTACCGACTTCTTGTCAAAATAGCGCTTCAACGAAATTATCGACCTGAGGGTGAGCACCCGCTAAGATATACGACAGCACCCCATTGAGCTTATATGTATTTTATCTGTAATAATACGGATCTTTGCAATTGTTAGCCTCCGAGAATACAGCGTGCTCCCGCTCGCGCCCCCAAATTTTATGTCCTGCTCGCTTGGGATACCTCCGAAATTGAGTGTTCCGCTCCACGAAATAGCGGTCGATTGCGGCCTTCGCCTCGTCCAAGCTCGCATAGTTGCTGTTGTGTATAATAGCGCGAGCCATGCCGCTAAACACAGACTCAATCACGTTTAGAAATTGGGCGCCGGATGGGAGGGGAGCGGTATTGACAAGTGGACCTCCTACGCGTTGGGCGGTGGCATTATACTTCTCAATCCGGTCATAGAGTTGCCTGGAGATGTGCCACGACGCAGCATCCCATGAGAGATAAAGCCTTTGATGGTTCGGGTATCTTTCAATCAGGCATTCCATCATGCGGATCATCTCGGCTGTATTCTTTTTCTCGCTGTAAAAGTGGGTGACCTGGTTCCGAGAGAGTTCCAGAGCTGCAGTGATGATCAAAGTACCGCGCGAGTTTTGCCATTGCGGCAGGGTGCGAAGCTCGCCCGGAGGTGTAAGCGCGCGACCGCCCTGCATTTTAACAGCGAACGGACCAAACTCGTCGATTGAGAAGAACGCCTCATCAGGCTGAAGACCCGAAAGGATGGAGCGCACGCGCCTAAGTTTTTCGGAATACGCTGGATCGGAAGATGTCAGCACCACACGAGCTTTGCGCCACCGCCAGCCTGCCGCTCGGGTGATCTTGCGGATCACATCAGGACAGACGGATTGCCCCTTCTCGGTCAGCACACGGCGCAGGGTCATCATCGTCCAGGTTGTTCGGTTGATTCCATAGTTCGGTGGAGGCTCATGAAGGACACCGAAGATCAGCGTCTTCAAAGCCTCATCATCCTGTTTACGGACTGCTCTGACTTGACGTGCGAATAACGCTGCGGCCCCACCTTGCTCGAAGTTCCGCACATACTTGCGGAGAGTCTTCTTATCGATACCCAGGAAAGCGCAGATCGCGCTGGTGCGCCAGCCACGGATGCTCGCGAGGACCGATAACGATCGGTTTCGATCGGACAGGGAGCCTTCATACAATCTCTTTAACAATGAGCCGAAATCAGGAACTTTACCAAGCTCCAGCCACAATGACGCGCTGCTGACTTCCTTCTGGAGAACCCGACGCATCCACTCGAAAGCTTCTCTGTCGGTACGCTCCTTGGTGGTCAAAGCCGGGGCTGCACCAGATAACTGCCTCAAGAATTTGATAGCGGCCTGTCGATCCAGTGAAAGGATACGGTCATAGGCAGCCTCCCAAACGCGGGTATTGCTGTGCCTCATCCTGTTCAGGTAGCGCTGAACCGTTCTGCAATTGCCGTTGAAGCCCAGTTTGCGAATGCTTTCGAATATTGCGGACGCAGTAAGATGCTGTGGTCCAGTTGAGGCCTCTCTTTCCTGAAGCATCTTGTGGATTGCACTGATATAAGGGCCAAGCTTCGGATGCCTAACACATCTTGGACCATACGGCAGCGGTCGTGGATGGGCGAGCATCTTTCGCACAGTTTTGACGTCTATCCCGGCTTCACGAGCCACCTGCTTTCGCGGAATGCCCTCTACCAAGACCTGGTGTCGGATCTTCAGCCATTGATCATTGTCGCGGTACATCGAGCTTACCTCATCGTCGGATGATCAAGTTTCAATGCACTAAATGGCGCAGCGTGCTCCCGAGGTACGAGAGCGAGTAACGATCACAGGAGACAGCATTTACTTCCTGGAAGAGCGGCTCAGAAGCTTGTGCTCCCGTAAGAGCAGCTAACGCCCTGTCACTGCAGATGAGCTCAGGAAGATAAATGTCTAACCTTATGCCTGGCTTGACATCAATGTGAGCAGCTCATGGGTGCCTCTATTTTCTGCACATCGATGACTTCAATGATTGAACGTACCCAGCAACCTTCTTAGACGAATACTCCGTGACTAGTTTCATGAGAAACCTCAGCCACCCAGGTGAGTTGCGTCCTCGATATCTTTCCTGCGCTGCTTCGCCCGACGGTCATAGCTCGCCTGGTTTTTGGTGCACACCAGCGTGTAGGGTCGGCCGCGACGATCGGTGGTAACGTCCACATCGCAGTGAGCCCGTTGGATCGTCTGCTCAACGTGGGAACGGTCTGCTTCGACGGCTTTGAAGGCCCATGTCTTGCGCTCAGGATCCGCCAAGAAGCGGCTCAATTCGGCGCAATGCTGGCATTGACAGGAGAGCACGCTTGCTCGGCTCCAGTTATGAGGTGGCGCGAGCGGCTCGGTAATCCGGGCGCGCAGGTGCTCAAGACAGGCGTCCCGCAGCCGCTGGACCGCGGGCTCTTGCGCAATCTTGGATCGAACCAGGTCCCGCATCGCCGGGATCAGAACGGTGTCCAGGTCATAAGTCTGGGGCCACGTCAGCATGTGACCTGCCGCTTCCTCAGCCAGTCGCCTGTCAATCCGACACAGAGCCTCGAGGAGATCAATGACGAGATGAGGTTTCACGCTCCGATCCTGCCACCAAAACCATGCACTCGGTGCGTGCTGCGGATCGCTTGGCAAGGCGTCGACCAAGGCCGTCGCGGCCCCGCTGAGGTCGGCTTGCCGGCCGTTCCCCCCTGCAGCCGCCAGCCGGGCGAGCAGATTCCCGCAGGCGGTCAACGAGGTCGACGCATTCCCGGCGATGATTTGCCGGGTCAAGGCTGCGGCTCGCTGAGGCGACAAGACACCGAGCGCCTGAACGATAGCCTCATTGTCGCCCTCGGTGTAGACGCCACTGCCCGCCGCAATGGTCGCCAGAAATGCCTCAAGGCGGGTCCTGTCCCTGAGCTGGATCAGGAGGAGGAGCATCTGGGTGGCGTGGGTTGGAGCCTTCTCCCGCGAAGGGTATCTCTCCTGGCCGTGCCAGGAGGAGATCATGTGGCCGGAGAGTTCATGCGCCTCACGCCACAGGGATGACGTGTGATCCTCGCCGCTGCTCAGCCAACGCTCGGTCAGGTCGGCCAGATAGGGGAGGGTGACAGCCACGCCGGCCTGACACAGAACGGCGAGAAAGCGCTCGCGCGGCCAGAGCACGAGAGCCGCCCGACGGTAGGTTCGCTCAAACGAGGCGCCCTCGTTGCCGGTCGCCTCATGAAAGTGCTCCTCGTCAGGCTCCAAGTCGTCGAGAGCATCAGGCGGGCAGAGTTCATCGTCTCCGACCGGAATCTCACCCAGCACCGAGGGCTGATCATCGGGCCGCCGCCATGTCGATAGGGCAATCGAGCGGTCGAGGACCTCAACCTCCTCAAATTCGTCCTCGTCAGGTTCCGACCACCGGCGGTACGAGGAACTGTAACCCGTGTAGTCTGCACTGCCGCTCTCTTCGACCACGATCAGGGCCAGGTGGAGATCGCAGTCGGCCACCTGGGCGGCGGCCCTGAGAACCGCCGCCGCGGCTGCATCGGCGCCTTTCAATGCTCCAAACCCGAGTTCAGCTGGAGTATAGGCATGCTCAAGAGGAACGATGAGCTTTTCTGGTGCGTCCGAGGTCGCACGGCTCAGATCAGCGCCCCAGGCCTGCAGGAGGGCCGCGATCCTGGTTTTTTGATTGGAATAGCTGGGTGGCTCGGGCAGCCGCCCGGGCCCAAGACGCATCAGGTTGTAGATCAAGGCCAGCCGAATGCCCGACGTGACAGGCAGGACTTCGTGAACGCAATCGGCATAGAAGGCTGCAAACGCCACCTCCGAGGGGTCAGAGGAGTGAAGGTCAAGCCGAACCTCGCGGTCCCTATGACGGACCAGAAGCTCACCCCCGGTCGATGTCGAGGGCAGCACCACCACCAGCGTGGCGAACATCCCGGGCGCTTTCTCGGTGTCGCGATGGCTCGCAAAGAAGCTGCCTTCATCATAGAGCAGCAGCTTGTAGAACTCGGCTTGCACGGGCTCAGTGACTCCAAGGCCGTCACAGGCGCGAGTCAGGATGGTATTCAGCGTCCGTACCCAACCCCGGCCCTGGATCCGAACCTGGTCCGGGCCGATCTGCCACGTCCGACGAACCGCCGTGTCGACCAGGGTCTGCTCTCCTCGCCCATAGGGAGCCCGCTCGGCCGCTGCAATGAGCTGCTTGGCTTGAAGCTGAAGAAGCGGCAGCGCGATTGGACCGACGCCGTCCACCTCCAGCTGTGGCGCAAGGAATTCGATCGTGCCGGAGGCGAAGAAGTCGCCTGGGCGACGCACTGTGGTCAGGACTGCAGCCAGTTCGCTCGTGAGGGAGGACATTGAGGCGGCTCACTTCGCGGGAAGCGCAATGAAGTGGAGCATACAATATGACACGCTCCGCCGCCACGGCTACGACTGCGGAAGCCTCATCAAAATGTTTGCATCAGCCGCTCTGCCTTGTACTGCGTTCTTGGCCCTCAAACGACGATCAATTATCGGGAGGGCGGCCTCTGATGTGACGGATGTGACGCTGGAGTAATTTACATGGTCCGAACTGCTGAAGGCTGCATCGATTGAGAGAGGCAGGCTAAGGCGGAATGTAAACGAACAGTAGCAGCCGAAGCCCCGCCCGTCAGCGTCATGAGGCCGCCACCAAGGTGCTTTAGGTCAGACCCGTGGCCGCTTGGCCCGAGAGACAAGGACGCGCACGGATGCACTGGCGTCCTTCGCCTCACCCAGTTCATCAGTAGCCGCGGAAGGATCGGAAGCGGTTATCTCGTTTTTCCAGGTTCAGCGCTTGCGCTCAAGGGGTGCAACCTCCGCCTGTGCCGTGCGGACGCCGCGGGCTGGTGGCTGTGGGGGAGTTGGCGCTTTACGCACAGTCAACCCAGCCTGGGGAACACCCGCCTGCGGCTGACGACCTGTCGATGAGACGGCTTGAAGCGGAGGGCGAGCCATGGCTGGCTTTGGCTGAACCGGGACCTTCTCTTGGGACAGGCGAGCGATCTCGTTCTGAGCGAAACCTTTCGACATGCTGGGCTCTAGGACCTCAGGTGCTGGGCTCTGGGCTTGGGTCCGTCCGGGCAACGTCGGGCTCTGACCTGCTTGCAATTCGGCAGCTGGCGCCGAGACCTGCCGCTCAGGTTCTGCGGTCAACCCACGCGATCCAGAAAGCAGGCTCCATCCCGCGACGGCGCTTAGCCCCAGGACGACAGCAGCGGCTTGGTAGCGGCGCGGGAGAATGCGCGTAAAGGCCTGAAACATCGAAGCTCCTGGAGCAGGAAGACCTAGCGGGATGACAACCGTCTGGATCGGAACAGCCGGCTGGCGGCGCTCGCGGGACGAGAGCCCGTGTGCCTCAGGATAGATCGATCAGGGTAGCTGAACCGTTAAGGAACGATGGAACGAGAGGTTGGCTGATCGTCAAGCTCAACATCCGCTTGGCCGCCGCTACCGAAGACTTCTTGTCAAAAGCATTATTATGCGAAATGTTATCTCGTTGATGGGTACGCTCGAACTTACCCCTGCTCCAGTAACGAAGCGCCCTCGGTCTCTGCTATATCGATGCCACCAGGGGAACTCTCTGCTGGAGGCAGGTTGTTTCCCAAATTGCCTTAGTTGTCCAAGTTGGCAATCTACAGTACAAGGCTTATCTTAGCTCCAAGGAGTAGCAGATGGCTCGCATCAAAGACCCTCAAGCGAAAAAGCGGTCGCCTGCTCGGCGGTACTCCAGGGCGAAGTCATCCGTGCCCCCGTCTGTTCACTCATACAAAGTGGTCGGAGATCCCGCACAGGTGCTTCGGGAGATACCCGACGGAGTGCTGGTCGCATTAGTTCCTCCTGACGCAACGACAGAGAAGAAGCTGTTGCGTGTAGGGTCTGGGCGGATCCAACGGCTTCGAGGGCTCTTGGCAGTGTCGCAGGGCCGTCTCTTTACCAGGGTCGGGTCAGGCGCAACCAAGAAGAGACCCGTTCTTGATGCTTCTGCATTTGAGCCCAACTCGCGGGCCAAGGCACTCCTCAAAGGTATTCAGATCGCCCAGAACGATCTGAAGGAATCGGGTGGAACCTACGACTTGGATCAAGTTCGTGTCCTGATGAACGGCATCTCACGGCAGATGGTGGATCGAAAAGTCCGAGAAGGCAGCCTGCTGGCTGTTCCGGGTCCGAGCAACCGGCGAGCCTACCCTACCATACAATTCACCCGCGATGGCACAGTCGTCCCTGGTCTGAAGGCTGTGCAGGAGGCTCTCCCAACAGAGAACCCCTGGGCTGTGCTGAACTTTCTTGTTCGTCCCGATCCGCGCCTGAACGGACGCAAGCCGATTGATCTCCTCAAAGCTGGCGAGATCGAGTTGGTTGTCGAGGCTGCCCAGCGCATGGGTCAGCAAGGATCGTGACGGCACCATTGCCGCCATCGGATCTTGCTATGCGGGATCCGGTCCTCATCACCCTTGAGGCTGGCGAGATCCTCCACCGGTTCTTCACGGCAGCATACGATCCAATCCATTTCGATCGCAGCCGCGATGGCCGCCTCAATGCGCCTGATGCGTCGTACGGCGTCCTCTACACGGCCAAGGACGCGCGTGGCGCTTTTGCTGAGACCTTTCTCCGAGAACCAGGGCGCACTCTCGTTCCGTCCGATCTGCTTGCAAGGAAGGCTTATGTGCGACTGCGCGTGACTCGTCCACTCGTGCTGATCAAGCTCGGGGGACCTGGTCTGGCCCGATTGGGAGCGACAGCGGAGATTGTGCATGGTGGTCTTCCGTATGACGTTCCGCAAGCCTGGTCAGCGGCTCTTCGCAATCATCCCATCCGAGCGAGCGGAGTCGCCTACTACGCCCGTCATGACGACGAGGCCCTTTGCTATGCAATCTATGATCATGAACCGTTGGCTATAGAAGAAGAGCGTCGAGATACCAGTTTGGATGAGAACTGGTTCTGGGACCTTGCTGAGCCCTACGGAGTCGGTCTGTCTCCTTAGGGATTAACTGCCACCCGCTTCAGGCAAGAAGCCGCCATAACAAGGTGGCGGTGACAGAAACGAGATCTTTACCCAACACGGCCAGGATAGCCCAGCGGTGTTGCAACCGGCACTGCGCACGCCTTCGCTGAAAACCCCGCCCGGTTCCTTCAGCCGAGGCGTTTCCGGGCCTCCCAATGCCGGCTCTTCATGACGACTGGAGCCCTGGGAACCGAACCGGCGTGCCAGTGACGGGCTGTGCACGAAAGGGGGACACTGATGCCTGATCCCAAGATGCTCTCCGGCGAACTGAGCCTGTGGTCTGCGGTGTTGCTGGGCCAGGGCGAGAAGGGTTCGGCTGAGCTGCTCGATCAAGCGGCGGCCAAGCTCGCCCGAGGCGAGCAGGATGAAGCAACAGCCGCCAGCCTCCGACTATACGCTGCTGTGATTGGGCAGAAGAACCAGCCTTCGTTTCAGGCTCTGCTTGAAAAAGCGGCCGATTCCCTGGTCTGATCTTCGCAACCCTCTGCGCAGTGGATGCGCCTGGAGAAGGCAATTTCGAGTGGCAGAGTCTGTCTCATTATGCCGCTTGGCGGACGGAGTAGTCCGGGACCACCAGGTACTCGTACGGTCCGATGCGATCGGCAGCCGCTTCGAGCCGGCTGCAAAAGCGCACATGGGCCTCCTTGAGGAGGCGCCGCCCTCTTGCCGCAGGAGACGAAGGCTTCTTGTTCTCCCCTACCAGCGCCGCCGCGGCCGTATACAGGTCGTCGGCCGCAGCCTCGATGCCGGGATTGCGCTCGAACAGGCGTAGAGCACGGACGAGGTGTGAGGCGAGATCGCGCAGGTCAGCATTCTGACCACCCTGCTCTATTTGCCTTACGACAGGTGCAATTAACGCGAGCTTCTCATCGACTGCATCCGTGAGGATCCTGAACATCATCTGTTTGCCTTGTGAGAAAAGCTCTGCATCTTCCTTGGGGTACGATGGAAGCATGTGTGAGTATGGTTAACGAGCTGTTACCCGCCCAGAGCATAGTGCCCAGAAACTTCTATGATCGGACGTAGCCGAACGATCGACCTTAAGTCGGAGGGTAGCCTGCTGGTCAACAGCAGGTCAGGTGACAGGGTTCAACCTCCCAAACATCGCTGCTGACAGGTGCAGCTGAGTTGCCTGATCGGGCGCAGTCAACTTGAGGGCGCGTCTGACTGCCACACAGGCGTCTCCACATGTGCTGAGGTCAGCCGTTTGGGTCGCCCCTCAGCTGCGGAAGAACACATTTGGTTAACCATGTGTCGCCAAACGCTTCCCACAGTCCTAATTGCGTCACAAGCTCGACCCAATGCGGAGCTGATGTGAGCACGCAACGCTCTCAGACATTCAGCTAACGATCCGCGAGTAAGCTCATGAGCTATGTGAAACCCCAAGTAAGGCTGCAGCTCGGTGCAACAAACAAAGGCCTCCTGGCGGCGACGGCGATCGGCTGGGGCCTGTTCGTATACTCCGTCCTGTCTACAGGATTTGAGGAGCACACGCTCCAGAGTGAGAGTCGGCAGCTTCGGCAGCAGATTGAGACGGTCACCGCAGAGCGCGACCAGTTGGCGAAAGCCAATGAACGAAGAATTCTGGCAGGCCAAGATCTGAACACGATGCTGGCGCGGATCGAAGCAGCAACCGAAGAGCTCCAGCAGCTGGATTCTCTGCGGGCGAACGTTAGTCAGGCGATTGAGCAAACCCGCCTTCAGCTCACCGGACCGTCAGATCAGCCTGCAGCTATGACGGAAAGTCCTACAGTCAGCACGACGTCAGCGGTGCGCCTTTCCAAGCAGGAGATCCGTACGGCGCAGGAAGCGCTTGTCGACTTCGGATATGGAAAGCTCAAAGCTGATGGGGCATTAGGCCCCTCTACCCGCAAGGCCGTTGAAGCCTTTGAACGATCCAAAGGTCTTCCCGTTACGGGCAAACTTGGAAATGCGACCCTTCAGGCGTTGAGAACTCACACAGCCTCAGTGACGCAATAGCCTTCGCAGGATCAGGGTCGAAGCCCGTGGCGCCACGCGGACCGTTCCAGGAACCCTCTCCGCCGGTATTCTGAACTTCGAGCGTTTCTACGACGGAGAGCCTAGGCCACGAGCTGGGCCTTTTTCTTGCGTTGCACCGAAACTGTCATCGCGTCTGAGCATTACTCGAGCGGAAGCTGGCACGCCAATCCTGGCTTTCCGGAACGGGAGGCCTCCTCACCAATCTGGCAACGGCGAGTGAGGAGGCCTCTCCTTTCAGTGGAACAGGTTACGCCTCGGCAGTTGAGGGGCCGCGTCGACCGACTCATCATTATCGAGCGGCTTCATCTCGGGTTCCGGCGACAGATGCACGATGGCTGCCAGGACGGCGGCTGGCCGGATTTTCAGCTCCTCATCGACTGCCTTCAGAAGTTCATCGTCCTTCGCCACATACTCGAGCACGCCCAGCAGGAAATGCGATGATGTTGCTGACGCGCGGATCGTCTCGGGCTGGAGGCCGGTGACGTTCAGAAACTGAATGATCCGATCAACATCTGAGACAATGAAGTTCAGGACTTGAATGGCGACACTCTCGGCGTCGCCCCGGCCGGCGATGGCTCGCCTTTCGAATATCTCGGTCATCTCAGCCTCCGCCGCTTCCCGTATCTGCTGACACCTGGATATAGGAGAGCCCATCCCGTGATGATAGCGGCTTCAGGTATGCTTGAAAGCGTGCCTGTTCTGTTTCCCTTCCCGAAGGATGAAACAGACCCGCACCGACGGGTTGGAATTTGGCGAGACCGGTGTTAATCCCCTGCCCATCCCTACACCTCTTTTCCGGGCCGAGCGATCAGGACACTGCATCGTCCTTAGCCTGAAAACCTTTTCAGCGATCAGGATTAGCCAGATGCCCGGCATCGCACGTCAGTTCGAGCCGCAGATCACCCGGACCGGTGGCGCTCCCTCCAGGTACCGCTTCACCGCCCGCTGTTCGGGATGCCACAAGACGGACACCTACGAGTCGAGCACGTCTGTCGGTGACGATGTCGTCAAGGGCTACTTCAAGGACCGCGGCTGGCTTCTCGCCCGCGATCGCGCCCATGATCTGTGTTCGGCTTGTCTGGCTAAACCCCACGGGGCTCAGCCGCCGCGCCAGCGCACCGACGGTCGGCACCACCAGTCGCCAGAGGGCACGAACCATCCCGATCGCCTGACTCCGGCTGCGGACAAGCGGTCCCGGGACACCGCCGATATCCTGGCGCGCCACCTGGGCAAGCCTGACGCGCTTGCCCAGGAGGTCTTTCGCCCCAAGCCGGTGCTGGCCCCCCGCCCGTCGGCTGCGGACGCACCTCAGCTGACCGCACCAGTCCCTGCCCCGCCACCCGAGGTGCAACAAGCCCTCGTGGCAATGGCCGAGGAGCTGAAAGGCCTTCGCGCTACGATGGACCTCATGGCGGAGCAGGTGGGCCAGCTGGTTTCTCTGGGCACTCAGCAGATCGAGGCCATGGCGCGCCTGACGCCTCTGGTGGTGCAGTCGGCCGAGGGGATCTCCGGAAGCCTGCGGGCGGTTGCTAACGCGGTGCAACTGATCCCGACCGTTTCTACCCCTGCCGGGGAGGCCACGAAGCCATCCACCGTAACGGCGGGGGTTGAGGAACCGCCGGCCCTACAGCTCAATCTTCTGCAAGATGTGGACCAGGCGGTTGATCCGGAAGCAGAGCCTGCACTAATCGCTGCAGAGACAAAGAAGCCATCCAATCAGAGCCGACGCCCCAAGACGACCGCGGCACCAGCGCCTCAGGCGGGCTCTGGGCCTGTCGTGGTCAAGTCGATCCCCGATGCCAAGCGCTCGGATCGGTTCTACACGAGCATCCGACTGCCACGAGACTTGTGGAACCAAGCTGGCTTCGGTCCGGAAGATCGTCTCCTGCTCGACTGGAGCGGGAGGGCTCTGACGATCGAACGTGCGACCGAAGGCGGGGTAAAGCCAAAAGCAATCGGGGAGACCTCGGTGGTGCTGCAGTCGTGGAAGCTGGGCAACCTGAACTTTGATCAGACGAAAGCGACAGAAACTGACGGGGGCCTACGCCTGACAGGAAGACGTCAGCCAGCCTAAGGCTGCGTCACAGCGTGGCGAGCGCCGTGCAAAGTTATATCGCTGCGCAACAGATCATGGGTAACGTGCGACGGCCGGTCCGCTGCACGGCATTGCATGACGAGTTTGGATGAAGCCATCCGAGATCTCCCTCACCTGCTCTGCCTCACGTGAACTGACACAACCAGAGCGCCTGCCAGACGCATCTCGCAGGCCGGTGTTTGCCTGTTTGTAGCATCGACATTCGAGGTTCGTCACGTTCTCGTCCAAGGGCGGTGGCTGCTTGAGGAACAGTCGTTGATCACCAGCCAGCCAAGCGCCAAGCGCCAGCTTCACGTTGGCTCCGACCCAAGGTGGGCTTGAGGAGCCATGGCAATGGCAGTGAAAATTCTAGTGCAAATATTGATCCGGATCACCACTCCTGTTCACCTCTGTGAGGCCAGTCAACGACCACGTTGCAACAGGATCAACCCGGCCTCGAGCGGGAGCGTCCAACCCCGTAGGTGAGGCCCGAAAAATACGGGACGAGAGGGTCACAGAAGAGGTCGAGATTTGCTTGTTACTATCTGGCAGGCAGCGAACGCAGGGAGCTGCGTTGCGCCGATTTTTTGCGCCTCATTGTCCGTCCGTCGCTACGGATTGGATCCGATCAGGCGATCGGTGGGGAGCCTTTAATCGCTCCGGTAAGACAAGCTCTCGCCGTGATGGGCAAAGTCCCAAAGTGCGTCAAATTCGGAGTGCATCCAGCGCTCTGATCGCTGCTGCACAAAAACGGAGGTATTGAGCCCCGGGATGGACCTATAGGTGAGAGGATAAAATTCCTGCATAAAGTTTACAGTATTGAGCCTGGGCTATCCGTGCACAAAAACTGTGGTATTGAGCCCTGATTGCCCTGACATAACGTTGCTGCGTCAAGGCTACGGCATTGAGCCCGAACACGGTGCACAAAAACTACGGTATTGAGCTATAACTGAAAGGAGATTACGTTGCTGCGTCACATCTACAGTATTGAGCCCTTAACCCCACTGCACAAACTTTGAGGTATTGAGCCTCCTGCGGCCCGTACGGCTTCCGGCTCCCGACCGCCGCCCCAGATGGGTCCAAAGCCGCTCCTTGGCCTCCGCATGGGCCTTGCCGAGCCGTTCTGCGGAGGGTTTGCGGTATTGAGCCTCGCTGGTTGGAAGCATCCAAGTGTCGCCCGGATGGTCTCCACTGATGAAGTCTATCGCGAGTTCGGGCGAGAGAAGTCTCTCAGGGAACGCCCTCTGGCCGAGGTTACTGGCGCCGCAACAGCAATCGCCAGAACCTGAAATGCGAATATCCAGCGCACCATTTTTTCTGTGGCTCAGCGAGCGAATCCACAGTTTCCGAGTGAGAAAATTGTACGCCAATTTTCTGCAGCATCTCGGCCCCTCAGGCGCTACGCTGCGCAGTACAGCTCCGGTGGCCCCACCCGCGTCACGATTATTAACCGGTCTGCGCGAGCCCGGCGCTTGTCGCCCGGACACCCCAGCGATGCAGACCATCATGCACCAGGCTCCTCTTCATTGTCGTTCTTTTCCATAGCTTTCCGAGCTAGATCGCAAATACGTGCACCGCTGCTTTCTCATTGGTCAGCCACTGACGTTATCGCGATGTGAGAATATCTGGTTACCTATCGTTTCCAGTCCCCTCGACGCTCCTGTAAAGTCTAACCTAGGCCACCCACTGAGACGCAACCCGCGGATCAAGTGCGAACATACCTGAGCCCGCGAGTGACAGCAGTTCCCCGCAGGATCAGATCAAGACCGGCAAGCGCAGCTCAGCCAGTCTCATTGGGGCCTCGGATTTCGGGCCCATAAATGTGAATCCATAGGGCCGAAAAATCCGCAGTTCAGCGGGGCCGTCGGTTGCGGCAGGGAGCGTCCTCAACCATGTGCGAATTTCCGGGAGTGCCTTTTCTCACCAAGCCCTGGGACTGGGATTGGGGAACTGGCGAAAGCGGCAAAGCAATCGGATCAATGACCACGGAGCGAATGAGAACACAGCGGCACCATTTTTAGCATAATCTACATTCATAGGACTTGGGCCCCATCGACCTTGTGCGAATTTTGGTTGCACTGTGTTCCCACATTCTGAGGCGCGGGAGGCGTCGGAAATCGGGCGCGAATAAACTCTGGCGTTTATTCTCACCCCTGATCTCGGCCGCTCGCGGTCTGCACAATCCACATGCAAAAATTGACGCGGAATTTGCCGGTACGGTATAATATGAGGGACTAAAATGTCACGTGCCCACAGGGCACCTTTGCTCCGCAGGAGCATAAATCGGGTGGGGGCTGATGGTAAAGTATATATGGGGTAAGGAGCGTCCCACGGACCGACGGCATCGTTTTGAGACGACGGTTATCAAGAACTGCAAGGCCGCCATCGAGGAGATCGAGCGCAGCTATCAGGCGGCAATCGACAAAGCGAAGGAAGAACTGCGGCGGGCCGAGTTGGAGATCAAGAGGATCGACTACCTGACCCCTCACGGCCGCTACATCCGCAGCCGTGAGGCGGATCTGGCTGCCATGGGCCTTGCCAACACATTCGAGGAAGCTCCCGTCAAACGTGGTCGGGGCCGGCCGCGCAAACACCCCCCAGGCCAGCGCGCCCCCCGTCGGTCTCGGGCGAAGGTGAGGCTGGCAGCACAGGGGCAGCCACCCGCGCGCGCTTCTGGTGGGCGCAAGGCAAGCCGCGCCTCTTCGCGCAAGACGTCCGGCACGGTTTCTCCCGTGACGGCCGCGCCGGCGCGTGTGCCAACTCCGGCTCCTAAGGCTGCGCCGAAGGTTGCGGCCGCTTTGCTGGAGTCGACCCTGGCCGGTGGCCTTGGCCAGGACACCATTCAGATTGAGGCGCAGGAGACGGCGTTCGAAATCAAGCCGATCGAGACCCGGACGGTGGAAATCACCGTGGTCGAGAACGATCCTGAGTATGAGGCGGAGTTGGCCGAGCAGGCTGCGCTCGTGAAGGCACGTTTAGACGCCGAGAACGAGCCGGGCGAGGAAGTTCCGCATCCGAGCGTCCGCCGGACGAAGTTCACCCGTCGCTATGACTTTTCAGATGCCCAGGACGCATCGAAGGTTGATCCTGCCGTCCTTACGCTTTTCCCGCATTTTGGTTTTCCCACCATTCATCGGGGTGGTCCGATGTCGGAGGACGACTTGAAGCGCTGGCTTTTCGCTACCCTGTATAAGGAGAAGCGAAATGATGCGATCAGGGAAGATCGCTTTCAGGATGATCTCCGGATCTACAGAGGCTTGGAAGGTTTCTACAACGCGGTTGAGGTCATCATCGAAGGCGATATCCAGCGCGAGCGCGATCGGATCGCGATCTGGCACGTGATCGATACCCGGGTCGCCAATGCGGAGCAATACAGCGAACGTGCGGCCAAGGGTGAGATCAGCGACGACTTGGCTCGGATGTGGGTGGCTCATCTCGACTATCTTGCCTTGGGTAACCTCGAAGACAGCGAGCATCTCGTTTGGCGTCAGATCGTCGATGCGATGGAATGGCCTGAGGGCTTCTCGCGGATTGATCTGGCCCGGTGGGCTGGTCAAGATCCCGACGTGGTTCCTAATGTCCGGTCTTGGGCCGGTCAGCCGAAACACTTCCCTGAGCATCTGAGGGATGTTCCGTTCCCTCCATAGGATTTGAGGGGATGCTCATAAAGAAAGGCGGCCGTCGCAAGACGTGCCGCCTTTCGGTGTTTCTGCTCGAATGAGTGCCTCGCCTATTCTGCGACCTTCCGGGAATGGAAGGGGCGGCTGTTTACGCGGCGGCCTTCAGCGCCTCCGGGTGGCTATGGAGGAGGCGGTAGGCGTACTGCCACATGTGAGCCGGCACATGTAGGAACGCGATGGCGACCTCAAGCGGCAGGGCATGGAGGCGGCGCTCGATCTGCCTGCTCTGATCGTAGTAGGCGCGGTTCCGCCGCTCGGCGTAGGCAAACGTCCAATCCATGGTCTCCATGAGATGGACGAGCTCGGCGTCCCATTCGGCCGGGACGTACTGAGCGACTGCCTCATCGATGACGGCGCGGACGATGGCCTGCTGGCGATCGTCCTCCTGGTCGATCTCGGCATTGACGGTATCCAGTGCGAGGAGCGTCTCGATGGCCGGCACCTTGCCGAGCAGGATGTCGGTGGCGAATTCGGCCTGACGCCGGAAGGCGGCGTGCTGCAGGGCCGGGCCGGTCAGCGGGAGAACCCACTTGTCGAAGGTTCGGCTGCTGCGCGGGGTCGGCGAGCCGAACACGAAGCCGTGGTAGGCCGCGTCCTTCAGGGGCGAGGTATACGAGTACTCCGGCTTCCAGCGGTCATAGGCGGTGGTGGCGATCTCGTTCATCTCGCCCAGGACTTCGGCCGTATCGAGGTCGATGGCATAAGGCTCATCGTCGATAGAGGTGAAGCCGACACGGGTCAGGGAAACCCGGCCACGCTGGGAAGAGCCATCACGGCCCGAGCAGAGGTTGATCACGAGGTAGGTTGCCTCGGGATGGACCAGGAATTTCGTGGTCAGGCCCATGACGCCCCAGGGGGTGTTCTTGTATTGGGCCGCTAGCACTTCATTGGCATCGCGGACGGCCTGCCAGCGGGCCCGGCCGATCGTATCCTGGCGGGACTCGAGAGAGCGGAGGATCGCGATAGCGGTGTCGATGCGAGCGTCGATCATGTTGTCGTCTCCTTATTGGGATTTTGAACCCGCCAGGGGTCAATCCTAATTTTTGAGGAGATCTCTTTTCGGGTTTAGGCGAGTGAGCATGAAAAAACCCGCCGGAGGGCGGGTTTGAGTTTTAGGCCGCGGCCTTCACCGAATCCGGATGGTTCCGGAGCAGGTGATAGGCGTAGCTCCAGCTGCGGCCGGCCACATGGAGGAAGGCGATCGCGACTTCCAGCGGCAGGGCATGGAGGCGACGGGTGATTTCCCGGCGCTGGTCGTAGGACTCGCTCTTCGGCCGATCGGCTTCGTCGAAGGTCCAATCCATCGTCTCCATAAGGCGGACCAGATCGGCGTCCCACTCACGGGGCTGATACTGGGCCACGGCCTCCTTGATGCCGCCGTTGCGGATCACGTCGGCAAGGTGCGCCAGGCGCTTGAACGCCGGGTGCTGCAGGGCTGGGCCGGACATGGGCAGTACCCAGGAGTAACGGGTCAGGGACTCGCCCTTATAGGGAGAGGCGAAGACGAGGCCGGTATAGGCAGCGTCACGCTCTGGATTCGGAGAGTACCAGCCGTCGTTATGCTGAAGGCCAGATCCCACCCCACTGGAACCATCCGCAAGTCTGCAACCGATTATAGATCAGCCGTCCCTTGTGCGTCCGACCTCCGGCGTCTTCCAGGGCACGTAGGAAATGTATGCCAGGCGGATGACCAACAAGGTCAGCGTGCGCTGAACCGAGATCTCCATGGCTCGTGGCTCGCCGGTCTCAGTATCGTAGACGAGCTGACAGCTCTGCCCGGATAAGTCTTCCCGCGTCGCAATCCACATCAAATCGATGAGGATCTGCCCAGGCGTATGCGTAACCACGTACCCCCCGATCCTGTAAGACATCGGGGTGTTCCAGGATACCCGCCTTTCCTTGCTTTCTCCATCGAGTTCGACATCGCCGACCCCGGCAGCCCGCCCGCGAAAGCCAGGCCCGCGACCCTGGAACAGACCGGTGAAGGAGAACCGCCGCCGGGGCGTGACCGGGATCAGGGCGATCAGCCGCCTTGCATCCTCACGGGAAAAAGTCGCTCCATCTATCGTCAGACGGTCGAGCAGCGCATGGGCCTCGAGCCGCGCTGAGGTCTCGAGATCCTGGCTACTCATTGCCCCGGACCTCCTGATCGTCGGTACCCGACGGCGGGGCTGCGTCCTCCTCAAGCGCACGATCGACTGGGAGAACCAGAATACTCTCCTCTCCAAGAACAAGCCGAACCTTCCCAGCGCCCTTTGCCTTCGCAAGGGCAAGGTCCACGTCGAGGCGATCGAGCAAGGCCTGAACGCCGTTTGCATAGGCACCGAGCACGGGATGCAGGCCGTAGGTCACAAGGCGTGCATCCAGGCCGCCCTCCTCGAGCACCAGACCATGCGCGTGGACTTGGTCCTCAAGTCCCTGGCAGTGACGCCGCGTCAGCTCGCCCGTCGTCAGCCTCTTCAGGCAGATCACGGCGTCGACGCTTCTGAGTACAGGGATCGGAAACCCGGCATCGGCCAGCAGCTTGACGGCTGACACATGGAGTCGGTCGGGATCGCTCTCCTGGCGGGCAAGTTCACCAATCTCGCCCTGTGCCAGCTCGGTCTTGAGGATGAAGACAGCCTCGCGCGTCGAGACCTCCCTCCCTGAGGGGTCCTGCAGGACATTGTTGGTCCAGGCTGACATGAGGCGACTGACGATGGTCGGATGCGCCCGTTCAATGGCATTGAGAACGATCACCGATTTCGGGTTGCCCCGCAGGAACTGCGGCAATGACATACTCTGAGGAAAGCCCCGATTCAGCCCGAGGATTATGGCGTCCTCGCCGCCCCACGGCGGAGACAAATCGTAGAAGTGTCCTGCAGCCCCCAAGGCCGCTGTAAAGGGATGGAAGATGCCGGCTTTGGTGTCATTGGCATCAGGGCCAGCCAGCACGAAGACGCCCAGAGGACGATCGTCGGAGTGGGTTTCAAAGCGGTGGGCGAGTTCGGCTGCGAGGGCATCGATGGCAGCATCCTGCCCGAAGATGTCGTCTTTCGCCGCGGTCCTGAACTTCTCGAGGATCGCTTGGGTGGTATTCACATCGGTCGTCATAGGTCTCATTTCGTAGATGGGTTGATGGAGATGAGCCCGTGCTCTTTCAGCTGCGAACACCCGGGCTCATGCAATGAGGTCGGACGGTCGCGTGCTGCGCCGGTTCACGGCACAGCAGCCTGGAATGTCCTCCTTGGGATTTTCTTGGTCCCACCCTCACCCATCTGACGTCTCAAATGTCTCTTGCTGGGAACGGCAAGGAAGGGTTCAGCAAAGCGCACACTGTCCACTTTCGGGAATTTTGAGCCTTGGCCCTCACCCATCCGGACATCGTCCCGTTCGTCAGCTCTTGGAACTAGGGCCTCCTGGGTCGCCGCTCCCCTCCTCCCATAGGAACCATCCGCGCCAGTGTTGATGCTCCGTTTGGCTGGAACAGTTCGGACGGTTCCTGATTGCTGACCTTGCCCGCTCGTCATCCTACTATCGGGCGAGTGGCGTATCAGCCCATGTTGTGAATGTAATGTTGCAACCGGCATCTGAGGCTCCCCGTCTGAGACGTCTCTTGGTCGGGGCATGCCAGTCCATCGATGATAAGATGATCGCCCTCGCCTCGCCGATCACAGAACATAAGCTAGCGAATGGCTCACGTTTGATGTGTTCCGCTCTTAGGAACCACGACACTATTGGTGGTGAAGTAAGCTTGCCAGGGCCTCGATTGCCTTGCCCGCTAAGAGTTGGATTTCAATGATCTGCAGGTCCTGATGACCGCCTACATCGCCCTGCTAAAAACAGGGAATCTGATAACGCCCCTTTTGACAAGAAGTCCGCTGCTCCGGGAACAGTTCACCGATGTCCCTTCATCATCCGTGAGATCGGCGAGGCTCGCTGCCCTGAGGTGCTCCTCGACAGATTCTGATCCGGCCCGTTTGACGGATCTATGAACGCCGCAGGGCCCTCAGGGCTACCAACACGGCCTCAGTCGAATCCTCCCGTGCGGTCACACGCATACTCCATACTTGATCTGGTCGAGGAGCGTCAGGACTTGGTCCGACCTACCTTGAGACACCAGGTCTAGAGGAGTGGCCTGCAGCGCTTGATTATGCTCGACTAACCATAACACGCCCTGATCGCCAAAGACCTCGTGTGTCCTCGCAACGACTGTAGCGATCTCTGGCCCAGAGCCCTTGAGAGACCTGAGTTGCGCAATCTGTCCTTCAAGATGAGTGATCGCTTGATCCAGCAAGGGGTCAACGTTCATCGTGGTGTAATCCTTGTCGATAGGCTCATTGTCGTTTGGTCCCTTGCCTTGCCTCTGCGCAAGCAGACCCTCTTCGAAGGGAAGGTCCTCGACACGCCCATCGTGTTCATCAATAAACCGAATGTCGGCGTCTGTATAAGGCTTGAAATCCCGATCAATTTCGTTGGGCGGCATATAGACGCCCTGCGCTGCAGCGCGGAGGAATCTCAGGAGTTCGAGCTGCCCTTCCTCGGTTGCCATGAGCTCACCCGGAGGGCGGCTGCCGAATATGCCGTGAGGTCCCCGTAGAAAGTCCTCAGGGTCATCGTAGAGGGCCTCAATGAGTGTGCGGATCTCGTCGACGATCTGGGTCATGCCTGAGACTCTAACATCAGGAGGGATAAACGCCAGTTCTCGGGGAGGTCATGGTTGCAATCGCGCTCACGTGAAAGATAATTCCGGTGAGGACGGCTCTCCCTACCGACTGACACCGTTGACTTCAGCGTATGAGATCGCGCCCGCTCTCTCATCTGTCACGGCAACCCTCCTACCCGTCCCTGAGCGCGTAGCCACGTCGGCGCTTCCGCTGGAGCCAAGTCTCAAGAGCTTCCACGGCCATCGATTGGGTTTCGTAAAGCTCAATCCGCGTCTGACCAGGCCGACCGATACGGCCCCATTCCCGGATCAACGAGGCATCACCGAACAGGCTGGTCTCGATCGACAGGACATAGTAGCGAGCCATGTTGCAGCTTGGGTCGCACCGGTGCAGGACCAGGCAGTGGATCGTATCGTGAGCCATTCGCCACTGTCGCGCGGGCCCCTGGACGCGGTCCAATCAAAGTCCTGAATCCTTTGCGCACCAACGATTCACATCCGTGATGCACCCTACCGCCGCTGCTCTCTAAGTCTACGCACGCTGGCCAATCCTTCATCTCGACGCGCACGAACTCTCTTCCTATGCCATTCGTCGCCTCCTCATGGCGAGGATCTCGACGGCGAGGTCGATCTTGCCGGTTTTCACCATGCGGGCGAGCGCGCGGAAGTAGCCGCCCGGGTTCTTGATCCGGCTCTCGCCGCCGTTTTTGGCCACATCGTCCTCGTAGAGCTGCAGGGTGTAGATCACGGAGATCGCCGACCTGACGGTGCCGATCTCCTCCACGGCCTCGGCCCAGGCGCTCTCATGTGCCCCGAGGGAAGCCCGCAGGTAGCGGCCAGCCGAGACGATGTCGGCCAGATCCCGCACCGGCTGGCCGTAGTCGCTTAAGGTCGGGCAGGCCTCAAGGATCAATTCCGGTGATAGGTGCTCTGACGGTTGTTCGGTTGAACGAACCGCTTCAGCTTTCTTCGGAAAGCCTTTGTTACAAGCTTTGCTAGGAGATCCGTTGTTGTTATTAGAGTGACGGACTCCGAGTCCGGCATTGCCCGCTTCATAGAAGGCATCCTCAACCTGGGTTCTCAACAGCTGCCAGGCCTCCATTAGATCGGCCGGCAACGTCACCTTCGATCGGGCTGGCGTGCGGGCCTGCAGGGCCTTCAGCTCCCCTTCGAACGCGCTGCGGTCGAGCTCGGGGAAGTGCTCGGCCAAGGCCGCCAAGGCTTCTTCCGCTGCCCGCCGGCAGATCGTGACCTCATCGAACGCCCGCTTCTGCACCACTCTGAGCTGCTTCTGCTCGATGAGCATCGCCGCCCAGTCGCCTCTTCTGGCGTAGACCGGGGTGAGATCGAACCCAAAGGCATCGACCACCTGCCCGGCCAGGTCCTTGACGGCATAGCGCTTGCCGTTGGGCGAGTCCTTGGGGGTCAGCAGCTGCAGGTCGATCAGCTGGCGCAGGATGCGCCGGATCGCCCGCTCGGTCAGGCCGGTGCGGCTCATGAGATAGTCATTCGATGGCCAGACCAGCAGCCGGTCCCATTCCTGTTCGCCCCAGCAGGCGACGAGCTCGGACAGGACCGCCCGCTGGGCTGGCCTGAGGTCGAGCGCCTTGCCCGCATCCCGGGCGGCGGCTGAGAGTTCTTTTCGCGTTACCGTGCGCTCGGCTTCGAGCGCAAGCTTCCTTGCGGCCAGAGCGGCATGTCTCAGCCGCCGGCCTCCTGACGATGCAAGCTGCATCGTACCCTCCATGGTGAGGGCAAAGCGGAAGCGTTCACCGAAACCGATGCTCTTGACAGTCAGTTTGTTGGGGTGGCATAAGGAGATTGTCACATCTTTACTTATGCCCACCCTCGCGGTGGTCTCCAAAGGCCCTCGAAGTTTCCAGCTTCGTGGGCCTTTTGCTTTGCCTAGTTTACGTCACGGTCTTCAGCTCCTTACGAACGAAGGCTGCTTCGAGCGCATGGGTGATAGCGACTTGGCGCGAGGGGAAGAGGCCGCTCTCGACGGCCTCGTCGATGGCAGTACCGATTTCCCGAGGAAGCCAAACATTGGTTTCCCGGTCTCCCCTCTCCCGCCGTGTCTGACGGAGACGTTGAGCTCGCTTGCGACTCGCTGCATCAGCCATTGCGTACATCCATGATACTCGTAGCGATACGAGGATTGCCCGATTCTGGGGCGGCTGTGGAGTCGGAGCGCAAGAATCCATTCACAATAATTGGATTCTTCGTTGGAAAACTCCTTCAGGCAGAATCAATTAGCGCAAAAAGCCGAATCAATTCGCAAGTAAAACGCTGGTTCCATGCGATCTGGCTTTACGCACTTGATTCTACCTCCTGAGTTATGGGGTCCTTCCCTCGAGGCACATCTCGACTTTCCTCGCTCCAAGACTCGATCTTGTGTCTTGAAGACTGAGTGCCAGTAGAAATCCAACAATCACTATTTGCGCTAGACTCAAGAGAGCCGACTTTTGGCGGAGTGATCGAGCGGTGCTCGTCAGACCTATGGCCACAGGAACCTTATTGGACTTCGACGGGGACTGAAGGGTCATCCTCCCAATAGAGTGGAGAGGAACTCCACCTGAAGCGACCCAGTCGGGTGAGATCGACTTCACGCGAGGAGTGACATGTCAACTTGGGAGCTGCTTATGACAGCCTGGCCAAGGCGAATTTCCGCCTGAAGCGGTCACTCTCCGCGGTGTGGCATGCGCAGCCCGAACGCCATTTTGACCTTCCTAATTGGTACGTGGCCAAGTGGAGCGGTGTGCCGAGCAATAAGGAAGAAACAATCCGGACCTACATCGGGCAGTCCGAAGACGAACTGGCAGGACGTGGCGCCGGCGGCGTAGCCACTTGGTCGTAAATCCTCGTCCTCAGGAACCCGGATCGGTACGCCATTTTCGATGCTCGGGTCGCTATGGCCCTCAACGCCCTCCAGATTGCCCAGGACCACGAACGGCCGATTTTCTTTCCCAACCTGACCAGCAAAAATACGACCGCTAAAGCCTTCCATGATTTCATGAAGGTTCGCGACAATGGCGATGCGCACCGGGCTTACCCGTCGCGCGTCTACTCTATCTATTTGCAGGTCCTGAGAGAGGTTGCTCGCCGGGTTGAGCTTGAACCGCTCGATGAAATCGAGATGACGCTATTCGCCCAAGCCGAAGTCCTCGCACGCAGAGCCATGTCGCACCCTTCAGGACCAGAACATTTCTCAGCGATCGCCGCTGAATAATCCTGGCGTCCGAGAGTCATATTCGGCGGGAGAATTCCGGCCGGAGGCTACGAGTCTGCTCAATCAACTTCGGAAAAGCGAAAGGCTTTTTGTCTTAACTCCCGTTGCCTGAGCATGTTAGGTTCACCCGCGGCTTCCTGCCGAAACCAAGACCATCCTGATAGAAGCTCAACTGAGCGGGTCTGGATGTACCAATAATCAAAAAACGAGACCAAAATGGCAAACTACTCTGTGCCGACTATCGACGATATGGGCCTTCACAACCTTTTTAGGGAGTTCGGCACCGCGAATATCACCGCCTTCAATTTTACGTCATTGACGGTTCAATTCGCCAATGGCGGATCAGCTATGATCGAGGGCGTCGGCCTGGTTGTGGATGAGCCTCAGTACAATCCGCTGGTATCGGGGACGGTCACGACGATCCGGATTTTCAATGCCGTCCATATCGAGGTCGCCTCGATCACGGATTTGAACATCGGAGCGAATGGCCTGGGAGCGGTGCTTACGGCTGATCCGTCAGACTTCGAGTTTCCAATTAACATCATGCGCTACATTTTCTCTGGCGATGACAGTGTCCAGGGGAGTGACGGCTACGACGTCATTTATGTCGGTACCGGCAATGACACAGTGAGCGCAGGGGATGGGACCGATTTCATCTATGCAGGACCTGGCGCTGCCACCATCGACGGCGGCGAAGGCCGGGATACACTGAATTTCGCGGAGGATTTCGCAGGTTACCCGACCTACACGGCGGGGCTTAACCTCAATCTCGTTGCTGGAACCGGGACAAACACGGACGGTAAGCCTCTCCTGATCTCGGGCATTGAGGATGTCGTTGGCAGCCTCGGCGATGACACCATCACAGCGAACGACTTCGACAACTTCCTTTTTGGAAATGATGGAGATGACTCCATCTCTGCCGGCGGCGGCAATGATATCCTCTATGGCGGCCGTGGCAATGACACGCTCGACGGTGGCGCCGGAGATGACATGTTCTTCATCGGCGAGATGGAGATGAACACCTACCTGACCGGTAACAAGCTTCTGATCGGCGGCGAGGGACACGATACCGCGAACCTGCTCGGATCCCTTTCTGACTTCGACTACACGTTCAACGGTGACAACAACCTCGTTTTCACTCACAAAATTTCCGGGGCAAAGTTCACAGTCACCGGTATCGAGACCATTTTCGACGGCGTGAGGACCTATACCGTCGACGACTTCAGGAGCCCCATTGAGACTCCTCCTACGGACATATTCATCCCGGAGGATACCTTCTGGTCCTATACCATCCCTGAGAGCGTATTCGGTCCAGGGGCCGTCAACGTCAGTTTCAAGACCGACGGCTTCCAGCCCCTGCCCTCTTGGATCACATATGACCCGGCCACTAGGACGCTCTCAGGCACGCCGCCTAAGGACGATAATGGCGCTCTGGGCCTTTCGCTGACGGCGATCGTCAATAGCTCTCCGAAGACGATCTATCTCAATATCGACTTCACACCGGTCAATGATGCTCCGACGAACCTGACCCTGAGCAACGGATCCGTGATCGAGAACCCGGCCGCCGAAGCCTTCGTTGGTCAGCTGAGTGCAACCGACGTCGACAGTGGCGCCGTGCTCACATACGAGCTGATCGATAGTGCCGGCGGCCGCTTCAAGCTCAATGGCTCGCAGCTCGTCGTCGCCGATCCTGCAAAGATCGACTATGAGCAGGCCCGCAGCCATACTGTGATTGTCAAGGTTTCCGATCAGTTCGGTGCGTCCACGACCCAGAAATTCACCATCTCCGTTCAGGACGTGGCCAAGGAAACGGCCGTCGGCGGCATGGGTGACGATCTCATCAAGGGCGGATCGGGCAGTGACAAGCTCTACGGCGGCCTCGGCAAGGACGTGCTGACGGGTGGCAAAGGCAAGGACGCCTTTATCTTCGACACGAAGGCATCCAAGGCCAACGCCGACAAGATCACCGACTTCAACGTCAAGGATGACTCGATCTATCTCGATAACGCGGTCTTCACGAAGCTTGGAAAAAAGGGATCGGAAAAGAGCCCGGCAAAGCTAAATCAGGACTTTTTCACCATCGGCTCGAAGGCCAAGGATAAGAACGACTATATCGTCTACGATAACAAGAAAGGCGTCCTGTACTACGATGCGGACGGTTCTGGTAAGGGCAAGGCGGTTGAGATCGCCACGCTCTCCAAGAACCTCAAGATGACCGCGGCTGACTTCTTCGTTATCTGACGCTCATCTCTAATCGCTAAGCCCTTCCCAATGAAGGTTGGGAAGGGCTTTTCATTGGTTGGGTGATCGGCGTATCAAACCAGGGAAAGTTCCTCGGAGAGCCATGTCGCACCCATTCAACCTGGTCCAATGCGTTACCGCAGCCGAGTGCTCCTCCATTTCGGAGCCTCCGGCAGGTATAGGAGCACAAATCCGGTGTCGCTAACCGGCCAGATCATTTTCATGCCGTGGGTCACGCTCCCACATGCGGTGACAATTAGTGGGATCCGGTTCTCGCCGATTGACTTGAAGGATCCGATTTCGGTCATAGGGCCCGAAATGGCGCCTACCGTCGCAATGGCCCTTAGGCCCTACGTCGATCGGCGCGGCCATCAAATCGAGAGTTGCACAATCCTGCTGCGGCCCCGCCATCAGCAGTCCTGGAATATGCCCGACCGAATGTGGGGAGCAGCACGGCGCGCTGCCGAGATCCTGGCCCTGTCCTGTCTGGCAGAGCAGAGATTTATGGAAGGCCATTTAAGCCCCCATCTCAACGCGACGATGTTCCAGATTATCGGGCAGCGGATCACCGCCGGGTCGGACCAGATCGGTTTGTTCTATCCGCGGCGGGGAGGTGGGCTTCGGGTAGGTGGCGTCCGTTTCAAGGATGTCGTTTTTCAGCGCCCATCCCAGGTAGAGGGTACCAGGTGCGAGGCCGTCAATGTCCGCCTCGCCAGAGCCCTTGCGAAAGCCAGCAGGTCAAAATCCCCAATCTGGGATCCGATAGCTTCCTCCCTTGAATTTTTCCTTTTGGGGAACGCCGAGGTTCCAGAACTCGATTGGGAAAGCTGCATCATGCTCTCGGCCATGGCCTTTGAGAGGCTCCTCGAGCCGGCTCAGGCCAACGCCCAAGGTGTCGCGGAGGCCCTTGCCAATCTATGGGCTCCATATGCCAGCCGGACCCTGGCTCAAGCCAAGAGGGTAAAGCCCGACAACAAGCCGGATTTCGCGAAGGTGCAGCAGGAATGGCCGCTACACCGCAAATGGATGAAAGAACTTTACGAGGCGAGGAGCTCACGCGCGCACCGCGGCCCTCGGTCTGTCTTCAGCCAAAATTGGAGAAACTTGCAGCACATGGTTATCGCTGCCTTTGTCTATCCACTCGCGATCAAACTGAAGCTCGCCAATGCAGATCTTTACCAGCTGAGCGCGCGTGAAAAGGGTGCTTGCGAGGCCCTGGATCGGCTTCTCGACAGTCACTGGGGCAAAGGCTGGGAGAAGGATCCGGAGTGGTCGAAAATTCTTTCGATGGCCGAAGCCGAGCATGAATGGTTGCGCATTATTGAAGAAGCGTACGACGAAACGACTAGGAAGGGCGAACTAGGTTCGTGAAACGAGTGCTCGCAATTATCATCTCCGTGGTCATCGGGATCTGGCTGGCCATTGCTCTTCTTGTTTTTGTCACCCAGCGCCATCTGGTTTTCCCGCGGCACCTCTTGCCGCCGGTCGCGCGTATGGAGCAGCTCTCCCCAGAAATTCAGGAGGTCACGGTCGAGACCGCAGACGGTGAACGTCTCTATGGACTGTGGAAAGCACCGCAAGCTGGCCGCCCCGTGGTCGTGTCATTTCATGGCAACGCCAGTGCTCCGGGCTGGGCCGCAGACCGGTTCTCAACCGGGCGTTGGGCCGCTCATGGCTGGGGCGTTCTGGCTATTGCCTATCGAGGGTATCCCGGATCGACCGGTTCTCCGAGCGAAACTGGGATCCTAGCGGATGGTGAAGCTGCGATATCCTTCGTTCAAAAGGCGGCTCCTGAGTCCGCCATTCTGGTCCACGGCCACTCGCTGGGTACAGGGGTTGCTGTCGCCATGGCGGCGGCCCATCCGGTTATCGGGGCATACCTCGAAGCGCCCTATGCATCCCTGCTTAGTCTCGCAAAGCGGCAGTTCCGGTATCTTCCAGGATTTCTGATGCGAGACCCCATGCGATCGGATTTGCGGGTCGCTCGCGTGACAGCGCCGGTCATCGCAATCCATGGCAAACAGGATCCGGTAATTCCGGTCTCCTCTGCGAGGGAGTTGATCGGCAAGGCCACGAGCAATTCGCGATTAATCGAGGTCGACGGAGATCACGTCTCCATCCTTGGCGAGGCTGATGGTGAGGTCGAGGATTTCTTCCGGCGAGCCGTCGCGCCCTAAACTAATGAAAGTCATTCTCACCCTCGGCAGCTCTGACAACCTCATCGGTGTGCTTCGAGCGCAACCGGTCGATCGGAGCCTCGTCATTGGTGTATTTATGGGGCGTGACGAGCCACTCCCACACCTCGTCTGGTGAGGTAAAGAACGCGACAACCCGATCAAGTCCCTCAACCGGCTCTGATCCATCGAACTGCCGGACCGGGTAGATGTACTCTCCATCGTCATTGCGGAAGGCGATCGCTCTATTGGCGTCGCGCCAAGTATCCAAGGTCGCCAGGGGGACTTGAAGTCTCTCCGCCAAGTCGGTTGCGCTCAGAAGCTCGGATGCGGCCCAATCGGTTGAGTCGTCATCGACCGTTATCTTAGCAAGCAGAGCTTCGCCCTCCTCCAGGCTGACCAATCGCCCAAGTCCGGATCCTCTAATGAAGGTAGCCGGCATGGCCGGGCTATCGGATGGCGCCTGCTGGGAGTTGCGCCCGATAACTTCATCCGCCGTGAGTGGTCGGTAGGAAGCCTCCGGGGCAGCGAAGGCTCTTGCCAGTTCCGCTTCCACGGCTGCGCCATCCTCATGGTCCTCAGATTCTGCCGCCTCGACTGCCGCCTCAATCAGCGCGACGATATCCTCGGGCAGATCACCGACGGCATAGACTTGCCTATCCAAATAGGCCTCGAAATCAGCAATCAGTATCGCTGGCATGCCAATTGCTCGTGGACCATCGACGTCTGCTGACGGCGTGTCGCCCACGAACAGGATCTCCGCCGGCTGAAGCTCCAGCCGATCGCAGACCAGGCGGAATATAGCAGGATCCGGTTTCGCCAGCCCGACCTCACAGGAGAGGATCGCGGCATCCGGAGTGTCTGGCAGGGTTGCTAGAAGTGGCGAGCCATAGGGCAGCGCCAAGTTGGAACAGACACCGATCCGGAGGCCCCGCTTCCTCAGGTTTTGCCATATTTCGGCGATCCCGGGCCGGAGGCGGATAGAGGCACATTCAGCCTGCAGGTCCGTTTCCAGTTTCGCCAAGTCGCCCTCCCCTAGTTCATGACTGACACCCGCAGCGACTTCTCGGAGGCTCAGAGGTTTTGTGAGGACCTCCTCGACCGTAATCCCTTTCACCCCTCCCCGCAGCAGGGCACGGAACGGCTGGCGCTTGTCGGTGATCTCGACCAGCGTCCCGAAAGCGTCAAAGCATATGGCTCGGATGTCACTCATGATCGCTGCGCTGCCTATAGATCGTCCAGCTTGATCGGAATCGGGGTCTCGCCAGTGCGGCGGTTAATGAGGCCCGCGAGCTTGATGTCATCCCTGATTTCCCAAATGATTTTCCCGACCCGCTCCAACTCGTGATCATCTTGCTCGAAGGGCGGCATGAATTCGGCGATCGGAATCCAGTTCGCCTCGAAGTCGTAATCGTCGTCCAGAGGCACATCCGGAGGCAGTTGGCGCCCGTGGCGAATGGACAGGATGTGGATCTCGTTGCCAACGACCTCATAGTCCATCAGGTAGTCTCCGACGACGAGCCGGCGCATCCCCCTGATCGGCAGCTCCTCGCTCTCAAAACCCATCCCGTCGAATGCCGCCAGGTTGCGCTGGGCGTTCCGCATCTGGCGGGACAGGTTCCGCGCCGCGGCCGGGTTCAGCTTCCTTAGGTAGGCGGTCTCTCGAAGTAGATAGGCCCGGGCGTTCTCGGAGGGCTCCGTTGCATTAACCTCGGCCGTATAGCGAGGAGCGGTTCATCAAGGATCCGCTCCCGTGTCTCTGTTCAAGCGCCGTCGCTTCCCGGTTGAGATCATCCTGCTGTGCGTGCGCTGGTACTGCAAGTATGGGGTCAGCTACCGTGATCTGGCAGAAATGATGTCCGAGCGCGGTGTCAGCGTCAGTCCAAGCACGATCTTTCGTTGGGTCCAACGCTATGCCCCGGAGATCGAGAAGCGGATGCGTCCCTACCAGGGACATCGTTCAGGCTCCTGGAGAGTGGACGAGACCTATGTGCGAGTGGGCGGACGCTGGCGGTACTTGTTCCGAGCGATTGACAAACATGGTCGGCTGATCGCCTCCCTGCTGTCCGGCCGGCGTGATACTGGAGCGGCGTATCGCTTCCTGCGCAAAGCTCTGAGGGCGGCGAGCGACTATCCTCCTTCATCCATCACGACCGACAAACTGGCGTCGTATCCAAAAGCAATTCGACGCTTGCAGAACGAAGGATTGCTGCCACAGAATGTCGAGCATCGGACCTCGAAATATTTGAACAATATTCTTGAGGCGGATCACGGCGCACTCAAACGCGTAATCCGTCCGACGCGCGGCTTCCAGACGATGAAAACCGCCGCCGCAACGTTGAAGGGTTTTGAAACCATGCGCATGATCCGCCGTGGTCATTGCATCCCGCGGACACGTCGAGCGACAGGCGAAGCCCGTCTCGTCAATCAGCTCTTCGGCCTTGCAGCCTGAATGACCCGCTCGACGGGGTTCGTTATGCCCTTTTCAAGTTACTGCAACGGTGCCCAGTTTTGGGTCGTTGATGGATGATCTGTATGGACCACATCTTCACTAGAGCTTTGCTGAGCGAAGTTTCGCATTCCATGATCCCGCAGGAAAGTCGAATATTCGAGCCGTTTATCGGGAGCTGGGAACTGGTGGTCAGTTGGTTTGATGACCACGGGCGACTGAACCGCCAAGTGCCTGGCGAATGGCACTTCGCAAGAGTTCTCGAGGGGCGTGCCATTCAGGACGTCTGGATTGCTCCGAATCGCGAAGAACGCGACGGGCGCGGAGAATACGGGACGAGCCTCCGGTTCTACGACAGCACTATTGGTGCCTGGCGGTCAACCTGGATCGGGCCAGTACATGGTGTCATCTATACATTTATCGCCCGAAGAGTCGGTGACCAGGTGATCCTGGAGACAACGAACGATATGGCGTTGAAGATGCGATGGTCTTTCTCGGAAATTGGTTCCAATTCATTCAAATGGAGCAATGAAGTATGGCAGAAAGGGCGATGGCGAACTCAGCAAACCTTCGATGCCCGACGGGTTCCATCCGACTAGGTTATGTCTGACAGTCTTCGAGCCTCGTTGAGGCTGCAGGGGCTGCCCGGGTTTGAACAGCGCAGCGCGAGGGGCGACACGGCGGCAAGGGATGAGATGAATGCCCATAGTATGTCAGAGCCGCTCGATTTTCGAAATTCTCGAAATGCAACTCCGCGAACACCGCAGCCTTTAAGGAGAGAAGTCATGCCCATCATCAACGTATCAGTAACAGGCAAGCCGGACGCCATGCTGTCGGCGCAGATCGCCGAACAGGTGACGTCGATCACCCAAATTCACCTCCGTAAGGATCCTACCATTACAGCGGTGGCCGTTCACTATCTCGACCCTGATCACTGGTTCGCGGGCGGCCAGTCACTTGCGCAGCAGGAGAAGAACACATTCTTTCTCGACATCAAAGTCGTCGACGGTACCAACACGAAGCCAGAGCTTGCGTCGTATCTCGAGGTGATCTTTGGTGCGCTTGATTCCACGCTGGGCGGTGTGCACACAGAGAGCTACGCTCTGGTCCACGAGGTGCCCGCCGCGGCCTACGGCTTCGGCGGCAAAACACAAGAGTTTCGTTTCATTGCTGGCCGTCTTACTGCCGCAAGCGAGTTAGCTGCCCAGCCATGACGAGCACGAAGTGAATGCGTTGAAGCCTGTGTCTGAGAGAATGGCGCGTCATGTGTTTGCAGATTTCCAAGGTAAACTGTGGGATCTCGTTCAGTTCACAGATAGGCCTGACTGAGCGCTCCAGGCCGAAGTTTCGCAAACGGACTCTATGGAGCGCTCAGGCGCGGCACAAGAAAGGCCTCGTCACCCGCCATTGTCAGGAAGATGGGGCGGCTCTTGCGCCGGTTCCGTTGCAAACTCTAACGTATGCCAATCGGACGCCGGACGAGGGCTCAGGTTAGGCGGCCGTTCCGAAGACAGCCGCAATGAAGTCACTCTGAGCCTTCATGTCGCTCGCTGGTGCGCCCACAACCTGTCCCTTGCGGATCATCGCCATGACCTCGTAGCCCGCAATCGTCCGTGAGGCCGTCGTGAAGCACTTGAAGCCCAGCCCAGGACGGACCAGCCGTTTGATGCGCCGGTGATCCTGCTCGACGATGTTGTTGAGAAATTTCACCTGCCGGAGTTTGGCGAACCGCCAGAGCTCGCCGGCACGTTTCATAGCCTTCGTTGCAGTTGGATAGGCGGCGTTCTTGTCGACCGTGATGGTCCGTGGATTGACCGTGTGGGGCTGCCCTAATGCCTTCCGGAAGAAGCGCCGGGCGGCAGCCGCATCCCGCTTGGGCGAGAGCAGAAAGTCAATGGTCTGCCCGGTCGCGTCAACGGCGCGATAGAGATAAACACATTCACCTTTCACTCGAATGTAGGTTTCGTCCACCCGCCATGAGCCGCTGGTCATGCGGAGGTGCGGACGGACGCGCTTGTCCAATTCGGGAGCGTAAGCCTGGATCCACCGAAACAGGGTCGTATGATCCACCTGAATGCCGCGATCCGCAAACATCCGCTCGAGATCACGATAGCTGATGGGGAACTGCAGATACCAGCGCACTGCCCATAGGATGATCTCCGCCGTGAACTGCCGACTCTTGAACGGATTCTTGTTACCTGCCGTCACTATGAGCGCCTCTCACTCAATCCCGTCATAGCCTGGGTGGTGGGAAGCTTCAAAGCTGCAATAGAACCATATGGAGCGTCGCGCTAGCGCGAAGCAACCCAGCTCTTCGGCGCTGCCAGTCGTCGATGGATCATTCGAGATGATGTCCGGTGCACAATCCGAGCGAGACGCGTTTTCTGACGCACAAGTTCGCCAACTCGATTTTTGTTAGTCCAAGCTCTATTGACCCTTGCAGCCTCGTGTCGCCTACTGAGGCGGAGTCCGTTTGCGGGATTGAAACGAGGGGCCGTGCCTGCTGTGACGAGACGCTCCGCCAAGCGCGTGCGCTCAACCTGTTTGCTGCGCGGGCGGATCCCCGCCTGTGCAAGCTCCCAAGCCGGACTTCCAATCTCGGTTCCAACAGCGGCAAGGTGCTGGCGAGCCCTTCGGCAATACTCGATGCTCAGCGCGCTCATCGCGTCTGAGCCGTGTCCGGCGCGGTACTTCATCAGCGCGCGGCACAGATCACCATCAGCCAGTCGCCAGGCTTTGGCCAGATACCCCACGCCATAGCGGAGGTTGGTCCTCGGCTCAGCCAACTCCGCGGCGGTTCCCTGAAATCCCAGCAATGCGGCAGTCTTGGGTCGCACCTGCATGAGCCCGATCTCCCCAATGCTGCCAACGGCAGATGGATCGTACCGGCTCTCGATCCGCACCACCGCATCGACAAGAGCCGGCGGCACCCCGTTGGCTGTGGCCTCCTCGGCGATGGCAGGCAAGTACGTGGAGCGCTCTTTGAGGGCACGGGGAGGAGAAGCAATGTCCAGAACGGCAGATGTTGAGATCGGCTCAAGATCAGGAGGCGGAGGGAGGGACGCAAGCTGCCAATCCACGTCGATTTCGAGAACATCAAAGTCAGGCGCAGCCAATCCTGAACTTGGAACAAGCGCGAGGAACATTGTCGCGTAGGCAACAAGACGCACACTGAACATGGCCAGCATCCCTTGAGGGTGGGGCTCTACTTAGCTTTTCGCAAATGTGTTGACGGACGGTTTATGCGGGCTGGTTCCGAAACGCAGCGGATGCGGCTGATCAGCAGAGGTTCAGACAGCTTTCATGTTTCAGCAGTAACAATACAGGATGTCCGCTCCAATCTTAACAATAAAGCCGTTCCAAGGCTGGTGAGGAGCAAGACACATCTAACAAGTGGCTGGGAAATATGCTTAGAAAAACTGAAGATATACCTACAACTCTCACCAGGGAGCTGGACCCACTTGAGCGGCTGATCGCACAAGTTCAAGAGCCGCTGCCATCGCACGAGTTTACCCTCACCGACAGCTTCATTGAACTCATTGAGGAAAGCTTGGCACGGGGCTGGATCTATTCAACCGCCTTGCAGGAGCTGATTGCCGCTATGGATCCGCGGCTGGCCGGCTTTGCCGTCGACGCGTTGGCGCAGATCTTCGACTTTGAGGAGGTGCAGGTCTGGGCCAACTCCACCCGATCGATGCCCACGCGGTCGCATGGCGCCGTTGCTATGCGCAATGCCGCCTTTCTGCTCATCCAGCTTAAAGCAATGGGCTTTCAGGTTGACGATGCGCCGCTCAGCGCTCGAATGAGGCCGTTGCTGGCCAGCAAGAAGGTCCTCGTCGGTCGGGAGTTCTACGTCTTCTGGCAGCAGGAGCTGGAAGGCAAGCGCGAGGCCTTCGTTCTCTATACCGCCCCTTCTTCGCCAACCGCGACAGCCAAAGATGTGACCTTGCCGCTGGGACACACTATGCGGGTCATCTCCGATGGAACACGCCCGATCGGCATCGAGGTCAGATCGCCCCTATCGACGAAGATCGGTCCGGTTTAGCGCTGGCCGACCTGACAGTGATCGACCAGAGGCTGCCGGAGTGGCACGTGCGGAGAAAGAGCGGACATCGCTGTGGGGCGAGCCTGCTCTTTCGAAGCATCAGGGTAGTGCCGATAGACCAATCCCTGTGAATCCCGTGGAGAACGGGGACAATCGGGAGAATGGTCACTGGCCGTTGCTCACAGAGGCCCAGAACTCGTTTTTGCTTCCATTGAGTTAACCGAACCTTAGCAGGTCCAGAGGCGCTGGAGCACGCTGATGCGCCATGCCCTTGCCTGCACGGCCGCGATTTGATCCTGGATCTCTCCGGCCGCCCGACGCCGAGAGGAGAAGCCCGTGAGCCCGTCGTCCCAATGGACCTTGTTCCTCGCCCGCCCCGGCCGTGACCGGCAGCACGTCGTCAAAGACCCCAGAGGCGAGCCCCGTCTCATGTTTGGTGAAGATGATGGGACGCGGATCAACGATCGCCTCGCCCGGTACCTTGTCGGGAGTCTGAATGCAGGCCTTCATCCGGAAGACCCGGACCCAGACCGGGGTTGGTTCCTGGACAGCCCGGGAGACGGCGACGCGCAGGATCCGGCCGTTCTCATTTGCGATCCGGATTTCGAAACAAGGCTCGAGATCCTTGAGACAGGAAACCTCGATGAGGATCAGGCGCTGGGCCGACGAGTGACAGCGCTCATCAATACCTATTTCCTCCAGGACGAACGTTCCCATCCAAGCACGTCCTCTTCCAGCCCTCGGACGGGGCGAGAGCCATCCAAGTCTAGACAGTGAGGGTTTGGGAGCCAGCAACGACCACAAAGGGCGGGTGGCGACGGTGACCGTCGCGTTCTGGATCGAACGAACGCAGAGGGAGGACTACCCTGTGCATCCTTGGGGTGGGTCCGATTCAGCCAATCCCCCCGACAGGCAACTGCCTTGTTTTCCTTCAGGTCTGGCTGAAATCATCTCTCATACTGGGTTCGCTGACAGACCCTCTAGGGCCAGTGAACTGGACCTTTGTGACCTAAAAATCACCCACAGCCACACCTTACCCTGCACCATTAGCCTCACGGAGACTCTATCGAACCACATGGAACCCTGAGCCTTTTGTTGTCATTTTTCTCATACAAGCGAACATAGTAACTCTTGAGCTTATATGATCTCTCCGGAAGAACTCGACTTGAGATCACCAGGAGCGAACACAGGGAATGACGGGAAGTCAGGTCGGTCGAAGTACGACCGTTTCAGAGCCGTGATAGCTGCGACAGCAAAAGCCTCACGAAAGGACGCAAAGAATAATCCGTTACCTCTCTCCTCCGTGATTGCCCACGAAAACTGAAACTGATCACTGACCTCCATTTTGCCCATGCGTAATGTATCAAGCGGCGGAAGGAGGCCGAGGAGGTCTTGTGGTAGTTCTCCTCGGATCGCTTGAGCATTTGAGTACCAGATCGGCATAACGCCTCCATCATGGGGAACCCGCGCCTTGAACGCCTCAGCATGGAGCGCGAGTCCCATTTTTGCACCAAACACCTTCATGTGCTTCGTCAAGATTGGGCCATCAGCCCTCATGATGCCGCTGTCCGGGTGAACACCCAGGCGCTTCACTTCCAGCTTCTCCCCTGCCCTTCGCGTCCGCATCTCCTCAAGCAGCCCCGGCACGTTCTGGTGAACAGACAGCAGGAGTTTCCTGAACTCGCCCGCTTCCATCTGGGTGGTCGGGTCTGGAGAAAGGCGACCAATCAAAGATGCTACAATATCAGAATGGCTCGTCCCATTGTTGCACGAACGGCAACTCGGAAACTCCAAGCCCTTTGGCCGCTGTTTGCCTCGGAACATCATCCGGGGCGGCATATGCTCAATCGTATCTGCCCGCTCGCCGCAGTAGATGCATCGAGGGTCCCGTCCGAGGATGCTCGCGTGTGCGCGCCTTTTTGCCTTACTCTCGCCCATAGCTCGATCCGGTCAATCAGCCTAATACTACATTCGCCTTCGAGGACATCGATACCAGCGAATGCGGGGTCTCAATAGACCCCAGCGCGCAGCTATCCCTTCATGTCAGCCAAGCTAATAGTGATCCGAAGCGGCAAAGTGTGACTGTAATGGGGAACCCCGCTTCCAGACCCTGGTTGGCCTGATACGCGACGGGACCGGAAAGGACGAGCCAATGATCTGTCAGTTCTGCCAACAGGACGTGAAGGACCCCTGCCGTGACACGCAGGAGATGCGACATCGAGCCATGAGCCACGTGGAGCGCTGCGAGAGGGCTCTTAGGGATGACCTCAGTGATGGGATCAATCCCAGCGATGGTCAGAGCGCCAGGAGCATCTGAAGAGGCGGAGTTCGAGATGACGAAGAACCCTTGGCTCAGCCTCTGGCTCAGTGCCGCGAACACCTGGGCCGGGGCCGCCCGAGGCTTCTGGACGGTAGAGATGCAGCGTCAGCAGAAGGCGATGCTGAATGAGATGACGAAGCCAAAAGGGCGGCTCGCCACCAAAGGCTCGTCCAAAAAAGCGTCAGCAGGGGTGCGGAAGAAGTCCAAGGGGCGGTCCTGACACTGCCAATCCTGATTCCTCACCGCCTCCGCTCCCGCCCCGCGCCCGCTTTGGGCAAGCCCTGCGGTTGCCCAGAGTGAAAGATCATAAGCCGAAACGGCGTAGAGATGGTCCACTATGACAACACGCCCACCGTCGTGGTGGTACTGGTGCCTCTCCGAGGCGGCTTGCTGATGGTTCGCCGTGCGCTTGCGGGCGAAGGTTATGGTAAGCTTGCTCTTCCCGGTGGCTACCAGATGCTGGGACAGACTTGGCAGGAGGCCGGTGCGCAGGAGGTGCTGGAGGAGACAGGCGTCATCGTATCCCCAGAGGCGCTCCAGATTGTAGACGTGGAGACCACTCCTGATCGGCGGCAGAATCTGCTGTTCTGCCAAAGTCCGCTCGTCGAGCACGAGGGCGGGTTTGTCCATGACGCCGAGGTCTCAGAAGTACTTGTCGTCTATGAACCCGTCGAAACAGCATTCCTCCTTCACACGCGCATGGTCGGAAAGTTCTTCCAGCAGACGCTATGAGGCCAGGGACTTGCAGCCGATCTCAGGTCGGGTGACCCTCTGTATCTTCGATCTCAGGCGACTGCTCCACAGGTATCTGCTGATCCGGCACTTTGGCATTCTCGCTCGGATCGTGCTTTCCGTCCTGATGATCCGCGTTGCCGGTTCCGTCTTCCTGCACACCATTACGGCGGCTGCTGTTGACGCTCAGGTTCTCTAACCCTGTATCCTGGTTTGGTTGCTTGTTTCCCGCCATGGCCTCCTCCTCGGGATATCTCATCCTCTAGGAGAACGGTGGCCGCAGTGCTCGGTTGCAGAACCTACCCCGTCACCGCCTGTCTGATCCGAGCAGCCGCATCTATCGGGTTGATACCATCCGTGTACCAATCCAAGATCGCCAAATAGAGGCTATTTCGCAGAAGTGGGTGATGCTCAGGGGGAAGGTGCTCTTCGACAGCCTCCAGGTATCGCGAGAAGGGCTTTAGCATCGAACCAGCCTCCGTTGATGGTCATCAATCCGGGACAGTGTCCTTCCAAGTAGAGCATCAATGGAGCAGCATTTTGTCTTTCGCCCTCCACTCAAATTCGGAGCATGATCCAATGTTACGAGAGGATAAGATGCTGAAGCCGTGCACCGCTGCGCTGCATCTGGCGCTCGCGCGGCAACTTTAGAGCAGCACGGAACCTTCCTTGTCGTTCTGCGCTGATATCGACTCCGTGCTCTTCCGGCTGCGGGATTAGCCATGCCCGACGACCCTGACAAGACCTTGCAGGAGTTGTGTCAGCGAATAGTCAGTGAGGGGTTGCCGAAACTCTCGGCAGAGGCATTGCGCGTGTTCAAACGGGAGGAGCGGCGCGGTCCGAGGTTGGCCCAGCCGACTGCGTCCAAACCTCTGCTCAGCCTGTCCACAGAGGCACTCCGACTGGTCCATGAGAAATCCAATCCTGCATGGCCGTGGAACCAGCGATAACTGACTCTCCCGGCACTTAATCTCCGGTCGTTCAGCTAACCGTGGCGGTTGGGGTGACAGCGCTTCTTGGTGAAATGCTTCTGCCGTTCGATGACCTTGGCCGAAGCCATCACTTCCCTGTCACTGCGGGGTGTTCCTCAGTGAGGGTTCCAATCAGACGCAGCAATTCCTGCTGTTCCGGACCCGAGCCGCGACTCAAGAAGGCCACGACATCCTCATGTTCCACATGTCCTCCCGACGCCAGATTGGCTTCATGATGGACAAACACAGTCCCTGAAGGGTCTGCAATCAGGAACCAGCGGTCACCGCTCGGGCTTTCGTAGAGCTTACGCGCCTTCTTCATGGAGGCTCCTGTCGGATCGACATGGTGGAGTTATTAAAACGTATTTGGTCGGAAGGCAGAAAGCACTCTCTGCGTGGCCAACGTTCTTCAGCGGGAACCTGAGCCGCAAATTCAGCAAGGGTTTGAGAACGGAGTTCCTCACTCAAATGAGGCTGGGTCTAACAGTTCAAAGGGCTCTGCTGGGATTATCGTCGAGATCGCATGCTTGTACACGACCTGTGTCCCGCTACCTCGGGCAAGCTGCACCGTATAACTGTCAAACCGTTTGATCCGGCCCACGAGCTTGATCCCGTTCACAAGGAACATCATAACCTCAATTTCACTGTCGCGAAGGTGTTTGAGGAACATGTCCTGGATCGTTGGGGTCTTTTGTACAGTCACGGTTGACCCCCTCGGCATGTGGCACCGCTCATAGTCGACGCTGGGTAACTGGAATTGCGGGAAGCCGCTCCACCTCAACAACCCTCGTCGCTTGTGGCAACTTCCGCTCAGCGTAGTCCCGTATCGGTCTTGCTGTCTCGCGAAGACGAAGGCTGAGCCGCTCGATCTCGGGCACCACCATCGGCGCTCCGTGCGCCGCTACCATCTCGGCGAGGTCTTCAGGAAGGGCATCAACGTGCTCTTGGAGGAGGAGAAGGGCTGCACGGATGGTACTCAACTCTCGTTCGTCCACAACAAGGGCGAGTTTCTTCATGGGGGTGCATCGGCCTCTAAGCTTGTCCTTTCAGGCTACAGGCGGATGCGGCAGAAAGAAGGCGATCAGTCTGCGGGCAAACGCTCCCGATTGATCAAGCTTAAAGCAACGCTTCCTTAATCCACCTCGCAGACGATTCCATCTGAAAGGGTGTGATCATGGCTGTGGGAGCGAGACTATCCAAGGAGCCCCTACGCCGGAACCGCTTCCTGAAATCCAAACCTGCAGATGCTCCCTGGCTGGCTGGGCTTGCTGTAGGGCTTTTGGCTGTGATCCTCGTTGCCGGATTTCCTGCCCAGGCAGATGAATTCGATGCACTGGCCGTATACAGCGCGGCAAGACCTCTCAATGATCGCTGGCAGGCTTGTGCCGCATCCTATGTCAGGCGTCGGCTCCAATCCCATGTTCCGTCAGACTCGCTTGCGAAGGACGCTTTACGCAGTTGTCAGCCTCAGGAGAACGAGCTCCTTCGCTTCTTTACCAGCAGGATCGGGCAAAGGTCTGCCAAGACTGTGGTGACGGTCCTGCGCCAACGATATCGATCTGACCTTGCCGCAGCTATCGATGAGCATAGAGCCCGAGAATAGGAACCCTGCTTCCATAAGCGGGTTAGGTTGGCCTACAGCCACTGAGGGCGACAGCAGTAAGATCGGATCGATCACCGGTGCCGAGCCGTTTCTCCGACGATACGCGGAACTCCGGTCGTGCAACTTTGTTGGCCTGACAGCCTAACCAAGAGGTCGCACCAATGATCTGTCCATTCTGCAAGCAAGAGGTCGATGAACCCTGCCGCAACACTGTTGAGGTGCAGCGGCGAGCCAGCGAGCACATTGAGCGATGCGATAAGGCTCTGCGAAACCTGAAAGGGATCGTGTTTGGCTAAACGTGTCGGTTGGCGTAGCGCCGACTTGGTGAGATTCTTCAGTCCTTCCAACACCTTCGCGGGCGCAAGGCTCACATGATTGCTTGCCAACCCACCCGAAGTCTCCAACAAAAACCCCGTCCGTGGACGAGGTAAGGTGACTCAGGAGAAATCATGTTGCGTAAGGCAATGTCGCCCCATCTGGGTCAGTTCGTGCCGCTGACGAAAGAAAGGTGAGCCGAACGAAGGGGCGTGGCTTCCCGTCATTATGGCATGCGCCACTTGGCGCGGATAAGACAATGGAGAACGATATGCTCCATAAGCATCTCGCATTGGCTCTTCTCGGTACGATCCTAATCTCAGCCCCGGCGCTGTCCCAGACCAACCAGCCCGCAGGCTCGACCACAGCTCCTCCTACCGGTTCAACGGCAGCCCCTTCGGCGGGTGACCCGAGCTTCGGCGCGAAGGAACCAGTCCGCATGAACACCGGTAACTGGATGACCCAGGAGCAGCCGGGGCAGTGGCGCGCCTCCAAGCTCGAAGGGTTGAATGTCTACAATCAGAACAATGAGAAGATCGGCGACATCAGCGAAGTGATCGTGGACAGCAGCGGCACAATCCAGGCCGTGGTGGTGGGCGTCGGCGGGTTCCTGGGCATCGGCGAACGGGACGTAGCGATCCCGTTCGATCAGATCAAGTTCGTCAACGAGCCGCGTGCAGTGGCGACCACAGCCACCACGACCGATCCGAATGCCCCAGCAGCGCCACGAGCACCGGCCACAACAACAACAGCGCCAGCGGCTCCGGGGACAGTCGATCCGAACGCGCCGACCACCACGGGAACAGTGGCGACCGATCAGAGGGCCGGTGCTGCAAACCGCTCGGCTCCGGATCATGCGCTACTGACAACCAACATGACCAAGGATCAGCTAAAGGCGGCTCCCGAGTTCAAATACGCCCGCTGAGACGATCAATCCTTCCAAGGAGGGGCCGCGAGGCCCCTTTCGCTATATTGCGGCTGTCTCGGAGGCGCACCGAGATTTGCTCTCCGCTGGAAGTCGAGCGCAGCGCTTATTCGATGATCTCGACGATCCGACCAGTGCGCGGGTCAACCAGCACCGTTCGGTCGTTCACAATCGAATAGCGATAGGGATTGCGAAGGCCGACACTGGCCGGGAGCGGTGAAAGCCGTGCACGCGCTGGCGCGGGTTGCCCAACTGTCACTGGTTCGGCGACCCGGATCGAGGGGCTCCGTTGCGCCGCCACATAAGTGCGCACCCGCCGCGCCTCCTCAGTGGTCAGAATGCCTCCCACCGCTGCACCGGCCACACCACCGACCGCCGCGCCGACTGGACCACCTACAACGGTTCTGTCGCAACTCGGGAATAGGGATGAGAAAGCAGCAGGTGGATCGAAAACCGCTTATGCGGCAAGCAGATGGAACTGCTCGGCGAGCGATAGCTGCTGCTTGCAGGCATATTCCGCCTGTCCTTTACGCATCATATGGATCAACTCGATGCCGCCCAGGATCACGCGGGCGCTGTCAGCCGACTTGAAGCCAAGCATCGGACGCACGCGCCGTTTGACGGCGCGGTGATCCTGCTCGATGCGGTTGTTGAGGTATTGGCTCTGCCGGATCCTGATCGGTTTCAGCGTGCATCCCGATCTGTCCTGCAGCCGGCTCTCGGCATCACACGACAGGATGGCTTCCCGATTGGTCTGGCTGCCGTCGATCACAATCCGCTCGGGCCGGCCATGTCGCTTGAGTGCCTTGCGCAGGAACCGTTTGGCCGCAGTCAGATTGCGCCGCTCACTGAACCAGAACTCCACTGTGTCGCCGTTGCTGTGGACTGCCCGGTAGAGATACATCCATCGGCCGCGGACCTTGATGTAGGTTTCGTCGATATGCCACTTGCCAGTGACCGCTCGCTTGCGGCGATTGAACCGCTCCAGTAATTGGGGTGAGTAGCGGGTGACGCATCTGTGAATGGTCGCGTGATCAACGGAGATGCTGCGCTCGGCCATCATCTCCTCAAGGTTCAGCAGGCTCAAATTGTAAGCCAAATACCACCGGACGCACAGCAGGATTACGGATCTATCGAATTGCCTGCCCTTGAACATCTTGCTTCATCCTCTCCCGCCAGGGCAGGCCAGAGCCGTTCAAGAGGTAAGAAAGAGTTGCGACAGATCCCATCTTTGCCACGCTCGCGCGCCTTGCTGAGTTACACAGGAACGGTGTGCTGACGGATGAGGAGTTTGCCGCCAAGAGGGCAGAGTTGCTGGCCCGCATCTAAGGATCAAGTTCAGCTCACCGTTATGTTCAGCCGATCATCCGCTATATCTCAACTGGGGCGGACCAGGGATTCTGGTCCTGTCGCGATTTCCGGGCCACAGACACAGAGAAGATGCCTGAGCGAACGGTAGGCTATCATGCGACGAGCCGCGCGAATTGCTTCGGAAGGTTTCCTGCGGATCAACGCTGACGCACCTGAACGAAGTAGGCCGCGATCGGCGCTTCGCCGAGAGCCTTGCAGGCTTCCAGCCGATGCAAGCCTTCGACCAGAACAAACGGCTTGCCATCGGGCCGCACGAGAACGGGTGCCTGCCGCCCCTTCCGGATGATGCTCTCGGCAAGGGCTGCAACCTTGTGCGATTCAAGTGTTTGACGTCGCACCGGCACATAGAAATCTGCGATGGCGATTGTCTGCCTCTTCATCATCGCGGCGCCTCCGGTCTCTCGTCATGATGATCAAAGCTTAGGCGCCGCAGATCGGCTTGCCGAGGAACATGCGATCCCAGATTGAATTGCCCGAGATGGGCAGCTTGGCAGGAGGTTGGCGTTGCTGTGCTGGCTCCCTCACATGGAGACATCTCATGAGCAAACTCACGGCATTGCTTGGCTTTCTCTTCCTGGCTGCTTCATCGGCCTGGGCGCAGACCCCTGCCCCCTCCCCTGCGCCCGGCGCTCCCTCCGCGGCAACAAGTGGAGGGATCGCTGACTACTGGTGGATCATCCTGCTGGTGATCGTTGTCGCCGCCGCGATCTGGTATTTCTCCCGCAGCCGCAGGGGCGTGTAATCGAGCATCCGGCAGGAACGGACCCATGGCATCAGGCGTTAATCTGCAGCCCTTTGATGCTCCTGACGGTCCTATCGACATGAACCCGGCTCCGCGCCGGGTTCTTTTTGATCTGGGCTGACATCAGCGAGCACTCACCCGTTTTCTGGCGTGCCCTGACACATGAGGAGCAGGGCAGACGCGCTGATCATTGGGGTGTTTCAGGCGACATCGGAGCGGCATCGGCTGGAGTCCGTGCTCCAGATCGCTCCTGAGCACCCAGTGGCGTGCCAAGCTGCTGCCTTACCCCGGCCAGCTGGCTCTGAGCATCAGCGAGGTCCTGACGAGTGGCCTGAAGCCGCCCCTCCAGTTCTGCAACCTCCCGGTTGCGCGCGGCCAAGTCATCCGTTGCTCTCGCCAATTGGGCCTGAAGATCAGCCCGCTGCTGAGTTACCTGGTTCTGAATTTCAGTCTGTTCCCATGTCAGGCGGTCCCGCTCCGAGCGGAGGGTGGTCAGCTCTGCCTGAGTGGATGCTTGTGCCTCACGCGCCTGCTGGAGGCGTTGCTCGACCTCCGTGAGCTCTGATCTCCTTGACGACAGCTCCTGGGTAGCTTGGGATACCGTCTCACGAGCAGCTGCTTCCTGACGGCGAGCATCTTCGAGCTGGCGGCTCACATCGGTCATTTCCTGCCTGCGTGTCGCGAGCGTCTGCTCGCTTGTGGCAATCTCCTCCTTCACAGAAGCCAGCCGTTGCTCCGCCTGCTGGAGCTGGTTCTGGATCTCCGGCAGGCGCTGCGACAGTGCCGTGACACTGCGGCCCAGCTCAGCGGCTCTTTGCTCGTTGGCTTGCAGCGTTTGCTGAGCAGTGGCGGTCTGGGTCTGAACCTCGGTTCGGGCCTGGGTGAGTTGCGTCAGTTGCTGCTGTTGCGTCTGCAGGTCCTGCAGAGTGCCGGTGAGCTGCGCTTGGGCCTGCTCCCGCGCCTGCGTCACTTGGGCCAGCTGTTGCTGGGTTGTCTGGAGCGACTGCTGCACGGTCCCGAGCTGAGCCTGAAGCTGGTCACGAGATTGCGCTGTCTGCGCGAGTTGCTGCTGCGACGTCTGGGCCGTTTGCTGCAGGGTTGCAACTTGCGCCTGGGTCTGCTCTCGAGCCTGAGCGACTTGGGCCAGCTGCTGCTCCGCACCAGCGACCCTGGCCTGCAAGTCTGCCAGAGTTCCTCCAGTGCGCTGCTGCTCGTCGAGCTGCCGTCGCAGGGTGGCTTCAGTTTGCTGAAGGCGGATCAGTTCCGTTTGGGCTTTCTGCCGCTGGTCGGAGGAAGAGAGCCCGACGCCAAGGGCCAAAAGCCAGCCCAGGATGGCAGCTCCAGCCAATGCCAAAGTTACAGGCCGCTTCATCTCGGAGCGGTAGTCGACTGCCATCGTGATCTCCTGCGCGTGGGCTGCTCGATCTAACGCAGAGCCGTGACGAGCGTTGCTCACTTCTGCACCAAAAGCAGCCCTTCGGTTCGCGCTGACCATTGGCTGCTCCGATGCCAAGAAACCGCACGGAACGCTCAGCTCCGTCACGGATTATCCGTATCGCTGCGCTATTGGATCAGGAGACTAACAATGGCTGACAAGGATTTGAAAGCTCTCTTTCTGCATCAGCTCAAGGATACGTATTTCGCCGAGAACGCCATCCTCAAGGCCTTGCCGCAGATGGCGGAAGCTGCGCAGGCCGAGGAACTCAAGGGCGCCTTTGCCGTCCACCTGAAGGAAACGGAGGGGCAGGTGAAGCGACTTGAGAAGGTATTCCAGCTGTTGGGCGAGAAGCCTGCGGGAATTGAGTGCAAAGCCATTCAGGGCATTATTGAGGAAGGTCAGGAAATCCTGCAGGAGTTCAGCGGCGGCGAGGCTCTCGATGCTGGGCTGATCGCAGCGGCCCAGGCGGTGGAGCATTACGAGATCACCCGCTACGGCACCTTGCTCGCGTGGGCTAAGCAGCTTGGCCTCTCCGAGGCTGAGGAACTTATCCAAGAGACCCTGGTCGAGGAAGAGAATACCGACCAGATCCTCTCAGAGTTGGCTGAGGACGCTATCAATCCTGCTGCCGCGTAGGAGACCGAAGGAGGACCTGACCAGAAAGCCGCCCCATCAGGAGCGGCTTGAATAGCCAGCGCCAGTTTCCAGACTATCCGCATTATGCTTACGGAATAGTCCCGTGTCTTTGGAGAGGGCCCACATTGGGCTCAAGAGATCCGTCGCCGTTCGGAAGGGTGAGATGAAAGACGGCTCCGTGCGGGACATTGTCGGTCACCCACAGTTTTCCGCCATGGCTCTCGATGATCGACCGGCTGAACATGAGCCCCATCCCCATTCCATCCGGCTTCGTACTGAAGAATGGTTCGAAGATGCGGTCCTTGAAGTTGGGCTCTATGCCCGGCCCGGTATCCGCTACGGATACAAGGATCCCTCTACTCTTCAACCGTTTTGATGTGACATGCACGACCCGGGGCCGATCACTTATGGTACCCATCGCTTCGCCCGCGTTGGCAATGAGGTTCGAGATGACCTGTTGAAGCTGTGACGGGTTTCCGGTGGCACGGGGCAGCTTGGCATCGAGATCAGCCCTGATCGTGACACCGGCCATCCGGGCTTCTTCCCTCCAATGTTGTAGGACGTCTTCGATGAGGTGGTTCAGGTCGAGCGGCACACGCTCTTGGGCATCCCTCCGGAAGAGTCTCCTGATCCCGTCGACCACATCTCGGGCACGATGACCGTCACGGGCGATCCGCTCCAGTGCGGCTCGCACTTCCTCGGTCTGTGAGACTTCCTGATCGAGCCATCGAAGGCCGGCCCCGGCGTTTATGACGATACTTGCCAGCGGCTGGTTGATCTCATGGGCGATCGAGGCTGACAAGGCCTCCATGGTCGTCAGGCGGCTTTCACGCGCCAGACGCTCGGAATGAACCGAGCGGGCGAGACGGGCTTGCAGGGTCGTCGCTTCCGAGAGCAAAACGAGGAGAACGATGCTCGCGGAGACCAGTCCGTACAGCCGCCCGGCCCACCAGCCAAGGTTGAGGCGGGTGCCGCCGGTGACATATGTCAGCGTGATATTCTCGATCAGCAGCGTACAGAGCACGACCATCAGCCACAGATCGAGACTCGAGCGACGGCGAACCCACAAGGATACGAGTCCGATTAGATAGAGGCAAATCGCTGCGATCGGAACGGCATGCCAGAGTGGGGCGACGTTCCTGTTATCGATCATGAACTTCGGGAGTTTGTCAGGGTGGACAATGGCAACCCAAGCCACTGCCCCTGCAAGGCTGGCGATCAGAGCAGTTCTGCGCACGATGATCATGGGTATGGAGCGTTGCGGCTCATCGCCGGTGGAGTCCCGGTCCTTTGTCAGGGCATAGGCGATGACGAAGAGGGGAAAGCTCAGGCGCCGGACGGCGGCAAGCGTAGCCGTGCTTTCGATGTTGCTGCCCATCCCAAGGGGCGCAAACACGTCAGGCAGCGTGACCACCCACGGGATGACCAGAAGCCCTGAGAATAGATAGCCAGACGACAGGGTGAGAACGGCCCACGACTTTTGAACGGAGAACAGGGCCAATAAGAGGGTCGAGGTGAGCAGTTCAACAAGGAAGACCGCGACGGCATAGGCCGGGAGCAGGACTTCTGTCCCTGTTGTCCGGAGCCGCGCGTAGGGGATGGTAATCAGCAAGGCGAGGACCAAGGTGGCGAGCCCCGCGCCAGCCAGCCACTTCTCGGCCCGGCTGGGAGGCGCCGTGGACAACAGGAACGGATCAGGGCCGCGACTATCGGGCATCCGTGCATCTCTGCCGTGCGGTGTTCCATCGGAATTTAGAGCACAACCCCAGGAACAAAGTAAGGGCGTAATCCCGCCAAGCAAGCGGCACGTAGCTAGCTCCGTCTATGATCGGCTCAGTTGGGCGAGTTCGGGGCGCTCGTCCGGGGTGAGCGGACGCGGGAGTCCTTCAGGCGGCGCGGCATGGACACCTCGCAGCACGAGGATCAGCGCGCCACTTTGCCATATCCGATGCCAGATGACCCACTAGTGTCGCGTCGGCTCCAAGCAAAGAGAGGCCAAGACCCTGCCGGATGAGTCAACGATATTAAGCCACCAGCCCTGCCAGGATGCGCCAACCTCAATCGCCTCATTCCGAAGGTCGTCGATGGCTGCCAAGGCCTGAGCCTTGGCATGATCAAGATCGGAGACCTCGATTCCTTCGTCATCGAGGATCTCCTCGTGGCTGTTCACTAGGTGAAAGTAGCAGCGCATGAGCAGTGTCGAGTCTTCAGTCTTCGTTCCAGATAGTCATACTTTATAAATACTCGGGCCGAAAACAACGTGAGTTGTTCATAGCAGTTAGTACAAAACAGAGCGCACTAGGGAACTATGAAGACTTGCCACTTCCGATAGGAACGACCCTGCACCAGTTGCTGGCGGCTCTTAATTAATAGATGTCATTTTATCTTATGTCTTGCCTCGAACATCGCACGGTTATACTTGCTGTAGATCAGCCGCTAGTGCACATCTTCATCGCCGATTTTATGATGAAGCTGGCTTCGAGGTGTTTGAGGCGGCGGATGCAGATGAAGCTTTGACGATCCTGAAGGTCAAACCCGATGTTTAAGCCATTATTAGTGATGTTGAGATGCCTCGCGATTCGATGAACGGGTTTGCGCTGGCTCGAACCGTCCGGGAGCAATGGCTGGAGATTGGGATCGTGATTACGCCAGGGCGAGAGCGCCCCCGGCCCTGACGAGTTGCCGGAAGAAATTGTCTTTCTCGCCAAGCTCTACCTGCCAGATGCCGTCACTCAGGTGATCCGACTGAGGGCCACGCCCCAAGCGGTCGAGACGGCGCCTGCTAACATCATGTAATTTCGCAGAAGGCCGGGTGGCACGACGCCTCGGACGCTCTCTTGTGGTACGGATGGTTCCAGAGATTGTTCACCACGAGAGCGAGAAGAACGACGCTCAGGAGCAGGATCAGGAGCAGGGCGACACGGGACAGTCGTTCGTGGCGGGCTAGTTGGGCCTGCGCCGCTTCAAGCTTTTGGCGGCGCTCATCCTGATCATGGTCTTTGCGCGGCATGGCTGGCCAATCTACTAGTTTAGAACTAAACTAATATCTGCCTCGCGCATCTAGGAACATTGTCCAAAAGTTCGAATATGGTCGTTTATGGACCCTGAGTAACAGAGTTCCGTCGCCGGGAAGATCATCATCAGAAGCCCATCTATCCTATGCAGTCTCGGTCGAACTTGCTTCGTGCTGGATGAGGCTGAGACATGAACTGGATTTCCGAAGTCGTCCGTCCGAAGATCAAGACGCTCTTCAAGCGCGAGACGCCGGACAATCTCTGGATCAAGTGCCCGGAGACCGGGCAGGTGGTGTTCCACAAGGACGTGGAGGCGAACCAGTGGGTGATCCCGGGCTCCAACCACCACATGCGCATCTCGGCCACACAGCGCCTGCAGCTCATGTTCGACGGGGCTACCTGGCTCGACGTGGCCGTACCGGAGGTGCCGGTCGATCCGCTCAAGTTCCGTGACGAGAAGCGCTATGTCGACCGCCTGAAGGACGCCCGTGCCAAGACCGGCCAGCAGGACGCGTTCAAGGTCGGCTTCGGCCGGGTCGACGAGCTGCCGATGACCATTGCGGTCCAGGATTTCGGCTTCATGGGCGGCTCGCTCGGCATGGCGGCCGGCGAGGCCTTCATCAAGGGGGCCGAGACGGCCCTCGACAAGAAGACTCCCTACGTGCTCTTCGCCGGCTCCGGCGGCGCGCGCATGCAGGAGGGCATCCTGTCCCTCATGCAGATGCCCCGCACCACGGTGGCGATCCGCCGCCTGCGCGACGCGAAGCTGCCCTACATCGTCGTGCTCACCAACCCGACCACCGGCGGCGTGACCGCCTCCTACGCCATGCTCGGCGACGTGCATCTGGCCGAGCCGGGCGCGCTCATCGGCTTCGCCGGCCCGCGCGTGATCGAGCAGACCATCCGCGAGAAGCTGCCCGACGGCTTCCAGCGCTCCGAATATCTGAAGGAGCACGGCATGGTGGACGCGGTCGTGCACCGGCACGACCTCAAGGCCACCGTCGCGCGCCTGTCGCGCCTTTCAGTACAGCCTCACCTATAGCAGCTTAATTTTGCGGAAGCGCCCGTTTGGAATGCGGATCTGCCGGAGGTGATGATGGATGCTGAAGCAGAGTACTTCCGCCTGAGGCAGGATGCACATCCCGGCTGGGACGGTGAGGCCTACCAGCGCCGCCTGGCAGGATGACGAGCACAGTCGATCAGCTTCGCCAGGACAGTAGGTTTCCACGGCCTCCCGCTCACGTCATCGAACTTGGCTCCGGCGGCGGTCACAGGGTGTAGGCACGTGTAAGTGCAACTGTGGCAGCCCGTAGGCCTTTATGATTGTGGAGCGTCACCCGCTCGAGCAGATGCTATGGCTTGATGACCTTCAGGCGTGCTCATCCAGGTGAGAGCTTCTGCCCGGCAGGTGAATTTCTCTCGACAGATCCTGGGCGTCAGCTTTCCGCGCACAGGGACAACCACCCGCCAGGATCGCTTCAGCTCCATTGGATATGCGGCAGGATGCTCTTTGCTCATCATACCTTCCCAACGTCCTGCTCGAAGGGGCACAACAATCAGCCCCAAGGTTCTTGACCGAAGGCGAGCTGCACTGGGCAGTATACCTAGATCCTAATTAGGAGGAGGTTAATATCGTGCTTGTACTTCTCCTAAACCGTGCTCCAAACGTGCTCCTATGGAACCCATGAGATAATTATAGGGATCAGCGCGGCCTTACTTCTAGTCAGCGGGGTCGCTCTAGACGGCAAGAGAACCCGACCAAGTTCACCGATGAGAGGGATCGAGCGTTCTGGGGCTTGGCCGGGAAACGGGTGTTCCAAGCTGCGGGGTTCCCGACTGAACGATGTGTGAACACGGAACAGCATCCGATGCGGCAGCTAAAGAATAGGGGCGCTCACCGCTCCCAAGTGTCCCTATGCCTATTGTTGGTTTTGATCTGAGGCTCGCCGAGCCAATCACAAAGATCCTCTAACGAGGCGAAGATATGCTCGATTTCCGTGAAAGGTGCCGGCCTCCATGCTGGAGGCAAATCCTCGAGCAGTTCCGCTGTCCACGTATAAGGCTGGTAGGAGCTGTTGCGCACCACACTAGCTACGACCTCTCCGTTCAAAAGGAGATCATAGGCGCCGGGCGCCAGCTGGATCAGGCTGTAGGTCATTGCAGGCTCTCGTCCGAGGCCAGCTGGCGATCGATCCACTCTCGGGCCATGGCGAGGACTGTCTCCCGTTCCGGAGCCATAACCAGGGTGGGCTTCTGGTCGGGCCGGGTCACGAGGGCCATCCAGTCCAGGCCGCTTGGGTTGAGACGGATGCGGTAGTCGTGATGGTCGACGAGGTCAGTGTCCTGAGAGGGAGAGGGATCGGTCATCATGGGACGGGTAGGTCTGTTGTGCGGCAGTAACGTCTGGAATGGGCTGCACGCCTTTGCTGGGCTGGGTTGATATGTGGTGGGCCCGGAGGGACTTGAACCCCCGACCCGACCGTTATGAGCGGCCGGCTCTAACCATATAGCTACAGGCCCCACCATCTGCCATCCGCTCAACGTTGGCGGATGGCCCGTGCCTCCCCTGACACAGGCAGCCGCAGCGGATCAAGTGGCCAATGTTGCCCCCGCAGGCGACCTGGCAGAAATCCTCCCCGATGCGAGCTCAACCGTCTTGAGGACGCGATCACCGCCCTTGCGGCTGCAACGAACGGGCGAGTTCCCGGATCACTCTATCCTCAATGTTGAGCCCATCGAGCTCCTGGTCAGTCTCTGGATCCAATGCGGCTTCCGATGTCTCGGACACACGCGACACCTCAGCCGGGTGCAGCTGGGGCTCGCCAACCCGGTTGTCCAAGGCATCGAGCAGGCCGTGGAGGGCCTCATTCGTGACCTCGACGGCCGGAACAGAGGGCAGACCCGTGAGAGCCAGAGAGCGGACCTGGTAGGCGGCTTCACTGGTGACCTCGGGACCAAACCAAGCAGGCGGCTGGAACTTGCGTGCCGTCTTGTCTTGTTTGAACGTGATGCTGATCAGATCGAGCGGTGCCGGGGTGACGAACCGCTGGATGGTAGCACCATGTGAGCCAATGGCCATGGGAATGCTCAGATACTCGGCCTGTCCGGCGGTTAACTCGAGCAGCGCCTCGGCTTGAGCCTGTGAGATCTCAGCCGGCTCCTCGCGCGGGCCGGCCACATGGTGAGCAATCAGGATGAGGTGGGCGGTCTCACCTGAAACCTGGACGTGGGCGCTCCGGTCCGTCCGATCCGGGAAGAAGCCTTGTCGCACGAGATGGCCTCCCCTCTCCCTCTCGATCAGGCGAGCCAGAGCGGAGGCGAGCAGGAAGACACGGGTGGTGCTCATCGGGTCAATCCTCCGCAGCGGTACTGTTGGTCGAGCAACTCCTTCCAAGCTAGGGTTTAAGGATCGATCCGGGAAGGGACTGGCGCTGCCTTGATTGTCTTAGAGTATTTGAGGTTAAAGGAGCCGAGCTGGCCCAAGCAGCTTCGAAGTTCTGTCAAAACGTTCATCAGCTATTCACTGCCCAATGAAGGTAGTGTCCGATCGGCCGAAGCGCGCGCTTCTACAATGCAGTATGCCTCATGTGAGCACTCCGCTAAGAACATGATTTGGCTATCGACCCCGTCAGGGGCATCCCTTCCCAGTCAGATCCCGTCGTGCACTAACCTCACCAGGATGCAGGATGGAGGCGCCGCTTCCAGCGTTCTTGTCGCGGGAGTTGAACGGAGGCAGCTTGGCGCTTGGTCAGTCTACTCTTGACCACTTTCGGCGATGTCAGCGTTGGTGAACAAGGCAACTCGGCTCCTGCTGTTTGCTCAAAATCATCCATTGGTTGCTGAGGATCCACCTGCTCAACCACCATGGGAGCCTTCCTCGTCGGCTTCCGCGACCTGTCTTTCGCACTTTTAGCCTGCACTGGCTGAGTATCTTGAACGGAAATCGGGTCTTGTTCCGGAGCAATGTCAACTTGGGGCACAGATCCGCTGGTCTCCGGCACATCAGAGTGTGCCTCCTTCGCGTCCCCGGAGGCGCTCGTTGTCAGAGCAAGCTCCATCTGTTCCTGATGAGGCTCCCCTACAGAGACCTTGCGCTGGACAGGTTCAGCGGCCCCCGAACTACCCCACATCGGTTCGACAATGCTCGGCAGGATGCGAGGGACAGGAGAGATCTCGGCGGCTGCTTGAGGCTCCTCCTTCTGAACTATCTGGGACATCTCATCCTGCCTCGGCTCGAAGAGGCGCCTTGGCGGGAGAGAATTGATCTGACCTGGAGTGCGGGATTTCTTAATCTCGATCGAAAAAGGCTTGGTGTTCCGCTTCATGTCATATGCTGATGATGGTGTAGGAAAGATAGTGACCTAAGATCTCGCGTGTACGACGTCAATACCAGAAGCACACGCCGCCTTCCATCAGGACTGTCGGACCTTCGAATGACTCTAGAATAGGTGCTGCTTTACTGCTTCTTCAAGACATCGTGAGAGCACTGAACCCACGCTACGGTCGCCAGGAGCTACAGCCGGCGGACTGATCAGGGTGGACTTGCAGATTGCTGTCAACAAGCACCCTCCCCTCACCATTTAAGCCGTGTCTCTCGAGCAAACGCAGGAGTGTGGGTTAAGCGGCCAGCACGTTGCGTGAGGCGGTGATCTGGAACAGATAGAACCCGTTAAACCGCACACCAGCTCGGGCGGCCCATTCATCAAAGCCTGCCGGGCTCCTGTCCGACGGCCGCAGCGTCTGCTCAAACCTCCAGCCACTCGGATCAAGGAACCCGGGAACCGGGCGATCCTCCGGCACGGCACAGAGAAGTTCGGGCCGCGGCGTGTTGCGGAACAGGTTATAGGTGCACCCCCGTGCGGGTGCTCTGGCTGGAGCCAAGTGCTGAATGAATGACATGACGCCCCCCGAGCCGGCGCTTGCAAACAACTGCTCGTGCACCGCGTCTGAGATCGCTTTACACCAGACAGAGGAATTTAATATTACCCTTGTGGGGTATCAAAGGCAGGCGGGCTCTGCCAGAAGAAAAAGGTCTGCTGCCTCGGTCGAGGTGCCGTCAAGTCAGTGTGCACTCAAAGACACTAATCTGCTCACAAGAATGGCGATCCGCAGTTCTCACGCCGGGCGTTTCCCGGCACTCACCTCCGCCGTGGACGGTCGTGCGTAGACCAGCCGCCGGTGCCAAGGGCACCAGCTTGAGCCCTCTTGCGTCTCACTCCCGCAAAAGATTGCTCTGGACTGATCGTCCGAGACGATGAAGCGACACTGACGCGCCTGGAGCTTGAACAAGGTGGTTCGGGTCTGCTGCGACGGCTGGCTGATCTCAGGCATGGCTCTGATATCCGATTCATGGACCAGAGTGCAACACGATCAGGGCTCAGAAGAGTTCCGCGCCGGCGTGATCTATCAACAGATAGATTGAGACAGTCAGGGTATCGGACGGGGCGATTTCACAAGGCGATCGACATTACTTCGTATGGGAGTTGAGGGCATAGGGTGATGAGTGCAATCGCTGCCGAAGCCGCAGTGGCCGTCAACCCGAAGGGTCAATCCGGTTCCCACGGCGGTTCACATTGGGGCAGCAGTTCAATGGCGCACGGGGCCATGACGAGCATGCGATCTACAGGTATATATTCCAGAGCAGCCCCTGCTCCTAAAGAAACGGCGTCTGCGGGAGAGAGCGTGCCTTTGCCATGTGCTTCGTAGGGGCTGAGGTAGTGCTTGAGACCTGTGACCAGCGCGACGTGGTGAACGGTGCCGGCAGGACGCAGCCTATCTAGGACATTGCGCACCGTGGCCGCGTCAACCCGGATATTCTCGGCTCCCACCGCCTGGCGTGAACAGGTTGTGATCAACCGGCTTCCGCCTTGACCTTTGCAATCGCCGCGCAGAGAGGCCTCATCCTTAAGGTCGGCCGCAACTGGCGTCACGGCTGCCTTGCTGGATCCAGCACGTTCCAGCGATCTGCCGCGAGATGCGAAGCCCTGGCACTTCCCACGATACTGTTGAAGCCTATCACCAATGGACCGAGCCATGCGGTCGCGTTCCGTTCCATCAATTCCATCAGCGGTCGGGGCGGTACCCGGCACCTCGTCATGCTCCCAATTGTGCGGAGCGCTCGGGCCTCGCTCTTGTACCCAGCGCATCGTCAACCCATACAAACGTGCAATCGAGACAGTCACGTGGACAATTGGCGTGAAGCGCGCCCGCGATCATCATCACCATACCGAGGAGTAACTCTGTACGGCTGCGAATGACCGTGCTCACGACTACTGAGGGTATGAGTCCGCCCTAGCCAGGCGTCGATCTTAGGGAAAGGAGGCTTCGATGCGGCGTGCCGAAATCTGGGCGGTCTTCAATAACGCCTTGGCTGTCGTGATGACGATCATTGTCATCTCAGCTTTCTTCTACTCCCTCCCCGCTCGGGCCGAGCGGGAGCAGTCTCCCAAACACCAGACAACGCATGCAGTGCATCACCACCTTCATAACAACGTCATGCCTACGGATGTGAAACGTCAACCGGTTTTCGTGAGCACGACTGCGCGCCTACCGAGGCGAGTTGAGACTGCGTTAGGGAGGGTCAGACCGCATTACAAAGGGATGATTCGGTAGGCGTGCCTGTCAGCACGACCGATCCGCGAGATCGACTGCCGTATGGCCTTGGCACTAAACCTCACTTGCACACTTCACCTCCTATCGCTCCACATTCAGCAAAGATAATGCGTTCCGTTTCACTGAGCCCGATGACAGGGCCTGAGAGCTCGGGCAGGTTTCAATGAGAATCCTTGGCATCCTGATGGACCCGTCGCCGCGAACGAACCCACGGCTCAATCAGTGCAGCCGATGTGGACACTGCAGGAAGCCCTACGTATTCCGGCGTGGCTTCCTTGCCAAGATCGAGCATAGGACGAAGGAGATGGTGCGTGACGAGGATGGCTCATGGTATCTAAAGCGAGATGTCGGGGTGTACGCCTGCCATTCGCTCGAGTGCTTCCTTGCGATGATCGAGCCAAACGGGCATGCATAAGCTTCTCTCTACTCGACGGTATGAGGTCAACCGCTTACATGCGTTCCACATCCCTAGATTAAGGCTCAAGCAACATCACGTAATACCATTTTGATCGATGGTCTCAGCTCGAATGCAGAAGCTGTGGTATGTAATTGGCGCAGTGTCCACGCCTGAGACGCCGCTATGGATCTAGGCCTATACTGGCTTGACAGTGCCAATTTTCCTCTCGTCGAGGTTTATGCTTACCCTCACAGTCTTGCATTTTGGAATCGGAAGGCAGAAGACATGGACCTGAAATGGAGCGGCCAGACAGCTCTCGTCACCGGCTCTACTGGCGGCATTGGTCTTGGGATTGCCCACCGGCTTGCTGCCGAGGGCGCGGAGGTGATCATCTCCGGACGTGGCGCGGAAAAGGTCAATACCGCCGTACGTGGGATCAAGATCTCCAGCGGCAACTCGGTGCGTGGTGTCGTTTCTGATGTGACGACCGCTGATGGGGCGTCTGCCCTGCTTGAAGAAGCGGGACAGGTGGACATCCTCGTCAACAATCTCGGTATCTATGAGAGCAAAGCGTTCGGCGACATCACAGATGATGACTGGATGCGTTTCTTTGATGTGAATGTGGTCAGTGGGGTACGGCTCGCGCGAGCAGCTTTTCCAGCAATGCTTCACCGTAATCAGGGACGCATTATATTTGTGTCGAGCGAGTCAGCCCTGTCAGTTCCAAAGGAAATGATCCACTACGCCGTAACAAAGACAGCACAACTGTCCCTTGCCCGCGGACTCGCAGAACTGACCAGAGGGACAAGAGTCACTGTTAATTCCGTCCTGCCCGGTCCAACCCGCGCGGAAGGTATAGAAAGCTTCCTACGCAGCCAAGCGAGTAATCCCTCTGCTTCGATGGCGACAATTGAGGCCGAGTTCTTCGCAAAGGCCCGGCAATCGTCGCTTTTGCAGCGCATGATCGATCCTAGCGAAATAGCGAGCCTCGTCGCATACCTAGCAAGCCCTTTAGCGTCCGCGACAAACGGCGCGGCATTGCGTGTCGAAGGTGGGCTCATCTCAACGATAGCTTAGCCTTCGAACTCTTAAGGTGGCGAAGGTGTGAATCAGAGCCTCTGATTGAGGAGGTATGGTCTGCCGGCTTTGCTTCTGCTAAGCGAGCGTCAGATGGCGCATATCTAACGAACGAATCTGCTTGTCCATGCCTCGCCTCAGATGGACGGCCGGCGGGTTGTAGCGGGATCGCGAATGTGATCTGCAGCAGCCTGCTGGATCCTGTGCGTGACCGATCACCCTGGAACATCGGATCAATCAGGCTGGGATACCTCTCGCCGCATCTGATGTTCTCAGGGAAGGCGAACATATCCTAGGAGATCTCGGATAGCCGAACTCTGGATCGATGATTTCTGAATCGTGCGCCGAGGCAACCTGATTGCGATGACATTCATGTTGGACGGCCGGCCTTACACGTTCTGCATCAATGGCGACCAATTGTTCGACCCGACAGTCTCTCAGGCTCAAGTCGCGGCAGCAGACTACGTATATGACGACCTCCGCAAGTTTGCCACGGAACTCGCCAAACTCGCCTCAACCGAGTCGTAGCGGCAAGACATCTCCGATACAGCCGCGCTACCCTGTGGAGTCACACAGCCGCTTCATGGAGCCTCGTTGTAGCCCCGCGCGCGCCACTCATGTTCAACCTGCTCTCGCGTCTTCGCAAGCTCGACCGCTTGGCTGATATCGGCAATCCACATCATCGATACAGAGACTTTCGGGTCCGGGCAGCGCCCCGTATCTAGAAACAGAACATGGCCCAGGACCTCACGAACCGCGCCGATCCGGTGGCCATCGGATGTCAGTACATCCATTCCCTTGTGGATCTTGTCGAGTTCGATCACTGTACATCTCCGGCGCGAGAATGGGGATGGTTCAGGCTCAATACCGCAAGGACGCGACGGATAGTTTACTACGAGGCTGAGAAGCATCACTTCCTTTAGGTGGCGGACAAAGTGAGCCAGACCGACTTTTGAACGTCGTGAATGCTCCCCATTATACTCTGATCAAATGGAGATCAGAAGAGCCCTTTGCTTCCAGGTTTAGCGGATGCCGGAGCGGATCGAGCAGTCATTCATCATGGGCTGCTGCCGCTTGGCCTTCGACCTTGCTCTTGCGTAGCGCTGGCTGTTTTGCCTCAAAGGATAGAACTCGAACAGCACGAGGGCGAACGATCACCCGCACCGGGAAAGGCTTTCCCCGTTTTTGCTGATGCCCCGAACCCAACGCCGGTAGCAGGCGCTGCGAAATCTTTAAGATGGTTATCAGCGCTTACTTCAGGAGGCCTCAGGCTATCCGAACCACCAGACGAAGTTGATGCACGAAAGCTGTCGCTTCCCGCCAGGGTTCACGACTGAGCGGCATTGCCGTAAGTTGCCGTAACCTTGTTGTATGACGATGGCAGCGGTCCGGAAGGTGCGGCATAGAACGAACAAGCCCTATACGCCTCAGTTAATGGCTTCGTGGGGCGCTTCAGTGGCTGAGGGCAGCGTGAGGTCCAGGGATCGCGATCAATAGCCACCAAGATCGCGAGACGCTGCTCAAGGGCTTCAACCCACCTACAACAGAAGGCGTCACCGTATGCTCAAGATTTCCCCCGAGCAGGCCGTTTAACGGCGCCTGACCGCCGAGCCAAACCTCGCCGATGCGTGTTTCAGGCCGCCTGATCTCCGGACAGGTTTCCAGGTCGTTCAGAGCGTCGCTCATGCCAAGGGGCTCGCATCCCGACAAATAGAGTGTTCGGTCTATGATGCGGCGGCGTGTGTTCCAGGGAAACGGGGCCCCATGCTGCATCGGGTGCTGAAATTCGGCTAGAGGTACGCTCAGCAGATTAGCCGCCTCTCGAATACCCAGGGACAAGTGGCACCTGGACAGGGTCTCCATCAGGATTGCAGTCCAAAAGCAGTGGCTCTCGCAGGTCGTTGGCTGACACGGAACCGTGCCTGGCCTCCTGGATCAAAGTCGCCGAAATGCGATAACCGACAAGCTCCTGTCGCGAAAGCTGCTCACGAAGCAGAGCGTCGTACCTGGTTTGGAGATTACAAACATGGTGGTTACTTATGCCGCTGTCCACGATGGGAGTGATGGAGGCCTAGAGCCTCTGCAGCGATAGGGCTTGAACAATCGTGCCGAGAACAGTTATCAGAGGTCGGGGTAGCGCGAGCGTATCAGGACGCGCTTCAATTCTCTCGGGCAGGCCCAGCGCGTTCTCTCGATTAATGATCAGGTTGCAAGTTTCTTTCCGCATCCTGCCAACACAAATGCTGCCGGTCCATCGCATGATCCTTGTTCGCGAGTTCCGTCTCTGAGCAGAGGTTTCTGGCTTCGAGGCAGCCTCCGACATACCCGTTCAGGAAGAGTCGGCTCTAACTCAATCCGTTAAGGTGACGATGTCGTGCCGCTGGTCTGCTCGCTCTATTCTCAGCGGCAACGTCCTCCTGCCATGGTGGAAGCGTGAACTGGAGCCTGGCGCCGCGAGGCTCGTTCGGGCTCGCCCACAGGCGCCCGCCATGCGCCTCGATGATCGAGCGGCAGATCGACAGCCCCATGCCCATGCCGCTGGCCTTGGTCGTGTAAAACGCCTCGAACACCTGCTCGATCCCCTGCGCGTCCAGCCCCGGGCCGGTATCCCGCACGCTGACAAGCACATCGCCCGCCCCGTCCTGCTCCGTCCGGATCACCACCTCCCGCGCCCCCTCGTGCACCCCGCTCAGCGCCTCGATCGCGTTCACGATCAGGTTGAGCATCACCTGCTGCAGCTGCACCCGGTCGCCGCAGATGAGCGGCAGGTTCTCGGCCAGCTCGGCCGTGACTGAGACGCGGCTCTTCATCGCCTCGGTGCGGGTCAGCTCGATCACCTCCCGGATCGGGCCGTTGATCGCCAGCACATCCTGCTGGGCCGGCGCCTTCTTGATCAGAGCCCGGATCCGGTGGATGACCTCGCCGGCGCGCGCGCCGTTCTTGACGATCTGGGCCAGCAACTGGCGCACCTCGTCCAGATCCGGCGGCTGACGCCCCAGCCAGCGCAGCGCCGCCTGCGCGCTGATCACCGTGGCGGCGATCGGCTGGTTGACCTCGTGCGCAATCGAGCCGGTCAGCTGGCCCATGGTGGTGACCCGGTTGGCATGCGCCAGCTCCAGTTGCACCTCACGGTAGCGCCGCTCGCTCTCGCGCGCTTCCGCTTCCGCCCGCTTGCGCTCGCTCAGGTCGAGAATATAGGCCACCCCCTGGTCGGGCGGCTCATCGAAGCAGGCTGCCCCGATCAGCACCGGCACCCGGCTGCCGTCCCGGCGGAAGAACTCCTTCTCGCGCGCTTTCATCATGCCGGTCGTCTTCAGCTCCTCCGCCTCCTCGAGTACATGCGCCTCCTGCCATTCCGGCGGCGTCATGTCGAACCAGCGCATGCCCGCGGCCACATCCTCGCGGGTGTACTGGACCATGCGCAGGAAGGCATCGTTGGCATCGAGCAGACGCCCGTCCAGGTCCCAGATGACGATCCCGATCACGTCGGCGTCGACCAGGCGCCGGATCCTGGCCTCGCGCTCCGCCAAGTCCTTGTACAGGCGGGTATTCTCGAGCGAGACCGCCGCCTGGGAGGCGAGCAGCTTGAGCACGGGAATGCGGGCCGGGGCGAACACCCGGGGGGTCAGGTTGTTCTCGAGGTAGAGCAGCCCGATGACCTTGGCCTGGTTGAGCAGCGGCAGGCAGAGCACGGACCGGACCTGGTGCTGGCGGATGTAGGCATCGGCGGCGAACGAGGACTGCGCCGCATCGTCGAGAACGACGCTCTCGCGGGTGCGCAGGGCATAGTGCAGCACTGCCCCCGGCAGCCGGTCGGGGGACACGGGCTCGTCGCGCAGGCACACGCTGACCTGGTCGCCGCGGGTTGTGGCCTCGGCCGCCACGTGCTGCTCGGCCCCATGCGTCAGGATCAGCACGCCGCGTTCGGCGCCGGCCTGCTCGAGGGCGGTGCGCACGAGCGTCTCAAGCAGCTTGTCGAGCACGATCTCGCCCGAGACTGCCTGCGACACCTTGATCACGGTGGACAGATCCAGGTGTTCGACCGGCGCGGCGATCGTGGTTGCAGGAGCAGGCTCTTCTGCTCTCAGGTGCGGGTACATCGCCTCAAGGTGCCGCACCTTGCCCTCAGCACCCCACTGCTGGTAGCCAGAGCGAGCGTTTCGCCAGTAGAGCTGCGCGAAATTGTCGAAGCCACGCGCGGCATAGAAGCGGGAGGCGAGCTCGTGAGTAAGCGCTTCGTTGTGGATAAATCCATTCTGGCGCGCGGACCGCAGTGCCAGTTCGTAGCCGCGCATCGCGTCAGCGTCATCGCCCGAGATCCGGGCCAGCTCGGCGCCAAGAAGCGCGGCGCGGTGCTCGAAGTTATCCGGCCCAATCTCTGCCCACTTCTGAAGCTGTACGTGATGCAACCTAATGGCAGCGATGTACGCCTCGCGGTCGCTCCCCGATACCGTGTCACAACGCGCCACGTGCGCCAAGCCGCTATAGAAGTGATACTCCGCCTCCTCAATGAGAGACGACGTCGTCGACAGGAGCTGATACGCGTTGGTTGCGGCGTGTAGTGCGGTGGCGTAGTCGCCGGCCAGGTAGCGCGCCTGCAGCTTCCGGATCCAGTAGAAACACGCGGCAATTCCGAGCTCCGGATTTGTACCGAACCGCTTCTCGGTGAGATGCTCATCGTACTCGACGTCGTTGAAGCTGCCAAACGTCGGGGTTACCCCCCGGAGCGTCCGGACCAATGCGAGCTGCGTGGTAAGAAACTCGACGACGAGCGGAAACTGTGCGTTTCGTGCATATTCGAGACCCTGCTCAATCTCACGCTGCGCGTCTGGCAATGCCTCGCCGGCAAAGAGCAGATCCGAAGCGAGGATGTTGCGCGTGTACGCGCCATAGGTGAGGTCACCGACCCGATTGGCGACCTCGAACGCACGACGCACCAGATCGGACGCCGTCCGTATGTGCCTCATCCAGCCAATGACAAAGATCGAGAAGCAGAGGAATGTGCTCGCCTCGAACCTCTTCAAGCCCCGCCGCTCCACGAACTGGTAGCCGAGTTGACCAAAACGCCACCCGGCCTCGTAGTTGTTGAACCGCGGCCCGGCAATTCGCCCAAGCAAAACATAGGACAGGCACGACGCGTCGCAGACGCCGCGCTCGAGACTGAGACTGATCGCTTTGCAGATCGTCAGTGACGCGAGGTTCGGAGCTGTGAAAGCCGCGGTCGAAAAGAGCTTGCTGAGCACCTCGGCGGTCGCGAGCGATGCGGGATCCGTCATCAGAGGTAGATCGATGAGCGTTTCGATCGATCGCTCGCCAAGCGTAGTCCATATCCTCTCGTACTCCGCTTGCACCTCGCCATCCGTGGGCGCCGCCGTCCATGTAATACCGACGCCTCGAAGATAGTCGAGACAAACGTCGACTGCGCGGCTGTTCTGATCGAGAAATGTGTACACATCGAGCTGAAGGCACGCTACGCTAGCCTGCTCTACCGCCGTGGTTGCACGTTCCGACAGCGTAAGCAGATGCTGCTCGGCCGCGGGCAATTGCCCAGTGAGGAACTCGCATTCCGCTTGGTTCATTGCGAGCGCGAAGCACAGTTCGTGACGCCGTTCCCAGGCATCGCCGCCTAACAGCTGTCTGCCCGCCGCGAGATAGCTCAATGCCGACGCGTAGGCGACCGAGGACTTCGCGCGGAGCGCCGCGCGCAGGTTGTATTCTGCCAACTGCTCCCGCTCCTCACGTGCGGTCATCAACTTGGCGCCTCGGTTGAGCTGATTCACGATTTCGAAGATCGCCTCATCAAGTGTCGCTGCGGGGATCCGCGCCACGAGGAGCCTGCCGATCCGCAGATGGACCTGTGCGCGCTGTGCAGCCGGGATCAGAGAATACGCCGCTTCCTGCACGCGATCGTGGATGAAGCGGTAGCGATTGTCCTGGCGTTCGATGAGCTGCTGACGGACGGCCGACCACAAGGCCGCGTGGACCTGCTCCTCCGACATCTGCAGGACGACCGTCAGTATCGCCGCCTCGGCGACATTTCCGAGGCAGGCTAGCTGCGGCAGCGCCTGCTGTGTCTCGGCCGGCAGACGCGCCAGTTTGGCCACCATGAGATCCACGACGTTGTCGGTGTACCGCTTGGCGTGGATCAGCTCAAGGTTCCACGACCAGCGTGAGCCCGCATGGTCAAACCACAGCAGCCCCTCCTCGAAGAGCGACGAGAGAAACTGCATCACGAAAAACGGATTGCCTTCCGTTTTCTCGTATACCAGCTCCGCAAGCGGAGTGGCATGCTGCGCTTCGCAGTGCAGGGTGTGGGCGAGCAACCGCTCGATGTGCCGTCGCGCGAGCGGGGCGAGCGCGAGCTCGTGGATCCGGCCGCCGGCGCGCTTGATCGCCTCGAGCCTGCGTCGGAGCGGGTGGGCGGCATCCACTTCGTTGTCGCGGTAGGCCCCAATCAGCATCAGATTATGCAAGTCGCCCCGGGTCAGTACATCTTCGAGCAGATCGAGCGTTGCCGCATCGAGCCACTGCAGGTCGTCGAGGAACAGAGCCAGCGGATGTTCGGGCTGCGCGAATACGGCTATAAATCGGCGAAATACGAGCTGAAACCGATGCTGCGCCTGCTGCGGCTCCAGTTCCGGCACCGGCGGTTGCTCTCCGATGATCAGTCGCAGCTCCGGAATGAGATCGGTCATCAGCCGGGCGTTTGGGGCGAGCGCCTCGATCAGCGCGTCGCGCCAGGTAGCCAATTCCACGTCGCTCTTCGCCAGAAGAGGCCTGACGAGGCCTTGAAAAGCTTGGGTCAGGGTTGCATAGGGTATGTCGCGCTTGTATTGATCGAACTTCCCGGCGGCAAACATCCCCCGGGGCGGAATGAGTACCTTGTGCAGCTCATTGACGACGGACGACTTTCCGATCCCCGAGTACCCGGAGACCAGTACGAGTTCCACGGCGCCATTCGCGGCGACACGATCGAACGTGGCGATGAGCGTTTCGATTTCGTTCTCACGTCCATAGAGATGCTCGGGAATCAGCAACCGGTCCGACGCGTCCTGCGTCCCGAGCGGAAAAGGCTGCACTCGTCCCACGGCCTTCCACTCGTCCAGGCATCGGCGCAGGTCCGCGATGAGGCCCGCCGCCGTCTGGTAGCGGTCGTCCGCAGTTTTCGCCAACAGCTTCAGGACGATCGCCGACAGCTGCGCTGGTACCGCGGCGTTGCGCAGGTTGGGAGGATCCGGCTGGCGGGCGATGTGGCAGTGGATCCACTCCATGGGATCAGCGGCCACAAACGGCAGCGTACCGGTGAGCATCTCGTAGAAGATGACCCCCAAGGCGTAGAGGTCGCTCCTGGAGTCAATTGAGCGATTCATGCGCCCGGTCTGCTCGGGGGCCATGTAGGCGAGCGTGCCGGCGATGGTCTCGGGCGGCTCAGGCGTTTGGCGCTCGCGCGCCAGGCGCGAGGCGATGCCGAACCCGGTCAGGCGCACCTGCCCGTCGGGGCAGCCGACGAGGATGTGGGCGGGCTTGAGGTCCTTGTGGATGAGACCGCGCTGGTGGAGCTGGCCCAGAGCTGTCGCGATGCCGATCGCCAGCGACAGAAACTGTCCTATCTCTAAGGGGGAGCCAAGCCGCCGGGCGAGCGGCTCGCCGCCGGGATCCTCCAGCACCAGGATGGTCCGGCCCCGCTCGCGCTTCAGCGCGAGCGGACGCAGCGCCCAAGCAGCATCAAGCTCGTCCTTCAGGCTGAATGAGTGCGCCAGCCGCTCGAGACTGGCGGGCGAGGGATACTCTGTAGCCGGAACCACGACCAGAACGGCAGTCTGATCGGGATTGCTTCGTTGTCTGCAGAGTGCGCGTTCGCCGTCCTGCCACAAAACCTGGAAGGTTTCAGTTCCCTCACCCTTGACCTGAAGGGATGGGTCCATCTGGGGCTCCGCTGGCAAGCTGGGGGGCAGTCAGTCTCGTCTCGTAGTGGCTACGACCAGCTTAATCTCACGGTTTTGCCATTGCCAAGGGGGAGATGGTATCAGCCTTGGGAGGAGAGCCACAGTTCTTCAACCTGCGGACGGGACCTATCAGCCCCGGGCGGCTTGTATGGTTTGTTCGACGGAACGGAGCGCGAGCGTCCCAGCTGGTTGTCCTCGTTGCCACCAATGGCGTGCAGGAGCGGTGGCCGGTCGGCGCCGTGGCAGGCTCGAAGCGATGAATAAACGAAAGCTCGGTATGGTTATGGCATTTCAATCTAGGCTTTTTCAGCCGTCGTAAGGCGGAATGGAAAGGGTCCCATTCATCCGAACCGGTTCGGGTGCCGGTGGGACTAGGCGACCTTCGGCAGCAATGCCTTGATGTTAGCTCGGCCCAATTCGAGGAAGCGGGGCAGTTTCAGGGTTTGGCCAAGGCTCCCGGCCGGCTCGTTGACCGCGAAGCCCGGATCACCCGTGGCGATCTCCAACAGGATCCCGTTTAGATCGCGAAGGAAGAGCCCAGAAGTACTTGCGCTCCTACTGCTCCGTGGCGCGGATGCTGTGGTTTACAGGGAGCTGCAGGAACCGAGTCCTTGGGTAGAGGTGCCTCGATCGTCGCTGGTGGTCACAAATCCCAGTAGCTCCTCCTGACCTACGCCGCGAATTACCAGCAGCATGCCATCCCGCCGCACTCGAATGTTAAGGCGAGGATGAGGTCCTTGCGCTGGGTTCTGGCAAATCCGGACCTTCAGCGCTGGCATCGCAGCGACCAAGATGAAGCGTGCAATCAGCGTTATACCGGCCGGATCATATTCCTGAGCGTCTTGTATTGCGCCCCACATGGTGGTGACCAGCCTACGAAGTGCCGCTGCAGCGACGATGTCCCGGAGACGTGGAGCATGCAAATCCTGCATCCATTTCGCGAGATTGTCCTCAGGCGATCGCGATCAAACTCAGGACCAATGGCTCATCCGGTATCGCCTATGACAGCGTCCGTGATGCGAAGGGCGAATGCATCGCCATCTTCCGCCCGAAGGTGTTGTTCAACTGCCGTCAAGAGCGCCAACTCACCTAGGTTTGGGATGGCGCTGTAATCTCCACGATCTATGAGAAGAGAGATTTGACCCTCTGGCTCCTCCTCTCCTGAGCTCATAGCTCAAGTTTCCACACCAAAGCCCTTTCGATCCCTCCCCTTCGGTCTTGATGCGGGAGATAAATCCGCTGGTCCCTGCATGTACGATTACCAGTCGAAATCCGACATCGCACCTATCGCGGTTGAGGTGCGGCAGCTGCCGGCGGCAGTTCTCCCATCGCTTTCGGCAATGGTAATCGCCACAGATTCAAAGAAGTCTCCTGTCTCGTACGCCGTGCTCGTGCGCGTCGCCTGCTGGGTCAGACGATGCGATCCAGTACTTGTCTAGTGTCTGACCCTATCGCATGTGCCTGAAGTAGCCCGAGGTATCCGCGATGACCTCGCACTCCACATCGAGCGGGCAAGGACTTCCACCAGCCCAGCAGCGCCGGAGGCCTCTGCAAGAAAGAAGTGGCTTGCCTCGTCGACCTGATCCGCCGCCATACCCCTGAACGACCGCCTGCATGAGACCCGACTGCGCCTGACCCGCTGGGGACTAGGAAACCTCCCGTGTACTCCGACTTACCCCTACGCAAAATGGCGTAATCCCCGCTATGTACACATCGAATAGGCTCGAAATCTGCGGCATCGACGGCAACGGGATTGGGGACTTCACCACCAAAGTCAGAAACTCCCATACTTTCGCCAAGATGAATCTGCGCTTTGATCCCCGTAGCGCGCGGGACTGTCCGATGGTTGACGGCCTCGGGCATGGACTACGCCGGCACCTGTGAGCCGCAGGACATTGAACTGTCCATAGGTATCGTCGAGCTCAAGCGGAATCGGACCCCATCCTTGGGCCGAGGCGCTACCGATCTCAGCCAGTTCAAACTCTATCCCTTTCGGGAGGTCAATTCGCACTCGGTGTTCCTCGCCGGTGGCAGGGCTGATGATCGGTCGTCCGCTCGCTACGAGCCGTCCCACGATAGAAACACTGGCCCTTCGCCGATCGATGTCAGCCTCGAACGCAATCGGTGCGAATATCGGCTCATGCACCGTGCTCGCCATGGCGTGGAAGACCCACCAATGGGTCTTCGCTTCCTGGGTCTCTCCACCGTGAATAATCGTGGCCAGAGCCTGACGCTGACGCTCGTCCGCGCGTTCGTCGATGACGGCCTGCATTGTGCCACCACCCTCGAAGATGGCTCCTGGCCATGCATAGAACAGAGCCACGTGCAGGTTACCCAACGGCACGTCACCAAAATGGCCTCTGTCAATTCGGACCACCTCGAAACCGCGGCAGTTTCCGTGTGATGGTCTTCGCTCGAATTGGCAGGGGCAGCCATAATCACAGTTGCAGCTGCCAAATGAGATTCCTTCCACGTACCAGTCAATCATGGTGATCCTTCCCACCGAAATGCGGTGCGTCCTGTGAATGCGATGCGGTCAGAGCGCTCCAGCCAGCACTACGATGCCGGCGCCGACCATCGTTGCCGCACTCGCCCGGATCAGACATGTGCCGTGCGGGGTGATCTTTTCCAGTAGGACATAGAGGGCAATACCCCCTATCCAAAACGGGTTCATAATGCCCCCGACAAACAGCAGTCCCATCAGGAACCAGCAGCACCCGACGCAAAAGCCGCCATGCAGTAGGCCCATGCGGAAGCCGCCTACGGCTCCGGGGCGCCAATGTTCAGCGATGAAGCCGATGGGCGAACGGCAGCGCGTGAGGCAGATACCCTTGATGGGCGAAAACTGATAGAGACCAGCGGCGATGAGGATGGCGGCAGCAAGGACGGGACCCGCCGCCATCGTCATGGGGGAGATGAAGCCGGATACTTCTAGGCCCCATTGGACAAGGGTAGCACAGAGACTGAACGATCCCCACACCGCGAGATATCCGGCCGTCAGAGCGCTTGCCATGAGAGAAGGTGACCCACCCCGATCCTTGCGAAGGTGGAGAGATGTGGCGAGCAGGACCAATGGCATGGCACTGGGCAGCATCATTGCAGCCATCATAATCCACCACATCAGAAAGATCAGAGCCGCATGGGACGGCGACCACGGGGCAACGCGCATTGTGATTGAACCAATCATATCTCCCATTTCACCGTCGGAGCTTATTATTGTACTCGCGCCGATCAGCGTCCACGCCCATGCTGAGATTGTAATGAACGCGAGGCCAGAGATCACCAGCACTTGATCGCGCTGCAACACCGCAAGGTTGAAAAGATCGAGCGCCCAGTGCATGTCGACATCATGTCTGGCGTTAGCCACGTGATGGACCTTACTTGGTTCTGCCATCCTGGTCCCCATCAGAGGAGGCACCCCGGTCGGGAATTGGAGCGGTGGCGACCCCAGCGCCCTTTATGGAGCTCGCAGCTCGAGCCAACAACACCGTTTTGTCCCTGGATCAGGACAGAGGCACAACGATTTGTGACAAAATCGGGTGAAACATTGATAGCAGTTTAGAGGATTGGAATCGTCGCTCGAAAGGACGTCGCGGAACTGTACGTTGCCGGGCTAGTTCCAGAACGACAGCCCGAGGAATCTTTTCTGAATGATAATGAGTTCGCTCTCCGATGCACCTGGAGCATCCATGAACAAATCGTAATGCTCGAATCAACCGACCGTTCACCTGCCTAGGTGTCTCCCCTCGCGGGGGCTCACAGAAAAACGAGGACTGTTCTACGACTTACTCCACAGTTGGTCTTGCTGCTACCGTCTCGGCAATTGTCTGTTTGGCGGCGACAGCTGCGTTAGCAGGACCTCTTCCGGTTGGTACTACCTTTCACAAAAGCGAGATCGTTCAGACTCAGTTTCGGGACCATGGTCGCCGTTTTGGTCCACCTCGGCGAATTTGTAAGACGGAGGTTGTCCGGCGCTGGGTACGAGGCCGCCCAATTCTAGAGCGCGTCCAGCGCTGCCGTACCGTACAGTAGTAGCATCCAACGCAAAGGGTTCCCAGGAGCCCTTTTGCATACCGATTTCTCAAGATGCCTAGTTGATTGACGAGGATGTTTGTCTGCTGGTACTTCAGTTGCGATCACGCCAAGGCAGCCTATCATCACCTCGTTGAGGACCGGAAGAATTCCCGTTTCAACCAAATCGCCTTCTACGGTCGAGAGACCTACATGGTCGTTAGCGGAAGAATGCTCAAATTGTTCTCAGCTCTCCCCAAGATCAAAGCTGACGATCCGCTGCACACAACCATCGACACTGTAGGCGCCCCGTGTAAGCCCAAGACAGTCTGGGTGGCATGCCGCAGTCTGGAGCCGGACAATATCAAGCGATACAGATTAGAACTGGTGGCATTTGCCGCCCAATGCCTGATCATTGCTGCCCAACCGCAGCAACTCATGGCACGCTTTGCCTGCATTCTGTAGCGAATGCCAAAGATCGGCAGGTCAGGATTAAGGGATCAACCGGTCAGCTCTGAACTCTGCAAAGGGGTCAAAGAAGGCGTCATCGGTCGGCTGGTAGGCGGTAAAGCCCAGACGACGGCTCTTCGACATGTCGGTCACGACCTCGATCGGCCTTCCGAGATCCGCATCCGTGTGCCAAGGCGATGCAAGACGGCCGAGGTCTGGCTCAAACAAGCCCTCGCGCTCGGCAATCTCACGCCAAATAGGGGCGTCCTCCTCCATCTGCTCTTCCAGGGGCAGGACGGACCCGTCAAACGGGGCGGGGTCAAGGTCCAACCATTCGGCAAGGCGTGCCCACATCCAGTTCCAGCGAAAGACATCACCGTTGACCACGTTGAATGCCTGATTAATGGCGGCAGGGGTCGTCGCTGCCCAGAGAAGATGTCTGGCGAGCAGCCGGGCATCGGTCACGTCGGTCAACCCATTCCATTGTGCCGCCGAGCCTGGAAAGCGGAAGGGACGTCCCGTCTCGCGGCAGAGTGTGGCATAGACGGCCAGGGTCGTTCCCATGTTCATGGCGTTGCCCACGGCCTTGCCGATGACCGTATGCGGGCGATGGATGCTCCAGGTGAAACCGTCGCGCTGGGCTGCCGTGAATACCTCGTCCTCCTGCGCATAGTAGAAGTTCTCGACGTCGAGCCGGCCTTGATCTTCGCGGAACGGTGTCTGCGGGAGCGTGCCCTTGCCATAGGCCTCAAAGGGGCCAAGGTAGTGCTTGAGACCCGTGACCAGTGCGACGTGTCGGACCGAGCCGGCCGGCCGCAGCCCATTCAGGAGATTGCGCACCATGGCGGCATTGACGCGGATGTTCTCTGCTTCCGTCGCCTGGCGTGACCAGGTGGTGATGAACACGGCCTCCGGCTTGACCTCGGCAAGAGCCAATGCGAGTGCGGCCGCGTCGTGGAGATCGACCGCGATCGGCGTCACGCCCGTCTGCGCTGGCAGTCTTCGGGCCACACCGAGAACCTCCCAGCCCTCAGCGGCCAGCAGCGCTGCCGTTGCGCTCCCGACGACACCGCTCACTCCTGCCACCAACGCCGTCTTAGCCATTGCAGCCTCCTGGTTCGGAGATAGTAGCTAGGCATCGTAGCCGTCGGTCGCTAGAGGAGACCGTCCGGTACCTTGTTGGCTACCCTGTCGTCATTGCTGCCGGGTGCCGCTTCGACCAAGCCAGGTGAGGTCGTGCAGGAGAACAACCTGTCAGATCTCTCAGGCTGACATGATGCTCCTCGACCACATCTCTCTCGTGACGACAGCCGGTAGAACTCGATTCGATGAAGTCGGAGAAATGTCGGTCGCCCACTTCCGATGCTTCGGATCAACCTCTACTCGTGCAACACCTAGTCACAGTACCGTCCTTTGTCGGATTTTCATTGAACCTCGGCGCGGCACTGTGCCGGCAAAACGCAGAAGGTCGTAGGGAAATGAAAAAGCTTGGAGTTGCTCTTTTGACGGCTGCCGCGCTCAGTGTAGCGGCAGCATCAAGTGCTGAAGCTCGCGGCTTCGGCGGTTTCCACGGTGGTGGGTTCCACGGCGGTGGCTTTGGCGGTTTCCATGGTGGTTATGGCGGCTTCCGCGGTGGCTATGGCGGCTTCCGCGGTGGCTATGGCGGCTTCCATCCGAGCGGCTTTGGTGGCCTCCGCGGTGGTTACGGCGGCTATGGCGGCTTCCACCGAGGGTTCGGCTACTATCGAGGGTACGGCTTTCACCGGGGATTTGATGGCTTCGGGGCCGGCCTGTTCGCCGGTAACCTATTCGGTGTATACGGCTACCCGTATGATTACGGCTATCGGGCTGATTACGGGTACCCAGCGTACGACTATTATCCCTATCGCTATCCGGACTACGGCTACTACCGTTACCCCGCCTACAGCTACTTCCCCTACAGCTATCCGGCACAAAGGGTTGTCATCGTTCGGCGACCTCGCCATACCGTCCATATGCACAGAAGGCATCGGATAGCCACCACTTCGCCGCACCAGCTTCGGGGCGTGCATGCGCGCTTCGCGCCGTCGCAGCGGGTTGGCGAGGCGCGTGCTCAATGACGCGGCTCGGCTAAGCTAGTTGACACGAACTAGGACTGCAAAGATCAGATCTCAGCCGGCTCTCACTTGCTTTGATAAAGTTGTCATGGCCAGTGCTGGTGGAGCCGGCGTAGCGAGGCGACTACTCGCATTGGAACCTTAGAAGGATCGCCGCGAATGAGGTCTCAAATCGAGCCAGCCGCGGCATGATCGTACCCGGTGGCCGAGGAGCAAACGACAAGAGGTCCATGAGCATCGCATTCATCCGTTCCAGAGGGGCGGAGCCGCCGATCAGGATCCCGGCAATCGGGCTCGATCTCCACGTCCGCATGCCCCGCTCGGCGGCCGGTGACGCCTTCACCATCATCGAGACGACCAATGCGCCCGGAGCTGGCCCGCCGCGGCATCGGGACGCGAAGCGGAGATCTTCCGCGTCCTCGAAGGGCGCTACCGCTACGAGGTCGAGGGCCGCCGCTTCTATGCCGAGGAAGGCGATGTGGTGAGCATCCCGGGCGGCGCCGAGCATGGCTTTGTCAACGTGACCGATAAGCCTGCCCGCCAATACATCCTGATCACGCCGGCCCTGGATGCTGCTGCCTTCATCACCGAGCTTGCCGGCGTCATGAAGGAGGGTGTGCCGGACCGCTTGGTCCTCGACGCCTTCGGCGCCCGGTGGCAGGTGGAGTTCCCCGGACCGCCGGTGAGCCGCACCGAAACCCCGACGGGCTGAGGCGCAGCACGCCATCGGCAACAGAACCTGCACTGCCCCAGAACGGCTCCTGGCCGACCAACCGAGACCGCAATAACAGATGCAATGCACCATTTGCCTGAAGGATCCCTGCCTCTCCATGGCCAGAAACCACACCGGATGCCCCATTGGTGCTGGGTGGATCCCGTCACAGGAGCGCTCCTGGTTCTCGCGAAGCTGGCTGGGTGGGTGAACGTCGAAAGCTGGCCCATCCTGATCAGGGCGGTCATACTGCTGGCCGGCGCGGCTTTCGCGGCGGTTGATCACGCGGAGATCCTCGCTGTCCAGACCGGCGAACCGTTCGGATCGATCCTCCTCACCCTTGCGATCACAACCCTGGAAGTTGGGCCAAACATCTCCGTGATGGTGGCGGGGGAGCCGAGGCCAGTGACCGCGACCATGCAGTCTACCCAGTCCAAATATGACCCTCGCTCGGGGCGGGATTACCTCACTACCCGCGCCGCCGACTCCCTGAAGACAAATGCCGACTAGGTGTGGGTTCTGATCAGGTTGTTCCGGCGAGGGTGTGAGCCGGTGTTCGTCGGCCGAGGCTACCATGCGGGCGCTGCTGATTGTACCAGGTCAGCCACCGCGGCAGGTCGGCGGCTCTCGCATGGGATGAGCTGAACGGGATCGCATAGGCCCATTCCCGCAGCAGCGTCTGGATGAAGCGCTCGGCCGTGCCATTGGTCTTGGACGTGTAGGGCCTCGTGCGGACGTGCCGGATCCCGAGCAGCCGCAGCGCCTCGCGGAACAGCCGTGCGACGTACCCTGACCCGTTGTCTGTCATCACCCGCTCGGCCCGGATGCCACGCGCTCTGAACCGGCGTAGCGCCCGTACCAGGAAGGCCGTGGTGGAGCGGCGGGTCTCATCCGGCAGCACCTCGACGCAGGCGAGCCGGGTGGCGTCATCGATGGCCACATGAAAGCAGTCGTACCCAGCACTGGGGTTGCGCCGATCACCCGTGATGCGATGACCCACCCGCTCGAAGCAGGCCAACTTCTTGATGTCCAGGTGGATCAACTCGCCGGGGTGCTGGCGCTGGTAGCGCCGCGGCGGCTCCTTTGGCTCCGGGGCTGTCAGGCGACCCAAGCCACGCCGGATGAGCCAGGCTGGGACAGTGGAGCGGACCAGCTTCAGCTTGCCGGCGATCTCGTCGGCCGTCAGCCGGTACTCCCGCCGGAGGTGCTCGATTACGCCAATCCAGTACGCGGCCGTGCGATTGGCCACCGTCGTGGGACGGAAGGAGCGCTTCTCCAGTCCGCTTGGACCTTCAGCCTTGAAGCGGGCCAGCCACTTGCGCGCTCCGCTCGCTGATGCCGAAGCCTCGGGTCACCTCTCGGATTGCCTAGCCGTCTTCGAGGATACGGCGGATCATTTCCGCTCGACCCAAGCGGGTCGTACGGGCATTCTGATGCGGGTTGTTTATCTCTCAGGTCCATCAGGGGTTCGTGTCGCAACGACCACCTTCAGGCCCTCAGACGGGATGAACAACCTCCTCAGAGCTCACACCAAGCGGCCCATTCGCTGAAATAACTTTGTGTCCAGCAAGATCTCGCAGACCAGGGGCTCCTGGATAAGCATGAGGAAATTCGACCCCCATTAACATACGTGACGTCTAAGCCTCACGCGGGAGCTGCCGAAACTCTAATCCTGAACGGTGATAGGCTTCGCGCGCCGAGCGTTTGCAAGGCTTATCGCCCATATTATGAGGAAAAGCACAATCACCAGCATGCCAAGCACTTCGAAGTTGTCACCAAGTCCGTAAACAGTGTCCCAGAATGGCCCGTGAACCGACAGTTTGTCACCAATGATGCTCACCACTTGTATCGTAGCGATGAACACAGCCAATACTACAGAAACCGACGTCACAACCAAGTTGTAACGGATTTTCCGCGTAGGATCGATAAACGCCCAGTCGTACACTTTCAACATAAGGAGACCCTCAGTTGCGTCGACAAGCGACATGCCTGCGGCGAACAGGATAGGAAAGATTACTATCAAGCTTGGCTGCAGTCCCTGTGCAGCATGGGTTGCGGAAATACCGAAGATTGCAATCTCAGTTGCGGTATCGAAGCTCAGGGCAAACAGAAAGCCCACAGGCATCATATGCCAGCTCTTATTCACGAATCGAAACAACGGTCGAAACATGCGCGAGAACAAACCGCCCCCAATCAACAGTGCTTCCAGTTGCTCCCGCGAGCCTCCGTGACCTGATTTCATGCGACGGTACGCTTTGAGGGTGGAAGCTAGGATTGCGGCATTCAAAACGGCGATCCCAGCGAGGAACGTGATAGTCACAGACGTGCTAACGGCCTCTCCGAGAGAGCGGTAACTGTCGAAGATCTCCAGGGTGGCCGCGGCATATGCCGCTAAGATTGAGACAACCACGATGAGAGCCGAATGCCCTACAGCAAAGAAGAAGCCAGTTGCCACTGGACGTTGCCCATTCTGAACCAGTTGGCGAGTTGCATTGTCAATTGCGGCGATGTGATCGGCATCGACTGCGTGCCGGAGGCCGAGCATATACACGACAGAGGCGACACCCAGAAGCGAGGGATTATCCCAGAAGACAACAAGTGCCCAGAGCCAGGCCCCAACATTCAGTACTGCCAGAGTGAGATAGAGAGCAGCAACTCTAAACCGTTGAGCTGCGTACATGGACTGTATACCTCCTTTGATGCCCTTCTGATCTAAGGTCATGGACAACCTCGGTTGTTGCTGTGCGCTAGTCATATTCACGAACTCCGGCTTGTGCTGTGAGATGATCCAATTACCCTGCTATGCTCCTCACCTGTTTGTGCGCTTGACTCCGCCGATACACCTAGGACAGAGGACGCTAATACTGGATCGATGCTCGCCCGCACTGGACTACCAAAATTTCGGTAGAGAGTGTTGATGGTAAGTTGCGCTAGGGCACCTCCGGCCAACTGAGACACGATGTAGATGACCGCGCCAACTACCGATTGTTCAGTAATACGACTTGCACCGAGGAGCGCAAAGGATAGTGCCGGGTTAGCTAACGAGGAGGGAGCTGCAGAGATGCACGCCATTAGCCAGCCTGCTGCTACGACCGGTACAACCTCAATCCGAGAGGCGCGAACGCAACAAAGTACGACGGCTACGAGTCCAGCGCTCACTATGAATTCGCTCGCGGCACTGCGAAGGACGTCTGCTGCTTCGGACGAATCCGTAGATTGGATCCCAAAAAGCAAACGTGCGAGTTGTATTCCCAATGCTGCCCCAAGCACCTGAGCTAGAACATAGCTCATGGTACTTGGTCCATCTCGCTCACCTGAAAGCCATTGAAGTAGAGTGAATACGGGGTTGAAATGACCTCCCGACAGAGGCCCAAAGGCCAGTATGAGACTGCCAAGCGCCCCAGGTATTGCTAACGCGCCCGAGACGTGCCCCGGCTGACTCCATAAGGAAGAGGAGAACACCGATCCGGCAACCACGATGGAAAGTAGCATCGTCCCGAGCGCTTCGGCGGTTGCACGTTTGACGAGCGGGACACTGCTATTGCGCTCGTAGTAGCATATGCCGCTGTGATCGCCCGCTCTCATGTGCTCACGATCCCATTCTCCGTTCAACTTCGGACAGCGTTGCGGCCCAATTCTGCTCCACCGCTTCCATTTTTCGGGCGAGTTCCTCGGGCGTTAATATTCCCTTTTCAAACAAAATATTGGCGAACGCGGCAATCCACCGCTCATAATAGCTAAGGTGGGCGATAACCTCACTTCCAAGAGCTTCAACCCCACGACGCTTCTCCTCTGTGTTGATGATCTTGTGATAGTCTAAGACGTCGGCAAGCGCGTGGCAGCGCTTCTCCCACGGTTCGAGTTCATGCTCAACTCTGCTGATCTGATCTGCGGGAAGACCACCGATGTCATTGGGGAGACGTGTTAACAGGTGTTCAGATCCTGACATAATTAAACTCCCCCGTCGCTATTGAGAGCGGGCACAACACCAATCATTGAATCTCGCGTGACGAGAGCTGCCAGTTGCTCCTCATTTAGGTGTTCTGTGGACTCTGGACGCATTGGAAGGACAAGATAGCGAACCATTGCTGTCGAGTCGCTGACGCGGACCTCGACGTCATCTGGAACATGCGTTCCAAACTCTGCGAGAACGGCACGTGGCTCGTAAACTGCACGCGCTCGGTACGGCTTTAGCTTGTACCAGTCAGGTGGGAGGCCTAGCACAGGTCGCGGGTAGCAGGAGCAAAGGGTACAAACAACGAGGTTGTGCACCCTCGGGGTGTTCTCAAGAACAACCAGCTGCGTATCGTCGTAGAAACTAATGTCCAGTTCCTCACAGGCCGCGCGGCCGTTCTCCAGAAGACGTTGGCGAAATTCGGGATCAATCCACGCGCGTGCCACTACCTTTGCTCCAAGCGCAGGAGTTCTTGAGTCGAGTACTTCAATTTGGCGCCTGATCTCTCCCGGCTTGATCAAGCCTTTTTCGATGAGGAGTTCTTGAACAGCGGCCTCCATCACGTCGAAATAGCTAGGAGCGCTGGTATTGGAGATCTCGCTGTGTGAATGGTGATGGTGTTCAGAATGAGCCACGTCTTACTCTCCCGCGAGCCAGGTTTCGAAGATGTCGATCTGAAGTCTGTCAGATGAGGATCCATTGTAGCTCGACCAAATCGAAGCCATTGGAACGGCGATTCGATAGTAATAGCCCTTCCATCCAGCATTTTTGCCGTAACCTTCCTCTTCATTGTCAATCGCTCTGGGCCGGACAACCGACAGCACGGTAGCCCGCTGTCCGCGTAAGTACGATGGAACACGATAATGGCCGATGGGTGAACGGGTGAGGATTCTCACTTGGTCTCCAGGTCCAAAGGCTGGAATTTCACCGAGTGCTGCGACGGGCTGCTCGGACTTTGACAGATCGTTCTGGGACAGTTCATTCATCACTTAACGCTCCTTTCAGCCTGATGGTCTCACACTTGCGAGATACTGTCCTAGGCGTGATACGTTCGCTGTATTCTGTGCTTATGTCATGATCAGTGAGGGCACGCAGAGATGTCAGCTGTGAGCGATCGTTACCTTCCGGTTGGCATTCATTTACCAAACCAAGTCGCAGCCGTCTCTAGAGTTCTAATTCGCGGTTGGATGTGCAGCAATTATACAGCGGTATATAAAGATCTGGCGCCCCGGCGATGGCCCCCGGGGAGGCGAAGTTGGGAGCAAAGGGATACGGTTCGTTGCTACCCTTCGAGATCGAAGCTGCATTTATGATCTGCAGCCTGAAGCGAGTCAGCCTGAGCGCAAATGATGAGACCGTGAATCTGCTCATGAGAGCACGAGGCTGGGAGCTGTGCTGACCTGCCGCAATCATTCGCGAGCTTTCAGAAAGCCCAGGTTCGCGAAACGGCTAAAGCGCACATTCCATGATGATGGTCTGCTCGTCCCCGCAATAGCTGTCACGAATTGCCTTGGAGATCAACCTGGCATAGAGGTTCCTAGCGATAACGCATAATGGGACTACCAGCCTCGTCCTCGCTCTTTCGCTGGCTGGACGCTCGATCTCCCCCATCAGTGCTGCGTCGATCCGTTTTTGCTTGCGGGCAGGCGCCCCGGACACATCTCGTACGTCCTGACCGTTCCAGGCAGTTCGCCCGACAACCCGAAATCTCTGCTCGTCGCTGCTGCAAAGCCTTCGGAGCCAACTAGAATAGCACCCCTACTGGTTTTGTGCCGCCCCTGACGACTACATCCACAATACGTAGGATGCGCACCCACACAGGCCTCGCTGTTCGACGCCCATGGGCGAGCCTACGTCACCTCAGATCGATGTTTCATACCGTCGACTATTAGCTGGCTCGCGGACAAAGGCATGCCCCCCTCAAGCTCTCATAACTCCTCGCCGCCACTGCACTCGACATATAGGTCGAGTTACGTCGGGCGAGCTCCAGGCGGTCCGCGGTGCCCAGGGTGACTTTGTCCGCAGATGGATCATTCAAACATTTTCGGAAGGGCTTTGTATTGGGCGTTTCCGTCGACCCCCTAAAAGGACCGGCCCTCCGACGTGAGACCGTAAAGATGCTGAACGTCGAGCTGACACAAATGTTATGTTAGAGTGTGCAGAATTGTGCTGAGCGTTGTGAACACAGTTAGACAGGGCTTTCGAGAAGATCCACAGACTCTCTTTCGGCACACCGGGTCTTCGTTGTAGACTTTCTGGGCCGATCATTAAAAATCGTCGATGGAGCGATTATGTATCCCAACGAGATTCGGGCGTTCTTGAAAGACCTAGCGGAGCCCCAGCTGCATACTGATGGCGTGATGCTTGCTAGTGTCGACGCAAGACTGGTTTGCATGTTAGCCCCCTCACTTTTGCCGCCGTCTTGGGCGGCCTCTTTTTGAGGGAAATCCTACGGCAACAACGAAGCTTTGGTACGAGTCTCGGTGCATTAGGAGGCCATGAATAATGTGCTAGCATCGATCGCGACGTTGTCGACAGATCCAGGGTCATAACGCTCCTCAAGCTCGAGGTTCCGTATTACACTCCTGGCGGAGATCAGACTATGCACGCTTCTAGCGCTAGAAGCCTAACCGGTATCGCTATCGCCGGTATTATTTCCGGGGCGGTGGTGGCAACCGCCATCGGTCATGAGCATAGGCTGTCAGCGGACAGCCATGGGCATTCATCACAGCGCACAGCCAAGCGGACAATCTCACCTGATGAAGAGGCCTTCATCACGCAGAGCAATGCTGCCATGAGCAAGATGATGGCTGAGATGGCGGCTGGTCCATCTGGTGACATCGATCGGGATTTCGTTGCGATGATGATCCCGCATCATCAAGGCGCCATCGACATGGCGGCGGCCGTACTCCGCTTTGGCCGCAACGAGCAGATCCGACGTCTCGCGCAGGAGATTATCGTCACGCAGCAGCAGGAGATCGCCGCCATGCGGCTTGCGATCGGCGATCCGCCTCACTCCGTGGGCGGATCCCCAGCGGAGCCGGCATCACCTTAGCTCCCGTGCCAGTACAGGAAGGGACGAGACCCATGAAGCGACAGGTTGTGACACTTGCAGTCATGGCGATGGTTGCCAGCTCCACCGCCATAGGGGTTCAGGCCGGACAGGCTCCCGGGGCAGCAGCCGATCCGGACGTGAGGATCAGCCATCGGGACCGGGTTTATGCGGCCGAACAGTTCTCAAACACAGTGTCCGTCACAGATCCTACTGACAACAGGTTGCTTGGCGTCATCCGATTGGGCGAACCCCAGCCGGCCAACTTCAGCCCGCTCTATCGGGGCCAGGTTCTTGTCCACGGGATGGGCTTCTCTCCTGACCACAAGACCCTTGCGGTCGTGTCCATCGGGTCGAACTCCGTTACTTTCATCGACACCGCCACGAATGCGGTCAAGCATACGACCTACGTCGGGCGTTCGCCTCACGAGGCCTTCTTCACGCCCGATGGAAAAGAGGTCTGGGTCACTGTGCGTGGTGAAGACTATGTGGCTGTTCTCGACGGCGCGACCTTTGAGGAAAAGAGCCGGATCCAGGTGCCAGGTGGACCAGGCATGCAGATCTTCTCACCGGATGGGACCTATGGCTACGTCTGCTCCTCCTTCAACCCCGAAACGGTTGTGATCTCCGTTGCCGATCACCGGATTGTCGGGCGAGTGAAACAGGAATCTCCGTTCTGCCCGAACATTGCCGCGACACCGGATGGCCGGCAGGTCTGGTTCACCTTGAAGGATGTCGGCCGTACCATGGTGTTCGAGGCCCAGCCTCCGTTCTCCGTTCTGAAGACTCTCGACACCGGGCCCATCACCAACCATGTCAATTTTGCGTGGACGCCTCAGGGCTCCTTTGCCTATGTGACCGTCGGTGGGTTGAACGAGGTGAAGGTCTTTCGGACCGACGACTTCTCGCCCGTCGGGACGATCCCGACCGGAAACCTCCCGCATGGGGTGTGGCCGTCAGGCGACGGCAGCCGGATCTATGTCGGTCTTGAGAATAGCGACGCCCTTGCTGTGATCGACACCGCGACAAACCAAGTGGTTGCGACCATTCCGATCGGACAGGCCCCCCAGGCCCTTGTTTACGTGCCGAACGCTGTTCCCGACGGGGATGGGACGAGTGGTCTGCAACCGCTCGGCGTGGCCGGGCAAGCCACCCACATCGTGCTCGCCCCTGTCAGGGGCGGCACCGCACCGACAAGCGTATCACTGTTCGACCAGGGGCTGACCCAGATCCTCCAAGCCTCCGTTGCCGGACTGGAGCCCAGGAAGCCTTACGTTCTGGCGCTGGCAAGTCATCCGGATGGCACAGGCGTCGTTGAACCCCTGTCAGCCTTTATGACCAATCCAGCCGGCTCTGCCATTGTCAATGCAACCGGTCCAATCCGCCAAATCGTCCAGGGAAGGGAGCCTGCCCAACGCCGCTATCTGATGGTCGTACCGGGGACAGCGACTGACATGGGCCCCCCCGTTCAGGTTCAGGTTGAATGAACACTGTCATATGTCAGCCTGGGTTAGAGGCTGGCAAATAGTTACCCTATTTTTCGGGTGAGGTGTCGCAGCAGCATCCGGCTAAGGTGGAACAAAGAAGCATCTCGCAATTTTCAATCAGGCATTCGTAGCATTGGCAAACCACCGGTTAGCGCATCGTGCGGAAAAGTGGACCCGGCTTTCCGCGCCGAACGATGCACCGCTTAAAGGATTGAGCATCGGGTCCGATCCCAAAAGTGGACGCAACCTCCGGCGTCTTCGGGATAACTCCAGATTACTGAGGTGCAGAACGCGTTGGGTCCGGATTCTCGTCCGATGCTCTAGCGGTCAACGAACTGATGGTCCACTCAGCGCTCCAGCGGCGAGCGATCGCCTGGAAGCCAGTTCGCGTTGGCTCCGTGTCAGCCCACGTCGGAGCGACCCTGACCTATCATTGCTGCGGGATGGATTATACCAATCCACTGAACTGATAATTCGACTTTGCGGTGGGGTGCCTGACGTGACTCTTGTCCGCACATCTGGTAGCCGCGGGTTAATCGAAAATTCTGGGTGAGACGCCGATTAGGCGACAGAGCAGAAGCCGACGATGACTCAATACGCCGGTCTGGATATATCACAAGGGGATACCACGAACTTCAGCGCCGATAAGCACGGCTGCCTGTTGCGCGGCACGGTAGCGACTGATCCTCTCATGTAGACGATAGTTCAACGCCAAACGAGGACGTGTGGACAGATTTGATCAGGATGATGGTCAGAGAAGCACCTAACGTAGCGTGATTGGGAACGCTTGAGGTTTCGACGCTCGTCATCGAAATCAGTGGGAAGGGTGTTCGTCTCGTGGCTGGTAGATGACGCACATTGAGGACTCCGATAGGAAGATTCCGACTTCTGATGTGCCACCAAAGATGTGTATGTGGGGAACGGAGTATCGCGAATAGCGACCCCGAAACTGCCCCTTGCACGCGATCCCTGAGAGACTTTCAGGACATCTGGAAGGGTCTTGGTTACCAGACAACTCGTCTCATGGAGTTCGGGATTACATCAGCGGTCGTAGGCGCAACCTTCGTACCGACGCACTAAGCCATTGTACCGATGCCGTTGCCCAGAGTATAATGGATTGCTCGTGCCGGCTGATGTACTCTAATCTTAATAAAGCATACAGTGAGCCCATTGCATCGGAAGTTCAGTAAGTGTGTCAAAATGTATGTTTCAGATTTTAGATAAAGGATGAGACCATAGGGGTTGTTGTAATCATCACCAAGACAAGCAAGTGACACATGGCACTCGTAACGGGCACCGCGAATTTCCAGTCCGAAATGCGGCACCTATCTTCACTTTTTCTCATTTCACTGCCTGCTCTCCAGGCTGAAATGAAACGTCTTTGCATCCTGGCTCAGTGTTGGGATTAAGTCCACCGGACCATAAGCATCAGCAATGCGGTCCGGCCATTATGGCCCGGTGGCGCACTATAAAGATCGCCGAGGGTACCAAGGTCGCTGCTAAACTTCAGCAGCAGAGCTTCGTTATCCAGTCCGCCACCGTCTGGAGCCACACGGGACGTGCTTCAAATATGACACACATCTGACTGGGCCTCTAACCATATCCATGAAGGATCTCGCTTGTCTCGCCGATCAGTGGATTGGCTCTGGCCACAATACTGACGGTGACATACTTGGCCGCCCTGCTCAGTCTACGACAAACGGGATCAGTGTCGGACTGCCGAGCGCTGCGGTTCCGATCACGAACATGCGGCTGTAGAGGAGTGAGCGCGCCATGGATAACTCCTGCGGCTGTGAGCCTGCAACCGGCAAGGCCGGCCTGAACCGACGCCACATCGCCGCCGTCGCCGCTGGGGTCCTCGGCAGCGTCATCGGACCGAGTGTCGGCCTTGCGGCCTCGCGCTCGGATCTGCGTCATGTGCCCCAGCGTGAAACGGAGCGCACTCCGGTTTCTCCGGAGGCGGCTTCGGCCGCTGAGATTGCAGGCATGTCAGGTGTGCGCCTGTGGGCTGACAACCCGGACACCTTCCTCCCGCTCGTACAGAATCTGTGGGCACAGCGTGATGTCTCATGGCTTTCGCTTTCGGGTGGTGGTGACGACGGAGCATATGGTGCAGGCGTGCTGGCCGGCTGGACGGCCTCTGGAGGCCGGCCTGAGTTCGCCGTCGTGACCGGTGTCAGCACGGGCGCGCTCATCGCTCCTTTTGCGTTCTTGGGACCGCGCTACGATGAAGTACTCAAACGGGTCTACACGACGATCAGCGCCGCCGATGTATTCGAGTTTGGAGGAAGTGCCGAGAGTCTACTCTCTAGCTGGCCGCTAAGCGACACGATCGCCCGCTGGATCACGCCTGGGCTCCTTCTCGAAGTGGCGGCGGAACATCGGCGTGGCCGCCGACTCTTCGCTCTGACCACGAATGTCGATGCTCAGCGACCCGTGTTATGGAACATGGGCGCGATTGCGGCCCATGGCGGGCCTGAAGCGGTAACGTTGTTCTGCAAGGTACTGCTCGCCTCAGCCAGCATTCCGGGTCTCTTCCAGCCTGTCATGATTGATGTCGTGGGCGACAACCGACACTTCCAGGAGATGCATGTGGACGGCAGCGCGAGCGCATACCTTTTTGTGGCGCCCCAGCCAATGCTGCTGGACAATCAGGCCATCGAACGCCTACCAGTCGACCACCTGTACCTGGTGGTCAACAACACGCTCCGACCCAACTTTGCGCTCACTGAGCGCATCACCTCGGCGGTACTCGGGCGCGCCATGTCAGTGGGCACCAAGGCTTTCGCGGCTCTCGAACTCGCGGTGATCTTTCAGATCAGCCGAAGCCAAGGCATCGATTTCAACCTGACATTTGTGGCCGATGACTTCAACAGGCCGAGTTCGGGACCATTTGACCCAACTTACATGGCAGCGCTCTTCGAGCACGGCTACACTCGGGCGGCTTCGAAGGAAGCGTTCGCAAAGGCGTTCGCACCTGCTCCCGAGGCGGTAGATCGGGATTTCACAGGAAGGAAACGTTTAGAGTTTCGGTAGCATTGGGACCAGCGCAAGATCGGCTCCTGAGCGAGCACCGTTATTATCAACAAAAAACAGCAACTTTCGAGAGAAGCTTGATTCCACCGGTCTCCGTTCGGCGCAGCTCGCGTCCAAGCGCGGAGCAGAATATGGCCAGGAGCCGCGCGGTGAGCGGTATTCGCGCTCACAAGGTCTCGGTGATTTAGCGTTCCTTGCCCGTGCGCTGTGACGCCCCGCCTGTGTCAACCCGTTTCGGCCAGCGGAAGCCAACCTCGTTGACGTAGAGATTTGCCAGATACAGGCTGATGGGGTGGAACACGCCCAGGACGGTGAGGCGAATGCGATAGTTGAGGCCCTTCGTCGAGTTAATGTGCATCCGGGCAGCGGGCAAAATGGCGCGCTTTGTGGGAGGTGGTCTCGTCGACCGCACAGGCACTGCCCAGAGATACGAAGAATTTTTTCATCGCTCCTCAGATAATCACTGGGATCTGTCACTTCCGTGAGAGCCCGATCGGTTTGGAACTCAGACTGATCCTCAAACACCGCGGCCCGATCCTCACCATACGATGCACCGATGCTCACAAATGGCGGCCCCGGCACGGCTATCAGCGCCGACATTGTATGGCTCTTCGGCCAGCCTTTGCGTAAACGGCCTAGTGGAGAAAAATTCATCTCCCGCCGCGACTTGCCGCCGATCCAGAGCCTGTAGGTCTCAGACATGCCATCCAAGGCCTGCTCGCGTCCGATCACCGAACGCAGTGGATGCCCTATGCGCCGACGCATCGGCCAGCTGACGCCGAGTGCTTCGGCCAACCGCAGGGAGGAAATACCTTTAGCCGACTGTGATATCAGCCAGAGACCGGATAGTCAGACCCAAAATAGGCCCTTCGTCGCGTGCAAAATATGTAGGTTGTAACGGTGAACTGACAGCGGGACGTGCGGCCATTGCCTTGGTCTGCACACGCTTGGCAGCAGCAGTTCCCCTCTTGGGTGCAGGACGGAAGGCGGAATAGGACATGGACTTCTCCACTCGCTTCCGGGTCCTCCTGTGTTGCGCAGTACTGTTATTCTTGTTCCTACTAATTGTCATTTCTCTCCTGTTAAGGCCAGGAGCCGGCCGTACCAGGGAGCACTTGTCCTTACCCATGAATAATGACAGCGTGGCCGTTCAGTTCGCACTTACCAGCGGTCGAAAATCGGGAGGCTCGTCGCGGATCAACCCCAGAAGAGCACCACGCTTCTCTCAATGTCCGCTCCGCTCTCCCAACCAGATTGACAAATTGGAACCGTTAGGGCCTGACCCAAACCAAAGCATTGTTGGAGCTGCAGTTTCGTGATCCGGTTCGGTGCTGGGCGGCTCGGAGGCGATGATCGCGAATGGGTTCTGGCTCTCGGATGTGCAGTGCACTGTAATTGAACCGTACATGCCGCAGAACTAGCCCGGGCCGAGCACAAGGATGACAGACAGATCATCTCGGGCATTCTGCACGTCCTGACCTCCGGATGCCGCTGTCGCTCCCGCAACGTGCAAATCCCCAAGCTGTGCGCGAAAGGCTACTCGAAGTCAGCATTCGCGCCAGTAGTGCATGGCGACCGCGCCATTGCGGAGCGGCTTCGCCGAAACCAGTTCGAGCCGTCGCGTACTGGGCAGCCCGCCCTGGTACAGGGTTGGGCCGTGGCCGGCGATCCTGGGATGAACGAGGAGCTTGTACTCGTCGATCAGATCCAGCCGGTCCAGCTCGGTCGCGAGTTTGCCGCTGCCGAGGAGCACGCCCGCCGGCATCGCGTCCTTGAGCCTCTGCACGCCGGTTCGCAGGTCGTCGGCGATGTGGTGGCTGTTGGTCCACGGGAAGTCCTTTCGCGTCGACGACACCACGTATTTCGGCTTGGCCTCCAGCTTGACGGCCCACTCGCGTATGGCTGGCGACGCCTCCACGTCGCCGCGAGCGACGGCCGGCCAGTAGCTCTCCATCATTTCGTAGGTGACACGGCCCCACAGCATCGCCCCGCCCGCGTCCATCAGGCCGGTGAAGAACGCGTGCGTCTCCTCGTCAGCGATTCCCTCCTGATGGTCGACGCAGCCGTCCAGGGTGACGTTGATGCTGAAGGTCAATAGTCCCATGCGGCGATCCTATGCCCTACGCTCGAAAAGTTCTAGGGCTACTGCTTACGGTTGAACTTCAACTTTCGCTAAGGGTCGAAAACCGAACCTCGCCGCTCGAGTGGTCGAGTCCAGCCCCCAGGAGAAGAGGACCGATGGGTCTTTTCCCGCAGCGGCTGAGGCATTCCTTTCCACCCTTCACATACGGGGTCTCCAATCCCTATGTGAGGCCCTAACCGTTTGATGTCCTATCCACTTCAGTGAAAACTCTTTGTGTCTTTGCAAACCGTGACATTGCACACGCGGCCGAAATGGCTTGAGCAAAATCGCCTTGGCTGAACGGCTTATGCAAGACGGGCAAATCCCTAAAGCCCTCTCGTAATCCTTCTGAGCCATAGCCGGTTGAGAAGATGATCGGGATCCTGCGGCCACGAACAACGTCAGCGATCGGATAGCTGAGAGTACCGTTCAGGTTGAGGTCGAGAACGGCAATATCGAACACTGCATTGCGAGCCAGATCCAAAGCGTCCTCAAACGTGGCGACCGGGCCAACGATTTCGCCGCCGCTGTCTCGGACCATGTCCTCAATCAGCAAGCCGACCATCGCCTCATCTTCCACAACGAGTATGCGGGGTTTCCGCTCGTCACCTGACATGGCGTGCCTCCAGACTGTCTATGGACTACGACGCTCACGTTCGCCCGATCTGCCGGGCAATGATTCTTATCTGATGCTGCATCCTCTCTGAGCGCTGTAGCCCCTCCCGATTTTCCCTCAGCGTTAAGATGAGAAAGTGGCGAAGGATGTCCATGGGATTTCTAACCGACCTGTAGTTTCGGGTATTCCGGCATAAATCTGAGAGGATGTCGCCCTGCGACTACTGCTAGTTGGCACCTGCTCGGAGTAGGGTTGGTTCTCCACCAACAGACGAGCGAGATGAAGACCTCGATCGCATATGACAATAACCAATTTCCTGACACTGACAGGCCCAGCTGAACCAGTTCAGAGTTGTCAAGATTCTTGTAATAATAGTTCACTGGGTTGGTACTCTATTCGCCAGTGCCCCGATACACAGGTCTTTGGCTCCGACAGTGCCGCGATGCCGCTTCCTTGGATCTGCCTTGGCGCAGGTAACATAGGCGCCCTCCCCGCACCCATGTGAGTGTTTCGTGATGGGATCAATGAGAACCGGACGGAAAGTCTTGTGGTTGCGCAGAAGTCAAGTAGATAAGCATTGAGCTTATCTCGAAGTTGGCCCTATCGAGCACTTCACGGCCACCCGGGCATCGATCAATCTGCCCGAAGGTCTAAAGGAAGAAATCGAGTTTCGGAGGGAATCATGAGACGAGCTTCCGGTAGTGCGTGTGTGGACTCTCCGGCGGCGTCCATCAAATAAGTGGGCCCCCATTCGCCAACTGGCAAGGTAAGATACATCCAAGCATTCATGCCGTTGCTTTAGCTCCCACATACCGATGCATCGAAAAAGCAGAGACCGGAGCAACCCTTTCCGACAAGGCATTGGTCGACACATGCGCTTGCAAGCAAGCTGGGTTGCGCAGGCCATCAGCGCACCATCTACTCCGATGTCGACCACTACTTGATCTTGGTATAGTGATTGTGTGTCCAAAAGTCTTTTCGGGCAATCTCGAAAGACCCCTCGGAGTGTCGGTTGCATACTGAAGAACTGTTACTTGCGTAGCACGGTCGATCCTCAACTTATGACAGGTCACCACTGACGGCATCTTTTGAGGTTAGGGTAAGGAACGGCCGAAACGGAGACGCTCCCGGCCCATGGTCAACAGCGAGCTTCGGAGAGCAATTTTGGTGTGTCAGGAGCATCACCAAGGCGCAGCAGACGCTCTCACAGGCACCTAAGCACGGGCGAAGAGTAGCGCGTTGGGGCTTGGGTTAGAAAGCCGTCGTAACTAGTTGCTATTGACGGACAGCCTCTGCCCTAAAGTGGCAAGGGTCCGGCGAGAGACAAGGTAGCGGTGCCGATTGGAGGTGCTGAACCTAACAGTTTGCAAGTACGGGCTTACGCATGATAGGCAGGCCACCGTTCGCCAATCGTAACCCCAAGACGTAGGCTCGGCAAGGAAAGCCCCCCACGCATCCGTTTTTATGGAGTTGCAATAAGGAGAAACGCTTATGAAACGATCTGGCATCCTGTTGACAATTGGCCTCGCTGTTTTCACGATGCCCTCTGTCTCTCAGGCGCAAGGCATGGTGCGCGGAGCTAAGCAAGGGGCTGATGTTGGCAATCGAGCCGCTGGTCCTGTTGGTGCTGCTGTCGGCGGTGCCGTTGGTGGTGTTGCAGGAGGCGTAGTCGGTGGAGTAAAGGGAGTGCTCGGGATTCCTCAAAGCACCAGCCGGGTCCAGCGGTATCGCGCATACCACAAGAAGCGCACTCTCCACCACTGACGCGGGCTTGGCATATTCAAAGGTCGAGGCTCTTCTTGAGAGCACGAGGAATATGGACGGCCCAGTGTAACCCCGGTGGGCGGCTATGGTCGCCTTGCAAGGCCTATCCCCGTCCTCAGGCATTTTGCCAGTTCCGTTGGCGCAATTCAGGAGAAATGGGGCCAGCCATGTCCTGTTCAGGATTGAGGCGTCCAATTATATAGCTGCCATGATCGCGGCACGGTTCTCACGCGATTGCCAAGATATCGCAAAGGTGCGACCGCAATCCGCAGAGGCGTCGTGAGAGTTGTCCGTCGTTTGGTCCTATCGCACAGCAGTGAGTGAGATTGAACCATGATGCAACCTGAAGGTCAGAATGAGCAAGGCGCCCAAGCCACGGAGCTGCCTTCTATCGGTTCTCCGATAGCGAAGACAGCATGGCACTGGTTCGATTTCATTTGCCCGTTTTGTTATGTCGCGCGCAGCCGTAACGAGATCCTGAACCGGTCTGGTCTTATCATCGTTAAGGTACCATTTCAGGCCCACCCCGGGATCCCGACAGGCGGTGTCACTGTCGGACCAAGGTCCGGCGAGATGTATGATCGTCTAGAACGGGAGGCTTACGACGCCGGCTTACCTTTACGTTGGCCATCACGCCTGCCGAACAGCCGATATGCGCTTGCTGTCGCGGAATGGGTTCGCCGACATCATTCGGAGGGATTCACAACCCTCTATCATCAGCTTTTCCTCAGCCATTTTAGCTTAGGTGAAGACATAGGCGACACGACCCTGGTCAACAGCTATGCGGAACAGGCTGGAGTTGATCTGGACCTCGTTCAGGGCGCCATCTCAGACGGAAGTGCAGATGCCGCAGTAGCCGAGTCAGAGGCTGCTGCCCATCGCATCGGTATTGCGGGAACCCCAGGTTGGCTCATCGAAAACCACGTGGTGTTCGGACTTCATGACAAGGGTTTGTTCAGACAAGTTGCACACGAAGTTGCTGACCACACCCGTGATGAGAAGGATCCGCGAGGGCAACTCTGACAATTAGGGGTACCTAGACTGCCGTCAGCCCGGTCATTGGCGAGGTCAGCGTGCACCCAATGGTCCTGAATGGGGCTTCTTGCCTAAATTCTGCCAAAGAGAACGGTTGCTTTCTTGACTGCCTTCGCGGTTCTCTGTGATGTATACCTTAGGTGCTAAGGTAAACAGGAACACCGACGTGAATAGGGAGGGGCCGCTTGCTCTTGCCTCTCGCTCGGTGGAAGCGGTCAGGCACGAACCTGCGCCCCACTCGTATTAAGAGGCTGTTCTCGAATCGCACTTCGATCCTGTCTGACGGCCTGATTGTGCGCAGGTACTTGCGCAAGGACGCGAGCTTCACCATCGCGGCGAACTTGACGTGAAGCTTCTCAGGCCGTGTGGCGATGGATTGGTATCCTTTCAGCCATCCGACACAGCGCTCGCTGATGTTGCGTCTGCGGTAAAGATCAGGATCGAACGCTCGCGCGCACCCCTTGCCCATGTTGCCGCCGGCGCGGGGCGGGATCACGGGTCGAACATGGCGCCGCCGCAAATAACGGAAGACAGGTCTGTAGCTGTAGGCCTTGTCGCCCGCCAGGTACTTGGGTCGCGTGGTCGGACGGCCTCTCGGATTGGGCAGGCGGACGGCCTTCAAGGTTGGCTCGAAGGCGGGCACCTCGTGCCGCTGCCCGGGCGTGAGGGTGAAGGCCAGCGGCAGGCCTGATCCATCGCTCACCAGGTGGATCTTGCTGCCGAAGCCGCCTCGCGACAGGCCGAGTGCATGGTCATCCGGCTCCTGTAGATCCCCTTTTTACGCGCTCCGGCCGCCGAGCGGCTCGCTCGCACCGAGGTGCTGTCGATGCACCACAGATCCAGATCAATCAGCCCTTCGGCGTTCAGCCTGAGCCGAAGGCGATCCAGGATCCTGTCGAATAGTCCTTCACGGCGCCATCGCGTCAGGCGCTCATAGACCGTTTGCCAAGGGCCGTAGCGCTCGGGCAGATCGCGCCACTGCGCTCCGGTACACAGCTTCCACATCAGCCCGTTCACCACCTGCCGGTGATCCCGCCAGCGCCCGCCGCCCTGTGGGCCAGAATGAGGCATCAGATCGGCAATCAGCTCCCATTGCGCATCGCTCAGTTCGTGCCGCCGCATCGCAGGTCCTCGCCTTGGTGAGCCCCACCAAGGCAACAGCAATATCCTCATGCAGGTTCACAGGCCGTCAGACAGGATCTAGATGTTTCCTCTTAATTCCAGAGGTTGCGCCCGAACTCCTCGTACACCGCTCTCAACCGAAAGTGACTAAAGGAGCAATGCAAGGGCAACGTCGCGTCAGATAGCAAAGGCATACGTTCAGCCGCTTCATGTTCCACGCTCCGATGACGGTAATGCGGGCATTGGTATGTGTGTCGTCGGGACGATGCAACCCAGCCCAATTTAATTGGGGCCACCATTTACTTACTTCTCGTGCCTGCGGGTGGGCACAGAATCCAGTGCGGACAAATCGATAGATTGGCACCGATGTTCAATCCAAAGCACGATTATCAAAGACCATGATGGCCCAAGCGCGTAGATTGGTTTTGCTTCAACGCGCGTTCCTTCCTGACCTCAAGCGCCTCTCCCAGCAGTGAGGCGCTTCTCTCATCGGTATGGGCGGAAGCGCTGCTGAACTTGGTAAGTCGGCGTTCCCCCACGAGCGCCGGCGGCCCCCCGCTCCTTGCTAAGGATCTTTCAAGAGGTCGACTGTGATAGTAGAGGTAATTGCTATCATCTTAGGCGTCATCGCACCGCTTAGCGTGGTGAGCTGGCTCGTGTTCTTTTACATAAAGATGAGCCAGCACGACGACGTTAGGGACAACTAGGATGTTGGATCATCTCTTTGTCCTGCTACTGACGCGCCCCTTGCATTTGTTCACCGTTTACGTCCGCAGTTGTAGGCTCGAAGCCTAATCCCTATGAACCTATTGTTTCCTTGGCCTCAAACGGGAGGGTCACAACAGACTCAGAGCGTGACCCAGTCCTACCCATTGCCCGTGGTGAATTTGCAGGAGCACGCGCGTCTCCTAAAAGGCCGCAGGAGCCGCACACCCACTTACAGCCATGGCTGCTCTCATGGCAAACGATTGGAACCGTTGCTTCATCACGATCACCTTCCCTCCCGTGCAAAACACAGGCTTTGCCTTGCTCGCGGCCCTGTCTTGGTCCTTAAACGAAGGGTGCTCCGACCGATCTCCCGTTGGGGCACGTTCCAGTGCGCCGCTGCTCCGGAGCACATTGACGAATATGGGCATCGACTTGAAGGCTCAGGTCGACCATCTCCACCAGCGCCTGGATGCGTCACTAGCCCAGCGTTTGCTCGCGTAGTTCGGTTAGTCGAGAATCTCACCGCGGACTAACGAAGGAAAAATCCCAATGCCCAGATCACTCCGCGTTCCCGGTTCGCTGACCCGACGCGACACTTTGGCGGGAGCAGCGTCCCTCGCCGTCTCTCTTGCCCTGCCGGCCATATCGGAAGCGGCGTCACCTTCTACCAAAGCGAAAGGAACGGATTTCATGGCAACGATCACCACCAAGGACGGGACCGATATCTTCTACAAGGATTGGGGGCCGAAGGATGCCCAGCCAATCATGTTTCATCATGGCTGGCCCCTCTCTGCCGATGACTGGGACGCACAGATGCTGTTCTTCTTGCAGCACGGCTACCGCGTCGTGGCTCATGATAGACGTGGTCACGGACGCTCGACACAGGTCAGCGACGGTCACGATATGGACCACTACGCTGCCGACGCCTTTGCGGTGGTTGAAGCCCTCGATCTGAGGAATGTCGTTCATATTGGTCACTCGACCGGGGGCGGCGAGGTCGCCCGCTTCGTTGCAAAGCACGGCCAGCCTAGCGGCCGTGTTGCCAAGGCGGTTCTGGTGAGTGCGGTTCCACCTTTGATGGTCAGGTCCGATAGCAATCCGGATGGCCAACCAATTGAGGTGTTCGACGGCTTTCGCAAGAGTCTCGCTGCGAATCGGGCGCAGTTCTACCTAGACGTCGCCAGAGGCCCATTCTACGGCTTCAACCGTGAGGGCGTTATAGTCTATCCCGGCGTGATCCAAAATTGGTGGCGTCAGGGCATGATTGGGGCAGCCAAGGCGCACTATGATGGGATCAAGGCCTTTTCGGAGACCGATCAGACCGCGGACTTAAAGTCGATCACCGTGCCGACGCTCGTGATGCATGGTGACGATGATCAGATCGTCCCGATCGCAGACGCAGCACTGAAATCAGTCAAACTGCTCAAGAACGGCACGCTCAAGGTTTACAAGGGCTACCCGCATGGGATGCTTACGACCCACGCGGATGTAATCAATCCGGATCTACTCGCCTTTGTGAGAGTCTGATCTTAGCCGCATAGGCACTTTGCGTCCTCAGCACCTACACTGAAGCGTCTGGAGACTTCTAAGCTGGCAACATAGGCAGTATCTATGTTCTGAAAATGATCGTGGACGATCGCTCGCTGGCTTAATTATCGTCATAGAATTTATGCGCATTGCTCAAAGAGACGAAGAAATCTGGCGGGTACGTCGTGGCATAAATCACATTGGACTGCCTTCATCCAAAGAATAAAGGGTAGAATGGTTGCATCCACTGAACTTGGTTTTATACCCATCCAGAGAATTGCTGACTCGGATTTGCATCGATGTAGCTGGCATGATTCCCTGATGGCAGGGGGCGCAATTGCAGGAGACCACCATGGCCGGGCTCCCGATCCGTCAGGACTACCCTCCATCGGATTTGCGCCAGCGCGCCGCTCGCGAGAAGGACACCCGGGCCAGCCTGCGGCTGTTGGCGATCGCCAATGCGCTCGAGGGCATGACCCGAACGGAGGCCGCCCGGCTGGCCGGCATGGAGCGCCAGGCCCTGCACGATGCCATAAAGCGCTTCAATGCCGAGGGACCGGACGGCCTGCAGGACCGGCATCGCTCCGGTCGCCCGGAGCAACTCAACCCTGGGCAGCAGGCCGCCCTCAAGGCCTACATCCTGCACGGACCGGAGCCCGAGCGCGATGGGGTCAGCGCCTGGCGTCTGGTTGACCTGTGCGAGCATGTCGAACAAACCTATGGGGTCCGCTACGGCCAGTGGGGGCTCTCGTGCCTGCTCAAGCGGCTGAACCTGTCGCGGCAGAAGACCCGGCCCTCGCACCCGAAGGGCAGTTCGGCCGCACAAGCGGCGTTCAAAAAAGGAGCTGCCCGCAAGATTGGGCACCATCGCGGCAGAGCATCCTGAGGCGCGTCTTCAGCTCTGGTGCCAGGACGAGGCGCGCTTTGGCCAGAAGGGCCGGACCACGCGCGTCTGGTATGAGCGTGGCGTGCGTCCGCCCGGTGTGGTCGATCAGCGCTTCGAGAGCTTATATCTGTTTGCCGCCTGCCGGCCCGGCACCGACGAAACCTTCGCCTTGGCGCTGCCGCGGGTGAATGCCGACGCGATGACGATCTTTCTGGAGCACTTCGCGCAGCAGCTCGAGCCCGGTGTGCACGCAGTGCTCGTGCTCGATCAGGCCGGTTGGCACGACGCCCGGGCCTTGCATGTGCCGGACACCATCACCCTTTTGCCGCTGCCGCCAGCGTCACCCGCGCTGAACCCAGTGGAACGCGTCTGGCTGTACCTGCGCGAACGCTATCTCTCGCACCGCGTACTCGACGACTATGACGCGGTGCTCGACGCGGTCTGTCGCGCCTGGAACCGGCTCCTCGACGAGACAGGCCGTCTCACAACATTGACGGCATACCCGTATCTCACCGCGTCACCAATTCCCTGAGCGGGTATTACTTTATTTCTCGTTTGGTGGCTCCAAACTTCTGATAGCTTTCGTAATCCAGGCCATTAATGTTGCATGAGGATAGTAGGGATACGTTTGAGCTCGTATGAATGAAATTCAACGGCTTGCTTTCAGGCCGGGGTGTAGAATCGGCCTGTATCGTATTGTGTTCTTGTTTGGTTGAGTCAATCAACTAAGACTATGTGCTTGGCGATGATCCTGGTCTCCGCTACAGTCTTTTCAGACTGAGCGAATTCTGGGTCCAATTTAAACTCGCTCGCCCATAGATTGGACAGCCATTCAGGCGCTGGCCACCAGGCCTTTGGTCGGCCTGCAGCCGGTATTCACGCGGGTCTCACCGAGCAGCGTGCACTCGATGATGGCGACCTGCATGCACTCCTTGGCCAATCGCCCCGCAAGCGACGATCCGGCCTGGCCGGCGCTGACTACGATGGCATCAAACAATGCGGTCATGGTATCGCTCCTATGCTCGTTGCAGCGACTGAGGTCCGACTTCCTGCCACATGAACGGCACCGTGCGGCCCTCGACCGTTTATTGCACGATGATCCTATCAAAGATTCGGATGAATCCTGAAAGCGCAAAGCTACATATGGGCTGATGTTCTATGGCGCTGTAGCTCTGAGGAATAGCATGTGACAAGATTGCTCCTGCCGATCCAATTCTTACGAGCGCCGACAATTCTGAGAGTACCGAGTAGAGCAATAGTCTATGTCGATAATGCCGTTGTCAAATCGCCTCGGCAGCCTGCGAAAAGTGACAGGTGAATGCCTTCTGGAACTGTGCAAACATAAATTGCAGACGTTTCGCAATGGTTCCTCATCCAGCTCAATAATAACTCAAACTTTGAAACGAAGAGTTCTATCATAGCAAAACTCGTGCAGTTGACTTTGATAAGTGGAAAGAGTCCGTTCGTGCCTTCACAGAAATGAAACGGCTTCGCAAGAAGTATCTAATCAAAACAATAGTCGCGGTTGTCGACAAGCGACAGCCGAACGATAAGGTTCAGCTGACGCGGGGAGCTAATCTTATCCCGACAGAAGCTGCATTGGAGGCTATGTCCGACCGCCGGGGACATGCTGCTGGGTTATGGCGGCATCTGCCCTTTAGTTAGCTTCCCTGGCGACAAATTGGCGACAGTCGGAGCACTCACTGGCTCCGGAACTGACCACGACATCGACGATCACTTCGCCTGTTCACTTACTGGTGCGCTCAAGCGGTAAAGTTCGACTCTGTTCAAGATTGTCTGAAGGGGCCAGCCCGAAGCAGTATTGGCCGAGCTGCCACAGCTCAAAGAGCACGTCCTGCGAACACCACGCTGAGCCGAGAATGGTTGCCTTGCTGCAAGCTGCCCACTGTGGCGCAGCGGTGCAATCCGCATCAGCGGCTTCAACATGAATCAAGAGCTAGAAGACCGACGATCCGGGACTGCTCCGAAGAGTAAGCAGTCAGAGGTCTACCCCATCCGAGATCGCGTGTGCGGTGAAAGGAGAGTGGCGATGAAAGCGTTACACAGAACCGGTAACAAACTCGTGCACCAGAACAGCCAACCCTGGCTACATCAAGAAGGTCGGGAAATCCAAGCATTCGGAACCGTCCGGCAGTTTCCGCTCGGACTGTCGCATGATGCACGGCTATACTCGTGCCAACGCCTGAACCAGATCCTTGCCGACACCCAGATCATATATTCCGTTTACAAGAAGAATCATTGGCTGATGCGAGGAGCCACCTTCTACCAGTTGCACCTCTTGCTCGATAGACATGCTGATGAGCAGGTTAAACTCATTGATGCTCTCGCTGAGCGGATCCAAACACTTGGAGGCCTTGCTGTTGGTGATCCGCGGCATGTGGCGGAGATTACGCGCATTCCGCGAGCCCCCAATGGCTGCGAGGAAGTGCCGGCGATGTTGTCACGACTGCTGGAGGCTCATGAGTTGATTCTTGTCGATGCCCATGACGCGGCAAAGCGAACCGTAGAGCAGGGTGACGATGGCACCAATGACCTGATCGTCTCCGAGGTCATCCGTGTTAACGAACTTGAGGCTTGGTTCATTGCCGAGCATCTGGTCGACACGCCGCTCGTGCGCACCCGATGAGCTATTGACCTGCATGAAAGACCAACAAGTTTGGCAGCGCCGAAGGGAGGAAAGCCATGGCGGACGGAATCTGTGACATCTGTGGTGTCCGGCCTGCGACCGTTCGAGCGCAGGTTGTCAGCAACGGCCAGCGCCAGACCATGGAGCTCTGTGACGTCGATTACCGGCGGCTGGCGCGGCAGCAGCGGCCGAGTTCGCCGCTGGAGTCCCTTTTCGGCGGGCGCGGCAACCTGTTCGACGACTTCTTCGGGGGCGACGTCTTCGGCGAGAGCCCGCGCGGCAGCGCAGGAAGGCCTGCCGATGAGCCCTCCGACACGGGGGACGGCGGCACGCCCATTCCGGCCAGATCCGGACGGGGTCGCGCCCGCAGACGGGGCGCTGCCGCCGGCGTCGCCGAGCGACTGAGCGAGCATGCCGAGGAGATCCTGCAGGCGGCCGCACGACGGGCCGGCGATTTCGGCCGGCGGGAAGTCGACACCGAGCATCTGCTCCTCGCCCTCACCGAGAGCGATGTCGTGCGCACCATCCTCGACCAGTTCAAGGTCTCCCTCGATGACCTGCGCAACCAGATCGTCGCGGAAAGCCCGCGGGGCGATTTCAACCCGGAGGAAGGCGGCGAGATCGGGGTTTCGCCCCGGGTCAAGAGCGCCCTCTCCCGGGCCTTCTCGGCTTCCAGTGAGTTCGGCCATTCCTATGTCGGGCCGGAGCACCTGCTCATCGGCTTGGCCGAGGAGGGAGAAGGCATCGGACCCGATGTTCTGAACCGCTACGGCCTCACCCCGCAGGCCATTCGCCAGCAGGTCACCAAGGTGGTCGGGCGCGGCGCCGAGGAAGGGCGGGTCGACACCCCCACCAACACGCCCAACCTCGACAAGTACTCCCGCGATCTCACCAAGCTCGCCCGCGACGGCAAGCTCGATCCGGTGATCGGCCGCGCCAGGGAGATCGAGACCACCATCGAGGTGCTGGCCCGGCGCAAGAAGAACAACCCGGTCCTCATCGGCGAGCCGGGCGTCGGCAAGACGGCCATCGTCGAGGGGCTTGCTCAGCGCATCGTTGCCGGCGAGGTGCCCGAGAGCCTGCGCGACAAGCGCCTCGTGGAGCTGTCGATCAACTCGATGGTGGCCGGCTCGAAATACCGGGGCGAGTTCGAGGAGCGCGTCCAGCAGATCCTCAAGGAGGTCACCGAGCGCGAGGACGAGCTTGTTCTGTTCATCGACGAGATCCACACCATCGTGGGGGCCGGCCAAGGCGGGGGCGAAGGCGGTCTCGACATCGCCAACGTGTTCAAGCCGGCGCTCGCGCGCGGCGAGCTCAACCTGATCGGCGCCACCACACTCAACGAATACCAGAAGCACATCGAGAAGGACGCCGCCCTGGAGCGTCGCTTCCAGCCGGTCTTCGTGCCCGAGCCGACCATCGCCCAGACCATCATGATCCTGCGCGGCCTGCGCGACACCCTCGAGGCGCACCACAAGGTCACCATCACGGACGAGGCCGTGATCGCGGCCGCCGAACTCTCCGACCGCTATATCACCGGGCGCTTCCTGCCGGACAAGGCCATCGACCTCGTCGACCAGGCCGCCGCCCGGGTGAAGATCTCGGCCACCGCCAGGCCCGTGGACGTGCAGGAAATGGAAGCCGAGGTGCGCCAGCTCAAGCGCGAACAGGATTACGCCTCCTCCCGCAAGCACTTCGACCGCGCCTCGGACATCCAGGCCCGGCACGATGCCCGCAGCAAGGAGCTCCAGGACGCGACCGAACGCTGGCGGCGGGAACGCGGCTCGGCCTCGACGGAGGTGCGCACCGAGGATATCGCCCAGGTGGTGTCCAAGCTCACGGGTGTTCCGGTCAACGAGCTGACGACCGAGGAGCGTCAGCGCCTCGTGAAGATGGAAGAGCGCCTGCACCAGCGCGTGATCGGCCAGGAGGAGGCGGTCAGGGCGGTCAGCGATGCCGTGCGCCTGGCGCGGGCCGGCCTGCGGGAGGGGCGCCGCCCCATCGCGACCTTCCTGTTCCTCGGCCCCACCGGCGTCGGCAAGACCGAACTGGCCAAGGCTCTCGCCGAGACCGTCTTCGGCGAGGAGGACGCGATGATCCGGCTCGACATGTCGGAATACATGGAGCGCCACGCGGTCGCCAGGCTCATCGGCGCGCCGCCCGGCTATGTCGGCTACGAGGAGGGCGGGCAGCTGACCGAGCGCGTGCGGCGCCGGCCCTATTCGGTGGTTCTTCTCGACGAAATCGAGAAGGCGCATCCGGACGTCTACAACGTGCTGCTGCAGGTGTTCGACGATGGCCGGCTGACCGACGGCAAGGGACGGGTCGTGGACTTCACCAACACCATCCTGATCGCCACGTCGAACCTGGGCTCCGACATCATCCAGCGCCACCTCAATCTGCGCGGCACGGCCGAGGACGATCAGGCCCGTCTGAAGCGCGAGCTGATGGACGTGCTGCGCGGCCACTTCCGACCGGAGTTCATCAACCGCATCGACGAGATCATCGTGTTCCATGCCCTGGCGCGGGGCGAGATCCGCTCCATCGTCGAGCTTCAGCTGGAGCGCGTCAGGCGGACCGCCCATGGCCAAGGCGTCGATCTTGAGATCGACGCCAGCCTTGTCGACCACCTGGCGGCCGCCGGCTTCCGGCCGGAGTTCGGCGCGCGCGAGCTGCGGCGCCTCATCCGCTCCGAGCTGGAGACCCAGCTGGCCCGGGCGATGCTGGCGGACGAGGTCCATGAAGGCGACCGGGTGACCGCGCGCTGGGACCGCGACCAGCAGAGGGTCGTGCTCGAGCCGCAGGCGAAGTCAGAGGCAGTTGAGTGGAGTGGTAGCTTGGACGAGGTTGAGCAAAAGATTTCCAAGTCACCCGCGGCGCACGAGGTAGCAGAGTAAAACAAGGCCGTTCGGGATTACTATTTGGTGGTCGAGCACCGTCCCGATCGGTGCTCGTGCTGTTCGGCCGTTCTGATGGATGGTCTGCCGGCGGAGGCGACCAGCGTCCACGAGCAGATCGACGTCCCGCAGGTAGCGGCGCATGTCACCCAGCATTGGCGCCTGAAGGTGCGCTGCCCGGCCGGCGGCAACAGAGCCGCCGCCACCGTGCCGGACGCCGCCAACGGGATGTCGTTTGGGCCGCGACTGCACGGTGTCGCTACCAGACCCGTCTGGCGGATCTGTCACGGGACGCTGCCTATGCGGTGGAGGTCAGTGACGTTCCGGTGCCCGGGCGCTTGCAGCTCTGGCTCAATGCCATCTTCCCCTCTCGGACCAGATTACCGCCCGGCTGCATCGACCCCGGTGGCCAAGTGAAAAACGCTGGAGCGGCAATGAGCCAGCATCCTCGTCGCTACGAGTTCCTGCGCCCTTGCCCAAGCTCTCCAGGCCAAGATCGGCCCGATGCACGAGCAAATCCTAAGCTTCCGCGACTATCCTGGTCAGGTTGCGGCGACCAACAGCGCCTGTGAGCGGGCGTTTCGCCCCCCGTGGTGCAGCGAAAGGTCACCAACGGCTATCGGGCTATTGATCTTCACGGGACGTCGGTAACCGAGAGGCATGCATGGGAAGAAGCGGACGCTCATCTCGGGGTGATATTGTAGGCGGGGCGAGAGGCCCGGGATGCAAGGCGCTACCAAGCCGTGCGGGCCCTCCCGGGCGAGCGTGACGGCCCAGCGGCAGACACTGGCGCCGGCTCCACATGCCTGGCAATGTCGGCTTCAGAGAGCTGTCCCTGGCGCAACAGCGTCGCAGCCACCAGACGATGCTCCTTATCTGCTCCGCCGTCAAAAGCGTCAGTCGCCACACGATGCCCGCCATCGCGTACCTTCTCACGAGGACGGCCACCGCACTATGTTACACCTGTCGCGTGAAGATCAATGATCAGGCATGCGAAGGTTATCTATAGCCGCCGAGAGATCGCGATGATAGCGCTCCCGCAGCACACCGACAACATTTTCAGCTGACTTCTTTCCAATCCTTTCAACAAGGAAGCGGGAAAGACTGATCTCACGATCTCGGCAGCTGCGTATAGCATTCCCTGCAAGGACGTCCGATGACAATTGAGATCTGAGCCTTTGACTTGTGTAGGACGCAGCGCAGGCCTGCCATTGATCGTTGAAAGGTTTTGCTTCGCTGTATACGGCAAATGCGTCAAATTCGTCGGAATATGCAGGAAGACCCATGGAAAGAGACATGATCGACGTACATGCAATAACCACGCCCAAGGCATAACTGATCGAGAAGTCAGATCGGCGCGAGTTGGCCAGCACAATGCGTGCTTCAGATGGCCGCTTGGCTACCCAGTTCGAGCAATTTTGCACCAATGTTCGATGGGAAGCCTCCTTCGATACCGATTCACATTCCTGCCTTAAGTTGCAGCCAACTCGCACGTTTGATAGAGCTGCGGTTGTGGGACATTCCACCTGTTTAGCGGGCAGGAATCGCGAGAGCAACGCCGTGGGCCTCCGGACTTATACAATTTCGATTGCGTAAGGCACAATCAAGATCCCTGCTTACCCATGGTCAAATTGAGGGAAGTACGGGGGTATCCGCCTGCGGCTCAATGATCGCTTTCAACGACCCGTGGCAGGGTCTCGAACTGGTGGTACGGAGGCGGTGAGGACAGGGTCCATTCCAGCGTCGTCGCACCCTCGCCCCACGGATTGTCGGCAGCCCGCTCCTTGCGGATGAAGGCATAGACCACGCCGAACATGAAGATGAAGAGCCCGGCGAAGAAGATGTAGGAGCCGATCGACGAGACCATGTTCCAGCCCGCGAAGGCGTCCGGATAATCCGCGTAGCGGCGCGGCATGCCGGACAGCCCGAGGAAGTGCATCGGGAAGAACAGCACGTTGGCGCCGATGAACGCGACCCAGAAGTGCAGCTGGCCGATCCATTCGGGCATGACGTAGCCGGTGATCTTCGGGAACCAGTAGTAGATGCCCGCGAAGATCACGAAGACGGCGCCGAGCGACAGCACGTAGTGGAAGTGAGCCACCACGTAGTAGGTGTCGTGCATGTAGCGGTCGACGGGAGCATTCGCCAGCACGACGCCTGTGACGCCGCCGACCGTGAACAGGAACACGAAGCCCACGGCCCATTGCATGGCCGCCGTGAAGCGGATGGACCCGCCCCACATGGTGGCGATCCACGAGAAGATCTTCACGCCGGTCGGAACCGCGATCACCATCGTGGCGAACACGAAGTAGGCCTGGGTCTGGAGCGAGAGGCCGACCGTGTACATGTGGTGCGCCCACACGACGAAGCCCACGACGCCGATCGCCACCATGGCGTAGGCCATGCCGAGATAGCCGAAGATCGGCTTCTTGGAGAAGGTCGAGATGATGTGGGACACGATGCCGAAGGCCGGCAGGATCATGATGTACACTTCGGGGTGACCGAAGAACCAGAACAGGTGCTGGTAGAGCACCGGATCGCCGCCGCCCGATGGCTCGAAGAAGGTCGTGCCGAAGTTGCGGTCGGTGAGCAGCATCGTGATCGCGCCCGCGAGAACCGGCAGCGACAGGAGCAGCAGGAACGCGGTCACCAGCATGGACCAGGCGAACAGCGGCATCTTGTGCAGCGTCATGCCCGGAGCGCGCATGTTGAGGATCGTCGTGATGAAGTTGATCGCACCCAGGATCGAGGAGGCACCCGAAAGGTGGATTGCGAAAATGGCAAAATCAAAGGCAGGGCCAGGATGGCCCATGACAGATAGGGGCGGATAAGCCGTCCAGCCACCGCCGAAGCCGTTCGCGCCCGGAGCGCCCTCGACAAAGAGAGAGCAGAGCATCAGGGCGAAAGCAGCCACAAGGAGCCAGAAGGAGATGTTGTTCATCCGTGGAAAGGCCATGTCGGGGGCGCCGATCATGATCGGGATGAACCAGTTGCCGAAGCCCCCGATGAGCGTGGGCATCACCACGAAGAACACCATGATGAGGCCGTGCGCCGTCACGAAGACATTGTAGGCCTGCGGGTTGGAGAAGAACTGGAGGCCCGGCTCCTGGAGCTCCAGGCGCATGCCGATGGACAGAAGGCCGCCGACGATGCCGGCCGTGAAGCCGAAGATGAGGTAAAGCGTGCCGATGTCCTTGTGGTTCGTGGAGTAGAACCACCGACGCCAGAAGGTTGGGATATCGTGACGATCTGCCTGAGGGACATCAATCGCTTGAGCCATGCTCATGCTCCTGACACACTGAGATGGCGGTTCGGGATCTGCGCCCGTTCCCCGTCGTCTCCGGAATAAGAGGCCGCCAACGGCGGCCTTTAGTTCAAGGAGGACCAGCGATGCTACGCGAGCACCACTCTGGCACTTTGCACCAGGAGCTCCGTTTGGTCTTTCGAGAATACCCGATCCTGGTGGAGCGTCCCCAGATGCCCTGTGCGGCACTCCACCTCCAGCTCCCGTCCAGATCTCGACGGCTTCCCTCAGCCCGTCAGGCAGATCGATTGGGCCCTCGACCAGGGGAGGCTGGCCGGATGACAGCTCAGACAGGAGGGCTCGGTAGCTTTCCACCTTCATCTCCCGCGCTGAGTTGGATCGGACTGCAATGACGTCAATGGGCACCCTTTGATCCGCGCTGGCATGCGAGTGTTTCAATTTCGGCCCTCACCATGCATGTCAGGACGCTCTCAACGAAAGCACGGTTGCGCAGACGGTGAGGGCGACCACCACCCCGATCAGGTAGACGGCCGGAGGGGTGCGCCGAGCCTCCAGATCAGCGTGCGTCCAGTCAGGTGAAGCATCCCGGGGGAGTCGGGTGGCTTTGATGGCCGCCTGTCTCGCCCGCTGGAGGAATGAGGTCATAACAGCATGAGAGAGATTGCAGAGAGCCAGATCAAACAAGAGAGCAGGCTACGGTGCGCTGGTGGACGGGTCATGCGGTCGGGGGGCGTTGGAGGTCTTGCCTCGCCCGCTGGCCCGACACTGGTCTACCCCAGGGCTGAGCTAGGGTCGACTAGCAGTAATCACAGGGCGGGCTCCTTCACCAATGTATGCCAAAGTACCAGGGTCACCTGATTGACCGGACATCCCATGGACATCCTTTGCCGCTTCCTTTCCTCCCGCTTACAAACAATTGGGAGCAACTCAGCGCAAATTAGTGTTCATACCCGCTCAGGGATTTGCTGACGCGGTGAGATACGGGTAGGCCGTCAATGTCGTAAGGCGGCCTGTCTCGTCGAGGAGCCGGTTCCAGGCGCGGCAGACCGCCTCCAGCACCGCTTCGTAGTTGTCGAGCACGCGGTGCGAGAGATAGGGCTCGCGTAGGTAGAGCCAGACCCTTTCAACCGGGGTAAGGCTGGTGGCAAAGGCAAAAGGGTGATGGTGTCCGGCACCTGCAACGCCCACGCGTCGTGCCAACCGGCCTGATCCCGCACGAGCACCGCGTGCACGCCGGGCTCAAACTGGTGAGCAAAGTGCTCCAGAAAGATCGTCATGGCGTCGGCACTCACCCGCGGCAGGGCCAACGCGAAGGTCTCGCCCGTTCCAGGCCGGCAGGCGGCAAACAGATACAAGCTCTCGAAGCACTGATCGACCACACCGGGCGGACGCATGCCGCGCTCATACCAGACGCAGGTGGTTCGCCCCTTCTGACCAAAGCGCGCCTCGTCCTGGCACCAGAGCTGGAGCCGCGTCTCAGGATGCTCCGCCGCGATGGTGGATAACCTTGCAGGCAACTCCTTTTTTGAACGCCGCCTGCGCGGCCGGATTGCCCTTCGGGTGCGAGGGTCGGGTCTTCTGACGCGACAGGTTCAGCCGCTTGAGCAGGCACGAGAGCCCCCACTGGCTGTAGCGGGCCCCATAGGTTTGTTCGACATGTTCGCGCAGGTCAGCCAGGCACTCACCCCATCGCGCTCAGGCTCAGGTCCACGCAAGATGTGGGCATTGAGCGACGCCTGCTGGCCAGAAGTGAGTTGCTCCGGGCGACCGGAGCGGGGCCGGTCGCGCAGGCCGTCCGGGTGCAGGGCCTGACGCTCCATACCGGCCAGCCGGGCGGTCTCAGTTCGGGTCATACCCTCAAGCGCATTGGCTTGGCGATGGCCAGCAATCGCAGGATAGCTCTGGGATCCCGCTCGCGAGCGGCTCGCTGGCGTAGGTCAGACGGTGGGTAGTCCTGACGGACCCGGAGTGCAGCCATGCTGACCTCCATCAACAGCGCCCCCGCGTCTCAGTGAATCATGTCAGGCACGCTATCGCAAACTCGAGTCAGCAATTCTCTGAACGGGGATCACATACTGAAATTTTGGCGCACCCTCCCTCACACCGTATTCAGCTTGGAACAAGAGAAGGACTATGAAGGCTGGCGCTACTCTGACGGCGTTTTGCATGGCCGTCGCCTTCGCGGCGGCTGGGGCCATCCTGAAACCAGAGAGGCAGGCCGAAACGCTCCTGCCTCCAGCAGATCACTCGGGCCCGAGTAGTATCAATAGAGTTCATGGCGTCAGAATTCCCGCCAGCAAATTGGCGCATGACGCAACTCAGCTCATTATTGAGACTGAGGATGACTTTCTGCTTCAGCACTCCGCCCGCGTCTGTTACTGGGTTGACTTGAGAGACAATCGCCAGGGAGTGACTTTTGACCCGGACCTTCTATACATCATGGGAGACAATCTCTCCGTACACATGGTGTCAGACGTCAGGGCGGTGGTTAGCGCCCGCGGGGCGACCTTGATGTACTTGCCTCAGTATTCGCCCGATCTTAATCCGATTGAGCAGTTGTTCCCGAAAGCCCTGTTGCGCAAAGCCGCAGCTCGCACCGGCGATAGCCTGTGGAAAACAATCAGTGATGCGATCGAAGCAGTCACTCCAGGCAAGTGCACCGATCCCATCAGGAACTCAAGCTATGAGCCCGTCTGATAACAGAATGTTCTAGTGCTCCACTCCTAGAGAATACTAATGTTGTCGTTCTGAAGAAATCGTGTCGGTGGCGTTTGGGAGCATGTGGCACAACCGGTTCTACGCGATGAGGCGGATGACGGCGCCTTCCAGCGTGGAGAAGGCCACATGGCTAATCTCACAATTTCGGTAAGATTGATCTCGAGCGCAGCTGGCTCAGTCTTCGAGAACGGCCTGCGGCGTGTTCCGAAAGCTGATCGCCATGCGATTATAGCTGTTCATCAGACTGATTGCGATCGTAAGGTCGACAAGCTGTTTCTCATCGAAAACCCCGCGGGCAGCTTTGTAGGCGCTCTCCGGGACGCCGGTCTCAGCAACGCGCGTCACACTCTCGGCCCATGCAAGTGCGGCCCGTTCAGGCGTGCTGAAGAGGCTCCCACCCTCCTCCCACGCCTGCAACAGCGCGAGCTTCTCCATCTTCACTCCTCTTTTGAGGAGCGCGCGGGTGTGCATGTCGAGGCAAAAGGCACAGTTATTGATTTGCGATACCCGCAGATAAACAAGATCTACCAGCTCGCCGGGAAGGCCACTCTGCAGGACATAGCCATAGACGCCACCGAGAGCCTTGGCTCCGTTAGGAGAAATTTGATTGTAATCGAGCCTGTTACTCATTATTCGAGTTCCTCGTATCCCATTGAGCGGGGATGGTAAGCTTTGTTTTGCCAGAGTCAGCGACGAAGACCGCGAGCAACTTCGCTGGCTTAGTCTTGCTCGCGTTGCGGCTGATCGAGTGAACCGCGCCAGGGAGTTCGTACCAGCTTTCTCCCTCCTTGAAGATACGGGTTTCGCTGTCATTTTCTTTCGAATCGATGTCACCCGAAAGCACGTATGCGTAGATAGAGGCCGACCTCGCGTGCGTATGCGGCGGGAAGGCGGCGCCGGGTGTATAGGCGACTTCTACAACGCGGAGCGACTTGCCTAGTATGTTTGGAAGGACCTGATCGAATTTGGGCACGACTGTCACTGACTGACCATCGTGCGCCCAGGTGGGGCTTGCGATGGTAGAGGCAAGAGCGACCCACATAGCCGGGACAGCCGACCGGAGGCTCGTCCAGCGCCATCGGGCGACAATGCCGGTCAGCGGGTTACGGGCACGAGGGCTTCTGGCGGAGTTGACCGGGTGGCTGTAGCCATAGTGACAGCGATACTTCTTTGAGCCTCTAGGGGTAGGCGCTGTCTGCCGGGCGCAGGAAATCAGATGCATGAAGGATACCATGGCGAAGTCGCTGAGAGGGGCTCATGAACGCCGCTTTCCGTTAGTTTGCCAGTGGCCGCTGCGGTGAGACAACGCTACTTGTCCGTCAGATTAGGCCATTGGAACGCCAGATCCGGCCAGGTTGTGGAGTGCGCCCCTGGCGCAACAGCGTCGGGCCCGCGAGATGCCGCTCCTCTATCTGCTCGGATGTCAAATGTGTTGGCCGCCACACGTTGTCACCCATCGGGCACCTCCTCACGAGCGCCGACACAGCCATATGTTACAGCGCCTTCGTGAAGATCCTTAGGTGAGCGCCTGAAACCAGCCCCAGCAACTGCGTGGGTGTCTACATTCAAAATTTTCAATTCAGAGCAATGTTGATATATTGCGGCACCCACCTAATCGGGCGCTCGCATTGTCAGGCGCAGGGAGTCCATTTCGGGAGCGAACAGCGACCTGCGGGCCCTGGATCCGGTGGGAAGATGGGCAATCTCGCGGAAGCTGCCCTCATTCCGTTCGAAGTTCTCCACATAGCCCCCGCCACAGCTCACGTAGACGCGGCGCCACGTCGATTATCGCCAAGGCTCCTTTGCCATAGCCGATGATCGCCCTGCTGCCAGCTGTCGATGAGGATGTTGTCAGCATCATCCCTGAGTTCGCGCCGGCCTGTTTTCGCTAGGCTTCGCCGGAACAGCCGCACTGATCCATCACCCGCGTTGGCGACGTAGAGAGTACCAGTCGATAGGGCATAACCAACGCCTTGCGGATCCTTGGTGCCCTGAAGCCGACCCGACACATTCGCTACGCTCAGATCAACAACTCCAACGCTATTGTTGCCAAGCTCAGCCACGAAGTGGCGCTGGCTCGGAACATCAACCGTCCTATGGTCGATCCTGCCTTTGACATTGCCAACCGTAATCTTCACCTCAAGCTGGAGAGGCATGGCTTCGTCCGTACGCCGGGGCGACACGGAAATCGCCGGTAACATGGCCCAGGCTAAGAGGCCAGCAATAGGCAGAGCAAGCTCTTTCATTGAAGTCGCTCTCGTTGCTTGATGGTCTTCACCTGATCCAAGGCGGCCCGCAGCTCCTGAGCCACCATCGTGCCGCCGCCGGCCCAGAAGCGCATGAACAACAGGCGCGGATGGCCGGCGGCGAGCACCAAGGCGTCGGTGCTCGCGGCCTTGCCCGAACCGGTCGGCTGGATATCAGTGAAAACGGTCGTTTTCATCGCCTCGGGCACACTCCATGCCACCGTCCTCTGCTGCCATGGGGTCTCCGACCCATTTTGTCACAATACGACTTATGGCTGTCCTGATCCGCAGCGTCGTGTTCGTTGTTCGGATCAGAGCGCTATGTCAAGTATGCATCGGTCTGACCAATAAACCGTAATTCTTGTCGAGACGAACACGACCCGGGAAGCCTTCATCGCGGAAGACAACCCGAAGGCATGATGTGGTCGCTGGAGTGCCCCGGCTGTTCATAGAAAATAGAACTTGAGGATCGCATGAAAATTCTCATTGCTTCCACCCCAGCATCCGGCCTTTTCAATCCGCTGCTTGCCATCGGACGAATTCTGATCTCCGCAGGTCATGAGACTGCTGTTTTGTCGGGCACCGCATTCCGTCAGCGAATTGAAGCTGTTGGTGCTGAGTTCCATCCTCTTCCCGCGCAAGTAGATTTCGATCCGGGGAACATTCACGCAGTGGCTCCGGAGCTTAAAAACACACCACCGGGGCCGGAATGGCTGCGCATTTCGCTAGAGCGTGTGTTTGTCGACAGTATCCACGCTCAACACGACGGCGTCCAGGAAATCCTAAGAGACTTTCCAGCAGATGTCATCGTTGTCGACGACATGTTTTTTGGTGTGCTGCCCATGCTTCTTGGGCCGCGTTCAGACCGGCCCTCCATTGTTGTCTGTGGGACATCGGTTTTGCACTGGCGCCGTGAAGACGGAGCGCCGGTTTTTTCCGGCCTTCCGCCTGCATTCACCGAGACCCAGCGCGAGGAATATGCCGCAATCGCGCAGGAGTATGACCGCGTTGTCGATCAGCCATTGTCTCTTCGATTGAACCAAGTGCTCGCCGGTTTAGGCACTGGTCCCGTGCACACACCTCTCCTGCAGTCCGTGGTTGAGCTTGCAGACGTCGATATACAGCTTTCTGTTCCGGGTTTCGAGTTCCCCCGAACCCTGCCACCGACGGTGCACTTCGTCGGCGCCTTGCCCATCATTCCAAATCAAGCGCCCCGTCCATCTTGGGCTGATGAACTGGATGGTTCGCGCAGGGTTGTCTTGGTGACGCAGGGCACCGTAGCCAATCACGATTTCAAACTTCTGCTCGCACCAACACTGGAAGCACTCGCCGACGAGCGAGACCTGATCGTGGTAGCCACAGCAGGTGGCCGACCAATCGACGCAATACCTGGCCCGATCCCCGACAACGCGCGCCTCGCGAGCTATCTGCCATTCGAATGGATCTTGCCGAAGACCGATGTATTTGTCACCAATGGTGGTTACGGCAGCGTCAACCAGGCCATGAGCTTCGGAGTTCCCCTCGTCACCGCGGGTCTGACCGAAGACAAAGCCGCCGTGAACGCGCGCGTCGCATGGTTTGGTGTCGGTATCGACCTTGCAACAAACACTCCCTCCCCGAGGATGCTGCGTAATGCCGTACGGACAGTGCTCGACAAACCGAGTTACCGCGCGCGCGTGTCACTCCTGGCGAAGGAGTTCGCCGGGATAGATACGCGATCTGAGATCATCCGGATCATTGCGAATGCCGCCGCTCGCTGACGTCACCGTCGATTGAACCAGGGATTGGACATAAGGTCTGATGGCATGACCGATTGCCTCAGCTGAATCGCCGTGCCAAGTGTAGCGCCGATGATGGGCGTTCTTCATCCCTTGCCTCTACCCTTTGCTAAGTCAAACCGGACGTTCGGGGCTGTCAGATCTCACAGGATGTAGTCGACATGGCTCGTCACTATCTTGTCCGGAAGATGCACAAGTTGGTGCCGACCGTTGAGGAATGCGAGCGTGTAGACCACAGATCGAGCATTACTTAAGGGAAGGCTTTGATGGCTCAATTTGACATGACGGCGGCAAAGCAGGTGGCGCTTCCCCGCTTGTAAGTGAAGGACAGACAACGTGACACAACGGACATTTCTTGTCACCGGAGCCAGCAAAGGCATCGGCCGTGCGCTCTCAACGCAGCTCGCCGATGCGGGTCATCACGTGGTCGGCATTGCCCGCGGCCAAGATCCTAGCTTTCCCGGCACACTTGTTTCGATCGACCTTGATGACAGCAAAGCCTCAGCGGAAGCTTTCGCCGATCTCGCTAAGCGTCATTCCTTTGATGGCGTCGTCAACAACGCTGGTCTCGTGCGGCTGCATCGGGTCGGAGAGATCGATCTCAAAGATGTGGACGACATCATGCGCTTCAATCTTCATCCGGCGATCCAGACGGTACAGGCACTCCTGCCGGCTTTGCGAACCAAGGGCTGGGGACGCATTGTCAACATTTCCAGTCTGACCGTTGTGGGCATCGCGCAGCGCAGTGCCTACGCAGCTGCCAAGGCGGCGCTCAGCAGCTTCACGCGCACTTGGGCACTGGAACTGGCCGAGACCGGTATCACCGTCAACGCGGTGGCACCTGGTCCAATAGAAACGGAGTTATTCCGTCAGAACACGCCTGTCGGCAGCGAGGCAGAGCAGAGGTTTCTTTCCCTGATCCCAATGCGTCGTCTTGGCAGGCCGAAGGAAATTGCCGCGGCCGTTGCTTTCCTGCTCTCGGACGAGGCGGGCTACATCACTGGGCAGACTTTGTTCGTTGACGGCGGTGGTTCGATCGGAAGGGTGGCGATCTGAGTCGCAACAGTAAGGAGACGACGAATTGCGATTTCGGGTTCGCCGTGACGACACGGAGGCTACCGTTAGGATACACTGAACGTCTCCGCGACAAGATGCGGCATCCTAGTCCGGCTACGCGGCCAAGGACGGTGAGACTGGTAGGGCGATCCATGCCCGACTAACCGCATTGGCTTGATATTCTTTCCCGCGCTTACTCGATTATCATATCGCCCCCGCACTCTCTTTTGCCTTCAGGCGCCCCATGCCGTCCGATGCCCCGCTGGAGGACAACATGACAGAGATGCCAAACCCCAAGAGCTTCGAGAGGACCTCTGGCTCCCCCATTGCGGAGAGTGACGCAGTTCCTCCTGAGCCTATTAAAGCCAAGCCGGGCCGCTGGGTCAAGCGCGGTGGAGTAGCGCTGGTACTGCTTACCACCGCGGTGGCGGGCGGCTTCTATGGCCACCATTACTGGACGATTGGCCGGTACGAGGTCTCGACCGATGATGCCTTTGTGGAGGCGGATTCCACCATCATCGCCCCAAAGGTGCCCGGCTACATTGCCGAGGTGTCCGTCGCCGACAATCAGTCGGTGAAGGCTGGCCAGACGCTCGCCCGCATCGATGATCGCGACCTCCGGGCTGCGCTCGACCAGGCCCGTGCCGACGTCGCGGCGAGCGAGGCGGCGATCCGCAACATCGACGCGCAGATCGCTCTTCAGCGCTCAGAAATTGCGCAGGCCGAGGCGAACGTCGCCGCAACGCAGGCCTCGCTCCGCTTCGCCGAAGCTGATGCGGCGCGCTTCCGCGACCTGAGCAGGACAGGGGCAGGCACGCTTCAGCGGGCGCAGCAGACCCAGTCCGTCCAGGACCAGACCAGGGCTGCGTTGCAGCGCGACGAGGCCGCACTCGCCGTGGCCAGGGCGAAGGTCGACGTTCTGAACACCAGCCGCGCACAAGCCGAGGCCAATCTCCGCCACAGCACCGCGGCCGCCCGGCAGGCCGAACTCAATCTGTCCTACACCGCCATTGTCGCACCCGTGAACGGCACGGTCGGCGCCCGTTCGGTGCGCCTTGGCCAGTATGTCACCGTGGGCACTCAGTTGATGGCTGTGGTGCCCCTGCATGCGGCCTATGTGGTTGCCAACTTCAAGGAGACCCAGCTTGCCGACGTGAGACCAGGCCAGCCTGTGGAAATCGAGGTCGATGGCCTGCCGGGCGCCACATTCAGGGGCCATGTCGAAAGCCTGTCGCCAGCCAGCGGGCTCGAGTTCGCGCTGTTGCCCCCGGATAACGCCACCGGCAACTTCACCAAGATTGTCCAGCGCATCCCGGTGAGGATCGCCTTCGACGAGGATGTTTCCGGTCGGTTGCACGCCGGCATGTCGGTCGAGCCGACTATCGACACCCGCCGCAGGACCGGCTCGCTCTGAGCCTGAGAGCGGACAGTCCGTCCTGACGATCCCGGACGATCGTGCGTACCCCGGCGGCGCATGCTTCTTCCATCAAAGCCTATGGAGCCATGCATGGCCGCACACTTATCCACCGCTTCACCTGCCGATCCGACGCCGGTCTCCGGCACAGGTGCGGCCGCGATCCCGCTGAAGGTCTGGATGGCGGTCGGAGGCTCGACCCTTGGCGCCTTCATGGCGGTGCTGAACATCCAGATTGTCAATGCCTCCCTGGCCGACATCCAGGGTGCCATCGGCGCCGGAATCGATGATGGGGGTTGGATTTCCACCTCCTATCTGATCGCTGAGATCGTAGTGATCCCGCTGACGGGCTGGTTGGCGCAGGTGTTCTCCATCCGCCTCTATCTGCTGGTCAATGCAGTCCTGTTCCTGGCTTTCTCGATCGCCTGCGCCTTCGCGGCGGACCTCCAGCAGATGATCGCCCTGCGCGCCCTACAGGGCTTTACCGGTGGTGTACTGATCCCGATGGCGTTCACCATCATCATTACCTTGCTGCCCCAGACGAAGCAGCCAGTCGGATTGGCACTGTTCGCGCTCTCGGCGACCTTCGCGCCAGCCATCGGTCCAACGATCGGCGGCTACCTCACCGAGAACTGGGGCTGGGAGTACATCTTCTACGTCAATCTGGTTCCCGGGGCGCTGATGGTTGCTATGCTATGGGGATCACTGGAACGCGCGCCGCTCAACTTTTCGCTGCTCGCCAGGGGTGACTGGTTCGGCATTGCTACAATGGCGATTGGCCTTGCCGCCCTCCAGACCGTTCTTGAGGAGGGGAACAAGGACGATTGGTTCGGCTCACCTTTCATCGTGCGGCTGTCGGTAATCGCCGCCGTGTCGCTGAGCCTGTTCGTTACCATTGAACTTGCAGTTAAGCATCCGTTGTTGAACCTGCGTCTTCTGCTCCGCCGCAACTTCGGCTTCGGCATTCTGGCGAATATCCTGCTTGGGTTTGCGCTCTATGGTTCGGTCTTCATCCTGCCAATCTATCTGGCGCGGGTTCAGGGGTACAATGCCGAGCAGATCGGCATGGTGCTGGCCTGGACAGGGCTGCCGCAGCTTCTGCTGATCCCGCTGGTGCCGCGCCTCATGAAGCGCTTTGACGTGCGCTATGTTATTGCCTTTGGCTTTGGGCTGTTCGCGCTGAGCAACTTCATGAACATTCACATGACCAAGGACTACGCCAGCGACCAACTGTTCTGGCCGAACATCGTGCGCGCCGTTGGCCAGGCGCTGGTGTTCACGCCGCTCTCCGCGACGGCCACCGCAGGGATCGAGAAGGAGAATGCCGGTTCGGCCTCCGCGCTGTTCAACATGATGCGCAATCTCGGTGGCGCTGTTGGTATCGCGGTGCTCCAGACCTTCCTGACCAAGCGCGAGCAGTTCCACTCGAACATCCTGATCAACTCGGTGTCACTGCTTGCAGAAGCGACCCGCGAGCGCATCGCTAATTTGACCGCCTACTTCCTCGCCCATGGCGTTTCCGACCCAGCCGTCGCTGCTCACAAGGCTGTGGTGGCCATCGGGCTCCGGGTCCGCCAGCAGGCCAACGTCATGGCATTCAGTGATACCTTCTTCCTGCTCGGCTCCGCGCTTGTCTTGGCCCTCGTGGCGACGCTGTTCCTGAAGAAAGCTGATCACCTCGAAGGCGGCGTCGGCCACTGATCCCGGGCCGATCGACAATAGGAGATCACCATCATGTGCATGCGCTTTGCGAAACTCCGTTACCTGCGCCCTCCTCCCAGGCTTCATTAGTCCGTTAACATGGCATAAGCCGTCACGAACTTCGAGAGCAGGCTATCGAGCTGACCACATCAAGAGAGGATCCCCACCATGACGCCCTCCGTGAAGACCGAGCCCGCTGGCGTGCCTGGGCCAGCCCTATCCAAGGCAGTGCGCATCCACGCGTTTGGTTCCCCCGACGTTATCACCCTGGAAGACATTGAGCGCCCGACAGCCATGGAAGGCGAAGTGCTGGTGCAGGTAAAGGCCGCCGGCGTAGGCCCCTGGGATGCCTGGATCCGCGCCGGTAAGAGCGCCATGCCTCAGCCACTGCCATTGACCCTCGGCTCGGACTTTTCCGGGATTGTCGAGGCCGTCGGCCCCAGCGTCACGCAGTTCAGGCGGGGGGAGTCCGTCTTCGGTGTCACCAATCCACGTTTCGTGGGCGCCTATGCTGAATATGCGACCGCGGCCGCCAGTATGATCGCCAAAAAGCCGGCCCGCATCGCAGACGTCGACGCCGCGTCAGTGCCGGTCGTCGCAGTTACGGCCTGGCAGGCGCTGTTCGACCATGGTCAACTCCAGCCCGGCCAGAGCGTGCTGGTGCACGGCGCTGCCGGTAATGTCGGCAGCTATGCGATTCAATTCGCTCGCCACGCCAAGCTCAATGTGATTGCAACGGCTACCGGCGTGGACGTTGATTACGTCCGCAGCCTCGGAGCCAACCAAGTCATTGATTTCCGTATGGAGCGTTTCGAGGGGATAGCGCGAGATCTTGATGCTGTCATTGATCTCGTTGGAGGCGAGACGCAACAGCGATCCTTCTCCACCTTGAAGCCCGGCGGAGTGCTCGTCTCAACTGTCTCGCCTCCTGATCAAGAACTGGCTAGCAAGCAGGGCGTGCGGGCACTGTTCTTCTTGGTCGAGGTCAATACCGAGCGGCTGGAACGTATCGCCGCTGCTATTGATGCCAACGAACTTGCGCCGAGCGTCGGCACTGTTCTGCCGCTTGCCGCTGCGCGCACGGCTCACGAGATGCTGGAGGGGACAAGACCTCACCCACGTGGCAAGATCGTTCTGCGAGTAGACACGTGACTCAGCCGGACACCGGGCTTGGCGGAGCGTAGCTGTGGCGAACGATCCTCTCTACTCGGAGACCTGCAATGACCAGGATCGCATAGGTCCGCTAGACAGCGCGAAGGACCTTGCCCTCTGGGCAGTGCAGACGGCGGAGTGATTGATGGCAGCTTGGAGTTTGACGTTGCCCTTCACTCTGCCATGATGAATGAGAGGTCTTCTGCGCGCATGTCCGCAGAGTACCTATTGCGCAAACTTCGTGTAGAGGCCGCTTCGGCAGGAGCGGCCCTGTGCATTTCACCACACTCTCGGGTAGATGTTGTGGCATCGTCTTTCTTCATGCGGCCATCGGAGAAAAGTTGTAGGCACAGGAGCGATCTCTTGCGCGCGCAATGTCATAGCTTCCCAGTCCACTATCACGCTTTCGACAGACCCTAGCCTCCTCGACTTGGAGAACTTCCATTAGTTGGAACCCAGGAGGTCATGGGCGATCACTGTTCCGATGGCCGTCATCAGTATTGCATCTCTGCTGCCGTCAATGCTCAGACTGGTTTTGTCAGAAAATGATGTACGCCTGTCCTGATCCACAGAATCGTGTGTGTTGTTGTTCGCAGGGCTCTACAGCAAAATGCGGTCAGGCGTGCCTGAATACTAGCTTGGCAAACGAGTCATGAACCCACTGCCGGCACTCTTGGTCGACACGAACACGAAGTCGAAACTCTGCTTGATGGAAGGCTTCTGGAACGCCTGTGGTGCAGTCGTTGGATCTCCGCACCACCCACTCGGAGCGCGAGGGTCGAGGCGCCGCGATCCAATTGGTAAGGACAGGCACGTGAGTTTCAGCGGGCGAACCGCACGGTTGGCTGCTGTCAGTCATATCGAGTTGAGCAGAAGGAGGACGAGATCACCCCCAGCAACATCGTTCCTCCGCCGCATGAAGAGTGAGGAATTTCAGGCCCTGCGGAGGCGCTTTCTCTTCCGGTATGGTCCTAGCCATTGGATGTATGTCATGCATTTTAACGATTTCTCCCTGCCCCCGGTATTACCACAGGATGCCGCGTCACTCATGACCACGGTCGCGGGTTCGGTTCTACTGCCGGGCGATCCGGAATACGACGACGAACGCGCCGTCTTCAACCTCAACCACCGGTTGGAGCCCGCGATGATCGTGGTACCGGAGAGCGCCGCCGACGTCCAGGCCGCCGTCACTTTCGCGGCGGGGCAGCACCGGCCGGTCCTGGTGAAGACGACCGGCCACCAAATAGTCGGCCAAGCGCACGGCGCTGTCGTGATCGCAACCCATAGAATGAATGACATAACAATTGACCCGATAGGCCGTAGGGCCCGGGTCAGCGCCGGGGTGCTGTGGTCGGATGTAATCGCGGAGGCGGCCAAGGCCGGGCTGGCCCCGCTGAACGGGTCAAACCCCACCGTGGGGGTCTCGGGATATACGCTAGGCGGCGGTCTCAGCCCAACCCTTGGGCGCTCCCAAGGTTACGCCGCCGACCACGTGCGTTCGCTCGAGGTGGTCACCGCAGACGGCGACCTGCGGCACGTTGATGCGGAATCCGAACCCGATCTGTTCTGGGCGCTGCGTGGTGGCAAGGGCAACTTCGCAGCGGTTACCGCCCTGGAATTCGACCTGTTCCCGGTGCCCCGCCTTTACGGCGGCGCGATCTACTTCCCCGGCGAGCGAACGGCCGATGTGCTGCGAGCATGGACCGCTTGGCACCCGAGCACCCCGGAGACCATGGTCACATCGTTCGCCGTGATGCGGATGCCACCGGTGCCCGAAGTACCTGAGGCTCTACGCGGGAAGTTTCTGGTGTCGGTGCGGATTGCCTACAACGGCACGACCGCAGACGGCGAGCGGATGATAGAGCCGTTGCGTGTGGTAGCTCCGGCAGTCCTGGATACGGTGCGGGACATGCCGTACATTGAGGTTGCGTCGATTCACAACGAGCCCACGGACCCGGTTCCCTATTACGAACGCGGCATAATGCTTCGAGAGTTCCCCGCGCAGGCGCAGGACAAGCTGATCGAACTTGTTGGTCCAGACGCGTCAACCGAGCTAGTGATCGCGGAGCTTCGTGCCCTAGGCGGGGCGTGGGACCGGGAGCCAGCGGTGCCAAACGCCGTATCAACCAGGGGTCTGCCGTACAGCTTGCTGGGCGTCGCGGTTGGACCGCTGTCGCAGGAGCAACACCTCAAGAGTTTGGTCGCGGAACTGCTTGACGGCATGAAGCCGTGGCAGGGCGACCGGCGCTACGTGAACAACCTCGCACCGGATGAGGCGGCCGACGCAGCGGCGATTTACGGCCCAGAGCGGTATGAGCGGTTAGCCTCTATCAAGAAGACCTACGATCCGACTAATATGTTCCGGCTCAACCATAACGTGGCGCCGGCTGCGTGATTAGGCATTGGCAAACTGCTCGGGTCCGGACGTGATCAATCGTCGCTCATGTCCGGCGCTCCGGCTCACGAAGTGCCAGTGATGTCGGTGTCGCAGCCAATCCGTTGCAACCGGATCACAGGGCCAGGCATCTCCACGCATCCGCCACCGCTTTCGGTTGTGGGGCGGGTTGAACGTCTGGGTAGTGGAAGAACAGATGTTCAAGGATAGACATTTCGATCTTTCAGGCATCCGCACGCTGACGAGACGCAGATCAGAGTGATGCCATGGGTTGTTTTGTGCGAGGTACATCTCAGTCCTCATCACTCGTGCAGCCATTTATGTTCCGGGTAGGGATACCGATCAAAGCGTTTCCAAGGCAGCCCGAGGCACGTTCGGGCGCGGACGTCGGAACGCAAGGTACTTTGAGGATTAACACGCCTAGCAGCCGGAGAAACCCGTTCTATGTCGCAGCCCACTCGAAGGGGCAACCCAATATGGAAGGATTCGGCGTTTCGTTGGCTCGATCTGAGGGACGAGCAGCGTTGTCGCACCGCAACTGTCCAGGCCAGACTAGCAAAAGTGGCGTTTACAGGACAATTTCAACAAATTCGCCCTGCGACCCTTTGAGATTTGATTTCGTGCGCATCGGAGACGGCGCTCAATCCGAGAGTCTCGAAGAGGTCATCACGGTTGTCGCCAAAAGCCGCCGATCCTGCAACCTGCTAGCCGGCATTGGTTCCCAGTACTAATGGCCAATCTCATTACTGAACGCCCAGAATCGCCGGAGGATGGCATACACGGCCGCCCGCCGTCCAATCGCCGAAGGGGATACTGTATGAAGACTGACCGTTCCCGCAGGAGCTCTCAAGTTGGAGGAGCGACTACCCGCGTCGAGACGATTCCAATGAAGAACTTTGATCACTCTTCGGCCTGTTAGTTCTTGAGCCAGTCGATTGCTGCGGCGAGGCAGAGCACGCCCATGAAGGATGAGGCAGTCTTCTCGTAGCGCGTTGCAACCGCCCGCCACTCTTTGAGCCTGGCCCAGAGCCGCTCGACGACATTGCGATTGTTGTAAATCCAGTCCGGACAGGCCACCGGCGCCTCATTGGACTTGGCCGGGATCGCCGGCCTCGCACCGAGGCTCCAGATGTGCTCGCGGAAGCTGTGACTGGAGTAGCCGCGATCCGCTACGACCCAGCTGGGCACACCCGGCAGAGTGTCGAGCAGCGGAATGGCGTCAGGCAGCTCGTGCGCCTGACCCGGTGCAAGGCGAAACGCGATAGCGCGTCCGAGACCGTCGGCGATCACGCAAGCCTTGGTGCCATAGCCGCCACGAGAGCGACCAAGTGCTTCACGATCGTCTCGTTGAGCTTGAGAGCCCCTTTTCGACGAGCCCCGGCCGCCTTCTGATGCGCGCGCACGCTGGTGCCGTCCAGGAACGTCATTCCAAGCTGGACGCCGCGCTCCTGCACCAGGTTGAGCAGGCGTTCCCAGACGCCCAGACGAGCCCAGCGGATGAAGGTCTGAGCGGCGCGCCACCAGGGCCCTAATTCCGAGGGCACAGCGCGCCACTTGGCGCCATTCTGATGCCGCCAGAGGATCGCCTCCATCGTGCGACGCAGATCCTGCGGCGGCGTCTTGCCCTTCGGACGGCACTGTTCCACCAAAGGCTCCAGCATGGCCCATTGCGTGTCCGTCAGCATGGCTCCTCCTTAAACAGGACGAGCAAAACGCCTCCAGGTGCAAAGGGTTCAAGTCATAACAGGCCGTTGTAGTCGCCTTTTCGAAGTAAACCAACGATTGAATTTAGCATTTGCCGGGCTGAACTGCCCGCTAAGCTACGCCGAGCTGCCTGCGAGCTGACTTGAGAATCACTGGGCCGAGGACACGAAGGCCGCCGCAATCAAGGACGCTCTGCCGCTACGACGCCACCTTGGCTGGACCGAATGCTGTAGCGGATGTCTCCGGCGGAAGGAAGCTCTCAAGCAGGTGAAGTGTCCTGTTTGGTTGACTGAAGTGTCTTCTCCCAGCCCAATGTCTGGTTCGGCTCAACCGAACCGAGTCAGTCGTTTCACTTTCGCACTGGTGCGCCAGTCATCTGATTGACCAGGGTGAATTACGCATCAGATTGCTGAAGTCCCTACGGCGGAAGTTCGGATCCTTGTAGGCCATAACATCTGCGAGGCCGGTGCCCTGGGTCGTCTCGGGGCGATGCTTGAGGCTCGTATAAAGAGTTTGCATGAAATCCTCTGCGAACTGCGGTGGATGCGGATGAGCGACCTCAACGGCGTTCCGTTGCGCTACGGAGAAGTCGTCATAACCGGTACCCACAAGGTCCATGTTGGCACCTTCGGCAAGAAGCGCGGCAATGGGTGACAAACTCGCGGGTATTCCATTTGTCGTGTGCAACGCAACCGCGAGCCAAACGCTCTCGCTATCAGCTTCCGATACGCTGTGGCTTCGCAAAAAATCACGTGCGGCGTTCGCGCCATCCACCTCATAGCGCAAGTGGCTTTTCCCAAAATCTGCGGTCAATCCGAAATCATGGAACATCGCCGCGACGTAGAGAAGTTCTGGGTCAAAAACAAAGCCTTTGCGCTTTCCTGCCAAGGCAGCCCAGTAAAAGACGCGCGTGGAGTGCTGAAACAGAAGATCGCCCTCTGCCCCGCCAATGAACTGAGCTGCATCGCGCGCCAGCTTGCTTTCGGGAACTCTTATGCCGGAGACCTCATCAGGGAGGTTTATCATAGGTTGATCGGATTTGGATATGAGCGTTTCTGCCATGCTGTCTGACAAGTATAGAGTATTTGCGAGCGCGAACGACAGGATAGCGCAAGTAGCAGTTAAGGTGATAGGGACTTTCACGGTCGTTCTCCTATTCCAGGCCGCACATTGCTCATGCCGATCTAAAGATAGAAGCAAGGCAGCGGACAATTAATGAACGCTAGAATTATGCGAATCCTTTCACTGCCCGGACAAGGAATGGCGAAGATGTCCGAGCGGTATCATAATCAGGATGGCAAATATCTGAGGCAACGTCGCTCTGTGAGTATTGTCAGTCGACGGTTGTTCAGCAATGTGATCATACTGAGTCCAGCTGCCGGGAGCAGTGAGAATCCAACCGTCGACGACCACACCGGATATCGCTCCGCCAGCCGATTGCCTGTCCTAGAAAAGCCGACGTTCAGAAGATCTATTCCTCCGGGGACGCCTTAATTGATCCGAAAAATACTCGTTGAAACGCTGCGCCTGCAGCCTCATTCAAAAAGCGTATGGTACCGAGAACCCTGGCGCGCAGAAGCCAGCATAGGAACACAAGGGTAGCCTTCGCCATCTACTTTCTCCTAGAGCAAGGGCAATCGTCGCTTTGGCGTCGTACCGACGCGCTGTAGATGTGGCTTTGGCGTGCGGGCCATCCCGTTTTACTAAGGACAGTCTCTGCAGGTATTGAGCAAGTGTCCGCTATTAGAGCCAGTCCGAGTATTTCTGATAGGAAGTTGCTAGAATACCGAAGTCAGGCGAGTGCCTAGCGGACGGCGCAGGCGGATACTAGGTGGGTGCTCATGTCCTGCGTTGTGTCTCATGCCTTCATTTCCAAAGGCTTCCCACTTACTCCACCGGGTATGCGCCTGCATTGACTGGCAGTTCTCGTATCCCCAGTGCGGCCGCGAAAACGTCAGTGATGCCGCAACGCTTAAGGCAAGAAGCAGTTGGTCGGAGCCTTCGTGAGAATGGCGTTCATGGCACGACTCGACCTGACCGCGGTCACGAAAGAGTTGGTGCCATAGCTGCCATGAGTCCTTCGGCAAGCCCCGGCCGACTTCAGGTGGGCCCACAGGCTCGTATCATCGAGGAGCACAATCCCGAGTTTAATCGCATACTCCTGTACCAGGGACAGCAGGCGCTCCCCCGGGCCGCCCTAACGCAGCGGATGAAGGTCTGGCGGGCGCGCCTCCAGCGGCTCAACTTCTCGGGAACAGACCGCCCTTGGCTCCGTTGTGGCGCCGCCGGAGGGTCGCCGAGACGGTGCGCCGTAGGTCCTGCGGTGAAGTCCTGCGTTCCGGCCTACACGCCTCGATCAGGAGCCCCAGCAGGGCTCACCGTCTGTCGCTGAGCATTGCTCCTCCTCATCTCGGAGCAGCAAGACGTAAGCCGCCCCAATCGGGGCAAGCGACCACACGCCCTAGCCGATAGTGGCTCCGCACTTCGTTGAGCCTTACGCCATGTGGTAGTCCGCGACAGAAACCGATTGCCACTGCACATGACTGCGCTTACATCGCCAGCCGGATGTCTAAGTCAGGCAGTCTTAGAGCGCCTAATAAAACTGGCGTGAGTGCGTTGGTTTAGCATGGCCAAACCTCTTGTCTCAAAAGCCCTGTGGGCGGCCATTGAGCCGCTCCTGCCGCCGGAGCCAGCCAAGCCCAGAGGTGGAAGACCACGGGTCGATAACCGAGCGGCCCTGGCTGGCATCCTCTTTGTCCTGCGCTCCGGCATCCCGTGGGAGATGCTGCCTTCTGAGATCGGCTGCTCGGGCATGACGTGCTGGCGCCGATTGCGTGACTGGCATGCTGCCGGCGTGTGGATGCGCCTGCATCGCACCCTGCTCGAGCGCCTAGCCGATGCCGATAAGCTCGACTGGAGCAGGGCCGCGCTCGACTCCTCGTCCATCGCAGCTAAAAAGGGGGCGCTGCCACCGGCCCGAACCCGACGGATCGCGGCAAACCGGGCACGAAGCGCCATGTTGTGGTCGACCGGGAGGGCACGCCACTCGGCCTGAGCCTGAGTGGGGCTAACCGGCACGACAGCCTGATGCTCGCCCCCACGCTTGATGCCGTGCCGCCGGTGCGCCATGGGCGTGGTCGTCCCAGGTGCAGGCCTGACAAACTGCATGCCGACAAAGCCTATGATCATCGCCGCTGCCGCTCCGAGTGCCGCCAGCGCTCCATCACGCCTCGGATTGCCCGCCGCGGTGTGGACGTCAGCGAACGATTGGGACGCTACCGGTGGGTAGTGGAGCGCACATTGGCGTGGCTCAACCGCTTCTGGCGGCTTACCATTCGCTATGAGCGTCGCGAGGACATCCATCTCGCCTTCACCACGCTTGGATGTGCTCTCATCTGCTTCAACCAATGCAGACGGTTTTGTTAGGCGCTCTTAGTCCAGCGTCGGGTCACATCCCTTGCGAGACGCCAGCTAAGATGATGGGCTCAGCCCATGTTGTCACGAATCGACGTTCCGTTGTCCTGAATGACACCTTCTCCGGCATTGCCAGATCAAGCCGATGACGTCAGAAAGGCTTCAAGTTTCGAGGCGGATGACCTTCTGCTCGCTTATTGCCGGCTTGGCTGAACGCCCTCCGTTCCCAAACGAAGTCCTGAGGCGCAGTCTGCGACGTGACAGCTAGAGTCCGAGAGCAGCAGGAAGGGAGCGATTATCATAGGACCGCCATACGGTCTCGGCACGCGTATCCCCAAACAGCTGGCGGTGGAACGACGTTAATGAGTTCACCTACCAGGCGATGGGAGTAAGAGTAACATTGATCTCTGACCCTTCATTTTTACCGCCTGGATCGCAATTGGACTAATTTGGCGGGCAACAACCATCAATCATGAACAAAGGTGAAGTGCATGGCAAACTACGTGCTTGTACACGGGGCTTGGCACGCAGGTGCTGACCTCCAAGGTGTGGCCTCTCATATTCAGGCTATCGGACATGATGTCCACACCCCTACAGTCAAAGGCAATGGTCCTCATGACTCTAAAATGGTTGGCTTGTCTGAAGCGATAGAGTCGATTGTCCAGTACCTTGAGGAGACTGCCAGTGAGGACATAATACTCGTTGGGCACAGCTCCGGCGGAATGATAATTACGGGAGTGGCTGATCGTTCACCGCATCGAATAAGGCGTCTTGCTTATTGGAACGCTTACGTTCCCAATGATGGCGAGTCCATCCAGGATATGACTTCGCCACAGGTAGTCGCCGCCATCGAGGCTTTGGCGGCGGAACGGGTTGATGGATCCGTCATGCTGCCGTTTCCACTCTTTCGTGAAGCCTTCATTAACGATGGCGACCTTGAGACAGCGCAGAAGGCCTACAAAATGCTCAATCCGCAGCCGATGCAGACCTTTAGAGACAAGATCCGGCTATCGACGAATCCGGCCGATATGAATGTTGGGAAGTCCTATATTAACTGCACAGAGGATACTGTAGCCTCACATAGCTACCCATGGCATCCGAGGCTCTCCGAAAAGCTCGGGCTTTTTCGCCTCGTCCAGATACCAGGTTCGCATGAAATAGGCTTCACACATCCGGACAGGATTGCCAGAGCAATTATCGAGGCTGGACGCGACTAGACTAGACGTCTGTGTCGGCATTCAACTAGATACTTCAGGAAAGGTTGGACGATGGCCAAGCTGTGACATCTTGGCGAGCCCCGCACACGAGCGGAGGAACTCCGGAGTGGCGAGCAAAGCCCATGCAAGGCCTTCGATAGGTCGCTTGAGTACTAGCTGTTGTTGGATGGGGTGTGCTGCCCCCGCGATCTATGCGTCATCCGATTGAGGTCACACAGCAGACCTCCGAATTTCCTCGGATTGAGCGCCAGATTACCTCGTTACTGCATATAAAAGGAAATCAAATGCAAATGCTTATCAAGGCGGGAATACTCGCGTTTGGGCTTCTGATGCCTGCACTTGCTCAGGCCCAGGTCAAACTCGGCGTCGCGGTTCCAATCACCGGATCAAGCGCCTCCTTCGGTACCCAAATCCGCAATGGTGCCGAACTAGCCATTGAGGATATTAATTCCTCCGGTGGTATAAACGGACAGAAGCTGGAGTTGATCGCTGCGGATGATGGATCAGATCCGAAGCAAGGTGTCTCTGTTGCTAACAAGCTTGTCACAGAAGGTGTCAAAGCCGTCATCGGTCATTTTAACTCAGGCGTGTCAATCCCCGCTTCCACGATATACGAGGAGGCGGAAGTACTGCAGATTACACCGGGATCCACGAATCCCCAATTCACAGAAAGGAAGCTTTGGAACACATTCCGGACCTGCGGACGTGATGACCAGCAGGGTTCTGTTGCAGGGAAGTATCTGGCCTATCGCTACAGTCACAGGCGTGTCGCTGTTGTGCACGACAAATCACCGTACGGCAAAGGCATTGCAGATGAGACGAAAAAGGCGATGAACTCGAACGGTCTCACTGAAGTCCTCTATGAGGGGATCAATCCTGGCGAGAAGGACTACTCGGCCTTGGTATCAAAATTAAAGCAGGCCTCGATTGATGTTATATACTTTGGAGGTCTTTACACGGAGGCTGGTCTCATCATACGGCAGATGCGCGATCAGGTTCTTAACGCGCGGCTGATGGGCGGAGACGGCATCATCTCAGCTGAGTTTGTGTCCATTGCAGGCCCAGGGGCAGAGGGTACGCTGATGACGTTCTCGCCAGATCCGAGGCGGTACCCGTCGGCGGCAGAGGTAGTGCGCCGGTTTAAGGCGCGTCAGTTCGAGCCAGAAGCGTACACCTTGTATGCATACGCTGCGGTTCAGGTCTATGCAGCGGCTGCAAGACGGGCCGCAACGTTTGAGGGAAAGAGGGTCGCAGATGTTATGCGATCCGGAGAATCGTTCCCCACCGTTATAGGTGATCTGTCTTTTGACAGGAAAGGCGACATCACTCGCCCGGACTACATCGTTTATGAGTGGAAGAAGGGCTCAGACGGGCGCGTGGACTACACCGGTAACGAGATCACCTTCTGATACGGTGTATACTCAGTACCTCGAAAGCTGGTCGGCGAGCTCCACATGCTGAGGTTACAGGTGTCGTACCTGCGGTATAGATGCTTCGGTGCGCTCCTGTCGTCATAAGAGTGAGTGGACCAGTTCTGGGCCCGCTGCCCAGCCTATGTACGTTACGAGATCCGTTATCAAGCAGGCTGAGCCGCATTTGGTAACCTGCGGCTCAGGCAGCACAATGGGTTGGGCTTGCTCATTCCGTTAACGCTCGTAGCAGTGTGTCAAAACGATTGTCGGTTGAGGGCCGTGGTCTAAGCCTTGTGGCTCTCAGCCTGCCGATGAGCTGCTTCATGTAACCCTGGGCGTCCTTGCGCATCGCATACTGGTCCGCTCTAGCGGAGTCTCTGCATATATGAAACGGCTCCTTCCAACGTGTTGGCTTCGTTGCCTATCACGGATCACACTGCCTCCCGGCCGTGCCGCGCAGGGCCCATCCATACACATGCACACGAGCGACGATGCTGCGGATCGATTGATCTACCAAGCGGAGATCCGCGCTGAGTGGGCCATTGCCGCGCTTCGGCTCACCGTCGCTGTCATGCTCCTGCTTCTGATCGTCATTAGCAGCACGATAGTTCCTATTCGGCTAGCAGATCCGGGTGGCCGCCCCCACGTGACCTCCTTCATTGCTATTAGCGGGTTCACCTTCACGTCGGTAAGCGCGCTGCTCCTTATTAGATTCAATCTTTATTGGCCGCCGCTCGGTTGGTTGTTCGCGCTCCTCGATCTGAGCGTGGTGGTTGCGTCCCTCGTGGAGGGCGTTCACAGAAGCGAACTTCCTGGGAACTATCTGTTCCTTGTCACATCAGCCTGGGCGGGCCCACTCATACTTGCATTTAACGCATTGCGCTATCGTGCGTCGATTGTTGCGACGGCTTCGATTCTGTATGTCACTGGAGGGCTGGCAGTCGCGTTTTGGGCTGGCACAGCGGTCTACGCACCACCACCCCTACCCGAGGTTGGGCGGCTTGCAGACATGGAGCCCAACCTAGTCCGCCTCGGTTTCATTACCTTGGTTGGCTTCTGCTTGGCCCTGGTCGTCTTCCGGGGGCGACGCTTGCTGGTGCGGGCTCTCAAGGAACAACGCGAGCGGATGATGCTGACGCGCTTCCTGCCGGCTCAGATCGTAGCGGAGCTGACCCGCCCAGAGTCACGCCTGCGCCAAGGCACTACCTGCGATTGCTCAGTGCTCTTCGTAGATCTGCGTGACTCAACGGGCATCACCGAGCGTATGTCCCCGGATGGGATAGGAGATTTCCTTACACGCTTCCGCACGCGGATTACCCGAGCGGTCGAGCAATATGGTGGACTGATTGAGAAGTTCGCCGGCGACGGCGCTTTGGTCGTCTTCGGGGTGCCCGACCCGAGACCAGACGACGGCCAGAGAGCGCTAGCTTGCGCGAAACGCCTCGTGCGGTCGATAGACGAGTGGAACCATGACGGGGATGCTCCGTCTCCGCTGTCTGTGGTTGTTGGTGTCCACGCAGGCAGATGTTTCAGCGGTGTGGTCGGGGATGAGTCTCGCCTAGAGTTCACGGTCGTGGGCGACGCGGTCAACGTGGCCGCCCGTTTAGAGGCTCTTGCGAAGCAGCACGACGAATCGCTGATAGCGTCTCACGAAGCATTAGAGCGTGCGGGCGAGGAAATGGCGGTTGAGTGGCATGCGCTTGGCGCCAAGCGCCTGCGAGGGCGTGACGCCCTTGTTGGGGTCTTCGCCTACCGTGGGCGAGCAGAGTTGGGACACACGTAGAGGCCACTTGCCACAAACGAAATTAGGCGTGTCCAACCCTGTGGGCCGCGTGACGAACCGTGGCCTCCGCGTGCTTGAGATTCTGTTCGATGGTTCCGCCGAGCAGGGACGCATGTGAGAAACGTTTTGTATCAAAGTGGCGGAGATGATTGCCAATGCTCTTCGAAGTTGGCTAGCTCAGCTTTCGGTCAGGACAGTCTGTATGGCTGGAAATTATATAATACCTTAAAGGGGATCGGCTCGTTGTGGCACACAGCGACAGGTCTCCAGCTGGTGTTCTTGGGCGCTTTCACCTCAGTAGGAGTATGAGCTAATGCCTACATTGGCGGTATGCAGCTATCCTAGGGCTTTCGGAAGATCCGCTGGACGACAGCTGCATGGCGAGCACGGTCCTCCCGAGGAGAATTAAGATCAAGGTGATTTTTATGAACGGCGCGATTTTCGATTTAATAGCCTGGATACTGCTCTCTTCTAAACTTTCCTTCAACGCCACGACACTGCCTGATAGCAGGACCGAGAGTCGCCAGGATACCAGAACGGGCTTCATAGATCCTCGGTTCAAGCGGTGATGAGCATCGAGAGCGACGATCAGGATTGGATCGCGATCGTTCCTACTCTGAATCCGAGCAACCTCTACGGCAAATGGAGTGTCTTGTATCACTTGTCCATTCGGGGCTCTGCAGCTTTCCTATTGGTTGCGCCTGTTGATTGGGATGACGTCGTGTTTGGGATGTCGCCTTTTGAGTTTACGTGCGATGCCCAATTTGCCATCTCGCTACACTCGAACAGATCCACGTAACTCGGATTGCCGCCATTCGTAGCTTCTTCCGTGCAACGTTCGCGAATTTCGCGCGAGTAGCTATTCCAATTCTTGACGAGCTGATCTCGCGTTTTTAGCTCATCTTGCATGCAGCTGTCGTAGTTCTCGCCATCGCTCAACTGGAGGTTAGAAGCAGCATGGCACGTCGAGGAGATATCGAGCTTCGGCACGCCCAGCTCCCTTCGGTTGCGGCCTGCTACAGGTATGATCATGGTCCGTTCCCTGCCATCGCCTAACCCAGAGTGGCGCCTAACGTCCTGAGCGGTAACTGGTGGTATGGGCCGCGGCGAGACGCCACTTGCCGCTGTAATAGTTGGGACAACGACCGAGGATACGATCACAACAGACACCGATGCAATGAATGTACTGTGCACGGCCATGAGACCTCTCCGTGAACAGAGGGTTGTCTCAGCGCAGAGAGCCACCCCTCGTGGTTCAATACGTGTCAAAGATAATTGCGTTGCGAGGACTTGCGCCACCTGTGACAAATCACAGGTCCTGATCGAAGGCGTACCCTTTCCCAAGCAAGCTCGCAGTAAATAACTCTGTTTTGAGCTATCAAGGTGGCGAGGGCCTCGTACGCGTAGGATTTGAAGAGGGTGCCGTCGCGAGGACGGCGCAGGTCAGGTCTTAGAGATGGTTAGTCACTGTGCGCCGGGATGGGTTGGAAGCGAGGACGCTCGCGAAATGAGCATGCCGGGAGCGACGGGCAGCACACCGCACTGGACGGCAACAGGAGACCGACGGACAAGCGCCAGACGGAGCCTAGTCCCGCATGTGAGGCTGACCCAGACTCGGGTTTTGCGACGCCCGCAAGCCCGTCTGCCCGGACTGGAGTTACAACAACCACAATGTCGTCGAGCGGCTCTGGGCCGGGCGCAAGGAGTGGAGAACCGTTGCTACCCGTTACGAAAGGACCTTCCAATGCTTCCTCGGCGTGCTTTGCCCCGCCGCTACTTTCGACTGCATTAAGCGCTAACAGGCCGTAGTCCTGTCCAGCATCCCTTCATAGATACGTAATCAATCCGGCAAAACCCTCGTCCATATGGTCCTGGTGATGGCAATGGAAGAATGTTGGACCGGGATTATCGGCGATAAAATCGATTTCTGCTTGAGAGAAGCGTGGCATGCTGATCGTATCCTTCATCAGACCTGACACGGCTGCGCCGCCAACCTTCGTCACCTCGAATGTGTGCCTGTGCAAATGCACCGGATGTTCGTCGCCGCTGTAATTGTCTAGGACGAGACGGTAGCGTTGATCCTCTTTGACGGTGAACAGCGGATCGGTGTAAGGCCATGACTTGCCATTGATCAACCAACGGTTGTAGCCACCGCGTCCGCCGGGAATCTTCTCGAACCTCAAGCTAATCGTTTCGTTCGGAGACGGTGCTGTGTCATCGCGCGCGAAAGCGGCGTAGTTCCACGCTGCGTTTTGAGGGCTGATCCATTGCGGCTCGCCACGTCGATCTGCGTACTCGACAATGATTCCCATTCCCATGTTGCGGTCGTCATCATGGGTTGATCCGAGCACCCAAACGCCGGGATTGTTCATCACAACGACGGCGTCGGCCCGCTCGCCAACGTCGAGTTTGAGCACTTCGACAGAAGCTCGTGTTGGCACCGGATTTCCATCAAGTGCAATGACTTGGAAGCGGTGGCCGGGCAGCGCGAGTGATAAGCTCATGCTGGCATTTGCATTAAGAATGCGAAAGAGGACACGCTCGCCCTGCCTTACACGGACAGGCTCGCCGTGTCCGAGCATCCGCTCACCGAGCGTCGCGGCGTGGTACATCACCTCTAGGCCGTTGTCCGGCGGCGGACCATAGTGCATGTCCTGAATGCTGACCCACTCACCTGACCATGTGTGAGAAGCCAGCATGACCTCTAGATCGTAGCGGCCGGGGTCGCCTGCGGCAGGATCCACGATCAGGAAGCCGTACTCACCGGAATAGGTGCTCTTGGACAGGTCCGTCATGGCCATGGCATGACTGTGATACCATCGGGTACCCGCAGGCTTAGGCGTGAAGGCATAGGTCAGCGACTTCCCAGGTTGGATGATCGGTGATCCTTCCTCAGCCGTGCCGTCTTGCTCAGGCGGCAGGTGAAGCCCATGCCAGTGGATTAGGTTGGGATAGCCGGACTCGTTGACGACTTTAATCCTCGCCGGCTGGCCCTCCTGCAGCCTAAGCACCGCACCGGGCACGGACCCGTTATAGGCCGTCGTCCTTATGACCTTCCCAGGCGCAATCTCATGCGAAATGGGCGCAATCCGGATGGTATGTTCCGCCTCTTGCGGTATTTTCGTCCTTGCATTTGCGCGACTCGCGGGACCGAGGGCCGCAGGAGTCATAGCGCCTCCCGCTAAGGCGAGCCCTGCCTTACCTGCCGATTCAAGGAACCTCCGTCTACCAGGAATGAAGTCGTGCACCATGGTTCCCGTCTTTCCATTCGATCGCGCGCCTTGCAGACGTACCGTCGGGGTGGAGGCAAGGATAACTTGACGGCTCTCCTGATAATCCCGCTGGGACTAGGGACCGTCCTATATCTCGATGGTATCCCATGAGCCCTGCGCACGCCGCTGCCAAATTTCACAGAGTTGGGGTTGTCTGGTCTGCTGGTTCGAAGCACCTTGATCACCACTCCCTCACGACGCTCAGAGTCACGAACCGTCATGGCTGTGCTCGTCACAAGAAAAGCGGCGGGAGCGCACCGGCTGCGACAGCTCGGTTCGTGTGTTGGCATACGCGACCAACCACAGTGCCAAACGGAGGGCCGCGGCCTCAAACGCAGTTGGCCCGCTGGAGATCACCTTGTGGCCAAACCCTCAGACCAAGCCTGAGGCGGGGAAGCTGGTGTACGCTTGCATTATCGACAGGCACGCTCAGCACCCACCTGTTCTGCACTCACGCTATGGCTTTACAGTCTCATCGGCTAGACTAATCCCTTAATCAGCGCCCGTGCCAACTAGCTATGGGATCTGTGGAGATTATACAGCCTCTATGAAGCGTGTGGACCTTCCGAGCAGCGCAATGTGCCGCCTCACAAGATTGGAGCCGATCCGAGTGTCAGGTCAGCCAGACCTTGATGGCGAGGCTGACAGCTCCCGTCGTGCCAACGCCTGTGGCCCAGAGCCCGACTAACCACAGCCACCGCCTAAGGACTGAATCGTGTTCGAGTTCGTTGGTCATCAGTGATATCCCTCGTGTCCTGTCTTGCCGCGGAACACCCAGTATGCATATCCGCTATAGGCGAGAATGATCGGGATCAGCACACTTGCGCCGACCAGCATGAACAGAAGGCTGGCATGAGGGGCCGCGGCCTCGTGGATGGTGACGGCATTTGGCACCACGTGCGGAAACATGCTGATACCTAACCCGACAAGGCAGAGGGCGAAGAGCCCTAACGTCAGCAGGAACGGCCAGTATTCCCAGCGGCGTACCAAACTCACCAGCAGCGCTCCGGCGCAGAGGCCGACGAGCAGCGGCACCTGGGCGGTGACCAGGACCTGCGGCCAAGCGAACCAGCGTTCGTAGTAGGCCCCGCTCAGGAACGGCGTTGCCGCGCTGACGAGCCCGATGCACGCGATCAGCCCGATGGCGAGCTTGCCGGCGAGGCGGTAGCTGTGGATCTGGACCATGCCCTCGGTCTTCATGATGAGCCAGGTCGCGCCGAGCAGGGCATAGCCGATGACGAGGCTGACGCCGACCAACAGGCTGAACGGCGTGAGCCAGTCCCACCAGCCGCCGGCATAGGAGCGTCCCTCAACCGCGATTCCTTGGAGCAGGGCACCGAGCGTGATGCCCTGCGCCAGCGTCGCCACGACCGAGCCCGTGGTGAAGGCGAAGTCCCAGTAGCGGCGGTGGCCGGGATCGCGCCATCGGAACTCGAAGGCGACGCCGCGGAAGATCAGCGCCAGCACCATGGCAATGATCGGGGCATAAAGGGCCGGCAGGATGATGGCGTAGGCCAGCGGGAAGGCCGCCATCAGGCCGCCGCCGCCGAGCACGAGCCAGGTCTCGTTGCCGTCCCAGACCGGCGCGACCGAATTCATGGCGCTGTCCCGCTCCGGCCCGGGGGCGAAGAACGGGAAGAGAATGCCGATGCCGAGATCGAAGCCGTCCATCACCACATAGGCGAAGACCGCGAATGCGATGACGAAGGCCCAGAGGGTGGGGAGATCGAGGACGGGAAGCATGGCTCAGGCCTCCACGCCGAGGGTGCGGGCGGGGTCGACTGCCGGAGCCGGGGTGATGCCGGCGGTGCGGATGGGATGGTCCGGGCCGGCCTCGGGTCCGGTCTCGCCCGGATGCGGGGGCTTGCCCATAAGCTTGAGGATGTAGCCGGTGCCCGCCCCGAACACGATGAAGTAGACGATGATGAAGGTCAGCAGCGAGGCGGCCACGGCAGGGGCCTCCAGCGGCGAAGCCGACGCCGCCGTCTTGAGCAGGCCGTAGACGGTGAAGGGCTGCCGACCCACTTCCGTCGTCACCCAGCCGGCGATCACGGCGACGAAGCCCGCGGGACCCATGGCCAACGCCATCCCGTGCAGCGGGCGCCACTCGTAGAGCTTGCCGCGCCACCGGGCCAGGAGGCTGAGCAATCCAAGAGCGAGCATCGCGAAGCCGAGACCCACCATGATGCGGAACGACCAGAACACCACGGGCACATAGGGCCAGTTGGCGCGGTCGACCGTGTCGAGGCCATTCAGAGGCGCGTTCAGGTCGTGCTTGAGGATCAGCGACGAGGCCTTCGGGATCTGGATGGCGTTGCGGACCGTGCCGGCCTCCTGGTCGGGAATGCCGAACAGGATCAGGGGAGCGCCGTCCGGGTGGCTCTCGAAGTGACCTTCCATCGCCATGACCTTGGCGGGCTGATGCTCGAGGGTGTTGAGGCCATGCATGTCGCCCACGAGGATCTGAAGCGGAGCGACCAACGCCACCATGCCCATCGCCATCGAGAACATCACCCGGGCGCCCTTGTTGGTGCGCTCGCGCAAGAGATGCCAGGCGCCGACGGCGCCGACCACGAGGGCCGTCGTGAGGTAGGCGGCGAGCACCGTGTGAACGAGGCGGTAGGGAAAGGATGGGTTGAAGACGATCGCCCACCAATCCTGCGGCACGAACTGGCCGGCCTCGTTGATGCCGTAGCCGACGGGCGTCTGCATCCAGGAATTGGCGGAGAGAATCCAGAACGCGGAGATAAACGTGCCGATGGCGACCGCAAGTGTCGCAGCGAAATGCAGCTTTCGGCCAACGCGACCCATGCCGAACAGCATGATGCCGAGGAAGCCCGCCTCCAGGAAGAAGGCGGTCATGACCTCATAGGCCATGAGCGGACCGATGACAGGCCCGGCCTTGTCGGAGAACACCGACCAGTTGGTGCCGAACTGATAGGACATGACGATGCCCGACACCACGCCCATGGCAAAGGCGAGGGCGAAGATCTTGAGCCAGTACTTGAACAGATTGAGGTAGACCTCGCGCCCGGTCCACAGCCACAGCCCCTCCAGCACGGCGAGGTAGCTCGCCAGCCCGATGGAGAAGGAGGGAAAAATGAAGTGGAAGGAGACTGTGAAGGCAAACTGGAAGCGCGCCAGCAGCAGCGCGTCGAACGGGTCGAACATTTTCACTTGTCCTTGCGGGCTTCGCGGCGGTCCTACTTTCAATCAGTGAAAGAACACCACCCAGCTCACCACCCCAAGCGGAGCGATGATCCCAAGAATGAAAGCGATCGCCTTTACCGTCATGATAGCTCTCTCTGGCAGGCCGCTTTAGGGAGGGCAGCAAACATCCAGCTGTGGATAAGTGTCTGACCATCACGTTCAGCGGCACTCGTTCCATACCGATAAACCGCAGAGCCTCGCTGCTCAGAAACTCCATGGGATCAGGAAGACAACAATTTACAAGTTCATTCATTGTGCTTGTTGTGAAGGTAACAGTCTGTGCAAAACGTGCTCCGGATTGAACAATCGTGCGGTGCTCTTTGAACGAGTTAGAGTGGGGATGGCTGGGCGTCTGCATCTCACGGCAGATAAATCCCATCTCGTCCACAAGGCAGATTGCGGTCCCTTTGAGAGCCGTCCGGTCCAGCGTAGTGCTTCACACTGTGCGCCCTATCCTGATGTTTGTGAGGGACCACCCTCACGCTATCATCAGCTCGAAGCTCTGCCTTCACACCATTGTCGTTGCAGATAGGTTTTATGCTGAATAACCTACCTAAATTTCAAGCTTGGGTAACGCCCCGGCGCCAAGTGGCTTCGAGATTCCCATCTGCCATGGCTGCCCTGCTAATGATCTTCACCGAAGTGGAGTAACATAAGGTGGTGTTGATCATCGCGGTTTCTTTAGGGGCCCAAGTCTATCTGTCACGGGGCTCCCGTGAAGAACATTACGACGCCTTGCCGGGGCGCCACCGCTCTCCCATATCGGTCTCGCTGCTATAATGCGCGATTCCTCCGCAGAATCGATGGAAACCGCGCCTGTGAGTTCTCGCAGGCTGACATTGCGACGAAGCGGCTGCATTATTCGCACGGATCATTCCTCCCATTCCCCCAGGAGATGATCCATGCTTGTGAAGGGATCCTCCGCAAAGATCTCATCCCGATCGCAGGCGAGGCCCCGGACGTCGCGCTGACTCCGGGGCCTCCACGTCCTCGATAGGTCCTTTGTACCTTGACGCTGCGGTGCCATTCGCGTCGGAGTGGCGGAAGCTGGCGCGGTACTGGGCCGGCGACACGCCCAGCCGCTGCTGGAAAACGAGCCGCATCCGGTCGGCCGTACCGAAGCCGCAGTCATGCGCCACTGCCTTGAGCGGGCGGTCACTGCCCTCGAGCAGCATCCGGGCGGCATCGATCCGGGCGCGCTCGACGAACTCGTGCGGTGTAACCCCGGTTTCCTGCACAAAGTGACGGGCCAGGTTGCGGGCGCTCATCCCGACAACAGCCGCCAAGGACGCAAGCGAGTGACGGCTGCCGATGTGCGTCATCACATAATCCTGGATCCGGGCAATCGGCGAGGCCGGGTCAGCCGGCGCCGTGAGATACGGGCTGAACTGTGACTGCCCGCCCTGGCGCTGCGCCACCACCACCAGCCGTTTGGCGACCGCCACGGCCACACCCGGCCCGTGCTGCTGGCTGACCAGCGCAAGAGCCAGGTCAATCCCCGCAGTGACGCCGGCCGACGTGACAAGCCGACCGTCACGGACATAAATGAGGTCCGGCTCGACGATCGCAGCTGGGAACTGCGCGGCGAGCTTTTGGGCCACCTGCCAATGGGTGGTCACCCGGTGCCCATCGAGCAGCCCGGCATGGCCGAGCGCGAAGGCTCCCGTACAGATCGAGCCATAGAGACCTGCCTGCTCCGGGGCTTGACGCAGCCAGGCGACCAGCTGTGGATCCGGCGCTACATAGGGCAGTGCGTGGCTTCCGGCGACCAGCAGAACATCAAAGGGTCCGGTGGCCTCCTCAAGGCCCACATCGGCAACGATCTGAATGTTGTTGGACGCCCGCAGCGGTGCACGACGCGGGCCGATCAGAACGGTCTCGTAGCGATCGGCGGCCGGGATATAGGCGTTGGTCTCGGCAAACACGTCGACCGGGCCGGCCACGTCCAGCGCCTGAACGCCCTCCTGGATCACGATTCCAAGTCTCTGAACCGACATTGATGCTCTCAACGGTTGTTGTCACTAAATGCTGGGGTGTTGTCCTGATGAGCCGGCTCGGCGGTGTTGCTCGCACAACCGGCAATCGCCATAAAGAAGACCCGACTCACTTTGCCCCTGCAAGCCTAACCTCCTTCCTTAGGTTCCGACAAAGTGGCGGAATACACCAACGGATCAAAGTGATTCAATAGCGGAAGCATATCCGCGCAAATGACATAGTCATGAACACACCATTGCTTGAGATGCTACGATGCAGGCCAGGCGATTCAAAGCTCGCAGCGGTCTGTTTTGTTGGAAGGAGCTGACACCTCTACTTTGCCACTGGACGAGCTCAAAAGCACTCGACCGGAGATCGCAGGTCCGCCGCGGATTGATCCTTTCAACTCATTATGAGGCTAAGCAGTCAAAAGGCCAAAAGTACGGATCGCGCAGGCTCAAAGACTTATAACGATCACATTCAAGGGCACTAGCGGTACATGGAATAAGCATGATTACTGATAAGGCTACCGTCGGTCACAGCCCAGTTGGCACAAGGCTGGATGTGGCACAGCAATCGCCGAAGTACGGATTCGCGTCATGGAAAATAAGAGCGATCCGCGCTACCTGCCTAATCCTTTGGAGGTCCCATGTGTCAGGTGGACGGAGCACCTCACGCCGAGCATGTCGGGCAGGGAGACCGCATCCTGTGTGCATGATGGATAGTCCGTTCAAAAATCACTCTCGGCATACCGCTGCGCGTCGCTGATCATTTCAACTGCTGCAGCGAGTTCCTTCTCACCAAGGACAAAGCATCCATAACTGTCAATAGGACCTCCATCGTAACACGAAAAGACTTCGAGCCACAAAGGTGGTACCGACGGAGTTCTGCGGTTGCGAGGTAAATCCATGAGTCGGACCTCAATCCTACCAAATTGCCCTACTGCTACGGCCCGACAGTCGTTGTCATCCGGTGCCATGAGCTCCAGCTTCATATATGCCCGGATGAGTTCGCGCTCGATCCATTCGTTATCGTTCTTAGCGCGATGCCAGCGATCCACGGTTTTCCTACCATATTGGGACATTCGCCTTACCTACCTACTACGACGGTGCTCTCAAACTGTTGATCGACTAGATATCCGCGGAGATGGTTCTTACTCAGTCGTATGTCAGCCTGTAAGATCTGACAGCCAAGTATATGCGTATCGAAATGGCAACAACTGGCAACAATTTCACGTCTCTCAGAAGACGTCTCCGGCGAAGGACTTAGAGCGCCTAACAAAACCGTCTGCATTGGTTGAAGCAGATGAGAGCACATCCAAGCGTGGTGAAGGCGAGATGGATGTCCTCGCGACGCTCATAGCGAATGGTAAGCCGCCAGAAGCGGTTGAGCCACGCCAGTGTGCGCTCCACTACCCACCGGTAGCGTCCCAATCGTTCGCTGACGTCCACACCGCGGCGGGCAATCCGAGGCGTGATGGAGCGCTGGCGGCACTCGGAGCGGCAGCGGCGATGATCATAGGCTTTGTCGGCATGCAGTTTGTCAGGCCTGCACCTGGGACGACCACGCCCATGGCGCACCGGCGGCACGGCATCAAGCGTGGGGGCGAGCATCAGGCTGTCGTGCCGGTTAGCCCCACTCAGGCTCAAGCCGAGTGGCGTGCCCTCCCGGTCGACCACAACATGGCGCTTCGTGCCCGGTTTGCCGCGATCCGTCGGGTTCGGGCCGGTGGCAGCGCCCCCTTTTTAGCTGCGATGGACGAGGAGTCGAGCGCGGCCCTGCTCCAGTCGAGCTTATCGGCATCGGCTAGGCGCTCGAGCAGGGTGCGATGCAGGCGCGTCCACACGCCGGCAGCATGCCAGTCACGCAATCGGCGCCAGCACGTCATGCCCGAGCAGCCGATCTCAGAAGGCAGCATCTCCCACGGGATGCCGGAGCGCAGGACAAAGAGGATGCCAGCCAGGGCCGCTCGGTTATCGACCCGTGGTCTTCCACCTCTGGGCTTGGCTGGCTCCGGCGGCAGGAGCGGCTCAATGGCCGCCCACAGGGCTTTTGAGACAAGAGGTTTGGCCATGCTAAACCAACGCACTCACGCCAGTTTTGTTAGGCGCTCTTAGTGTCCTTGCCGAAAAGCAATGCCAAGTCTGCTTCGCATTCACGCAATCGTATGCGTGCCCGTAATCTCGCGGATGATCGGGATCGCCTCAGCGGACGACAAAGCGTGCCCGGTGGGCGTATACAGTCCTTGCTCATAAAGTGATCAGGTTACGGTCAACAGCCTTGGCAACAGCCTGCGTCCGGTTCATGACGTTGAGCCGCTTAATGGCTTGGTCGCAATGAAAATTGACCGTTCTCTCGCGGATCCCAAGGATGATCGCGATCTCCGACGAGGTTTTGCCGCGTCCAACCCAGGCCAAGATCTCCCGCTCGCGATCAGTTAGATGAATGTCGGAGGCTAGCCCGAAGCGATCATGTCGACGCCGAAGCCTGTTGTCGATTACAGCGCCGAGAATCTCGAAGTCGACGGGTTTGGTTAGGTAGTCGTCCGCGCCGAGTTTGCGCCCGATCAACTCACTGTCCCGGTCCCCAAGAGCGGACAGGAAAACAAATGGGATCTCGGCGAAGGTAGATCCAGCTGCCGCTACCCGCTCCAACACCTCAAATCCATTCATGCGCGGCATGCGTACATCACAAACCACCAAGTCCGGCCGTGTTGATAAAATTGCGGAAAGACCCTGCTCGCCATCCTGCGCACGATCAACCGTGTAGCCGAGTTCGCTCAGTGCTTCCGCCAGGAGGTTCGCAGTCTCGTCGTCGTCCTCTATACACAAGATCCTGCTCACTTGCATCCTCCAAAGTTAATGCGCCGGCACAGTCAATCGGCAGAGACACCGTCATTCGGGTCCCCTTCCCGATCTGACTCTCGATCCGAAGGCTGCCTCCGTGTTGGCGGATAATGATATCAACTAGGTACAACCCTACTCCCGTGCCCGGACGAGAGCCGACATTGCTGCCGCGGAAGAAGCGCTCACGCACTCGGTCAATCTCCTCCGGTGGTATGCCCAAACCCTGATCCTCGATCGTAACTTCAACGCACGCCCCAACGACTTTTACCTCTAGTTTAACAATGCTGCTGTCCCGGGAGTACTTGAATGCGTTTGAGACCAAGTTGCTGAACGCGTAATAGAGAAGCTCGGGGTCGCCGGTGACTGTGCCAGGAATATCGCCAATCCCCTCTTCGCGGATGTCGCCCATCCCAATCTCGCGGTAGTATCCTTGGAGATCGCGCAACATACGTTGGAGGTCGAAAGGGCGTACGCGAGGGTGCATCTGTCCGTCAGCCATCTCCATTGCACCGGTGAAGCTGGCTACGAGACTTATAATCTGGAAAACCGCTGCTCTAATCCTGTGTGCGCGCTCGGCAATCTGGCTTGGGTTAGCTTGAGCCTTCGTGGCAAGCAGTCGCTGTGCGTTACCATCAATGCTAGTCAGCGGAGTACGGAGTTCGTGCGATACCGTTCTGATGAAATTTCGCTGCTCGGCCGCCAGTGCTCTCTCTCTTTCAAGCGAATCCGCCAGAACATTGGCCTGGTTGACGAGACTCTTGCGGGACTCCAGAAGCTCGATGGTGTTTCGACGGAAGATTTCGAGTGATCGGGCGACATCTCCAATTTCATCTCGTCGGCCTCCAAATAGAATTGAGAATCCTGTATCGTTGGACGCAAGGAGGCGCATAGACTGCGCAAGGCTGAAAAGCGGTCGCGAGAAGGAATACCAAAGATAGCTTGTTAGAGCGATAAACATGGTGAGCATAGAGAGGATTAGATCGGATACAAAGCGTTGCGCTCTTCGCATCGCTTCACCTGCGGCGATACGAGCTGCGTTGGACTTCGTCTCGGTAAGATCGACCAGGCTGCGGAGAGCATCTTCTGCTGCTTGAAAGCTTGCCTTTGCGTCCGTCTCAAAGACGGTAGTGGCTTCGTCTCTCTGTCCACTCTGAACCAATGCTATAATGGCTTTGACGCTTCGAACATGATCAGACCAGATCTTTGAGAAACGATCAAACGTGCGTGCTTCGTCGCTATCGTGCGGTATCGTCCGATATAGATCGATGTCCGAGGCGATTGTACTAAGGGTGCGTTGCAGATTGCTGATGCTGGTCAGGACTGCGGGCGAGTCTCTTTGGAGCAGCGTCTCCGCTTCCTCTGCCCGGGCGGTAGTAATTCCTTGACTGACCCTACCAATAGTCCGGATCGACCCCGACCAGTGGCTTTGAACCGCACCCGATACTGCGTGAATATACGATAGCCGATCAAGGCTTAAGCTACGCACCGCAATGATAGCGAGCAAAAATAGGACCGCTATAAAGGCAAGCTTGCAGGGTAGAGAGCTGCATAGCAGGAACAAGGTGCGCGTCTGATGCATGATCCGCTTTGCGTGGGTCCTTACATCATGGGACAACCTCATTAAGCCATTCTAGCCGGATGGCCGCTCAGTTACATCCTGTCAGATCTTACAGTCTTACTTCGCGACTTGTGAATTCACATTCCGCTTAAGGTTCTGGCGCAAGATATGGCGTCGGCAAAGGATGATTGCTCGGCAGAACGGGATGTTAGTCTCTCCACTGCATCCCGTGGTAGCCGGGACTAGGGTTGGCGGCGTTCGGGCTCGCTCGAATCTTGACGCATGCTGGAGCGCCCGCGTCTGCGTTCGCGCAGCACGCAGTTCCGGCAATTCTTACCCATGTGGCAGTTGCTCACTTGACGCACTGTGCCTTCGATGCAGTCTTGTGAACCAGGCCAAGAAAGGTTGCATCTGCACCAATCCCCTTGTCTGGGATGCTAATCCCTACTGATAGAGTACAGTATTCATCGCCACAACAAAGCGTCGAGACCTCCAGGCTATTTCTATCTTCTGGAGTTCTGCATTTGTCAAAATAATGATAGCTGAAACGCTTTCGGCACTCTCGTTGCCGACAAGCGGCAGGATCAACGTAGCCGATATTCTTTCCCACATGCCGAGCGCAGTCTTATCATCATGCTGAGCCTTGCCTGTATCGCCCTAGCATTAGCGAACAGTGCGCCAATTGTCTGAACCTGGGTGTTAGCGGAGTGAGTTAGCCGTAAGTCCGATCATTTTTGAGCGACTGCATTATAGCCCGGCAGGATCGCAGTTGCGCTCCGCCTAGCGCTGGTGAAGCTGTGCGTGATCCAGCTTACGTCGATGACGCATTCGCTTAAAAGCGCCGTGATGCAGCATGCCGGCACTGAGTGTAGTTGCGCCGATCCGTTTTCCGGGCTGGTTCCAATACGAGATAACACCATCTCACAACAATAGTGGGGCATGGATGTGCGGGTGAAATAACTGCGCAATGGGAGGTCGCCCGATCAATAACTCGGCCTACCAAGGAGCATTAATTCTGGTAGATCTCGTTGATCCTCAGTGATAACCATATCCTGCTACATAGTCTATGATCATCTGTTCCTCAAGTTCGAATTCAGACATGAGCAACTCCAACGCGTCTCGAGCATCCAGTAAGCCAAGCGGATGGTGGGAAGCATCAACGATCGGTACGTTGTTGAGGCCAAGCTCTTTCATCGTCTCCCAGACACTCGAAACAGGATCGGAAGGGTAGCAGAATACGACGTCAGCAGTCATCGCTGTCGCACATGTAGCAGCGTCGGGGCGCTCGAAGCTCAACCTAAACTGGCGCACTATGTCTGTTCGCGTTACCACACCGACCATCCTCCCACTTTCGTCACATATGACAATCATGCGCTTCCCGAGGCCGGATAGGAGGTCAGCCGCTTCAACAAGACGCGCACGCTGGCCAATAGTGTTCAATCGCGCGGTTGATTTGGGTAGCAACTCTTCAACAAATCGCATGCCTCTTACCCTCCGGCGCGGCGCTGCATTGACGATTTCCGGAAAGGCCAGCTACCGGGTCGCTTAGGCTTTGGAACTGACCCGCAACTAGCTTAGATCTTTGTCTGCCTGACCCAAATAGGCGAAATGGGGTCGCTTGCAGGGAACGTCTCCTCGATCGCTTCATCGAGCACTGCTTCTTGGTGTGCCCTGAGTGCTAGCTGCTCTGTCACATCAGGTAGCACAGGTAATCGCTCCTCGGCTTCAGCGGGATGCGGATTTGTGGGTGTGTGATCCTGCCGCTTCGACGAACGAGAGTTGTTCTTGTCTGCCGACATCATGTGATCCTTCCTCGCGGAGGAAGCCAGTGATGGCCGAATAGCAACGGGCCTCATACCTTCTGAGCTACTAGCAACGACATCGTTGCTGCTGGTCTAAACCGCGAAATTCGGGCCTGACAGCTGCTCTGACATCGCTCAGGAGAAAGCACCGCTTACAAAGATGGGCGTGCCTCATCGGCGCGTCACGCTGTGAGATCTGACAGCTGCTTCGATGTGTTGAAAGTGGGCTGGCAGGCAACGCCTTATATGAGTGCTTGCCACCTCTGACCACACTTTGACCAGGGTGCGTATAAGGAAACTCCATAGTAATTGATCATCAAAGTTTTTTATCTATTAAGGAGGCGGTTTTTATTTGCATTATTAAGGTACGCCCCTAACCGTTTATCGTGGTTACTGAGCGAAATTGAGTTCCTGTGAGGAGACGGGCCGCGTACTCCCGTGGCTCCCGCCTCAGTATTCTGAAGCAAGCTTAGCGGCTGGGCCGTCTTTGTGGCTCTTGCGCATAATGCGGGAGTGCGCAGCCTCGGCAAGGATCAGAGCGAATGCAATCAATCCGGCGCCGGCTAAACTGAGATAGTGGGGATCGATGATGAGGATTGCGACACCGCCGAGAACTCCTGAGCAGGCAAGTCCGAAGTACGTGGCGGTGTTGTTGAGGGCAAGTAACAATGGAGCAACATGAGGTGCAATATGAACCAATCGGTGCTGCTGGGGGACAATCAGGCCCCAGCCGCACAGTCCCCAGGTCACCAGTGCGATTGCGGCGGTCACCGTATGGGCTGACACCCACGGCAGTATACAAAAATTTATGAGACCCACGACTAGGCCGATATTGATGATTCTGCGGCTCTCATAACGATCCACGAGGTACCCAGCCACAATGTTGCCGACAATGCCGGCCACTCCCCAGAAGAGCAACATTCCCGCTAGCAACCTTTGATCGCCGTCCGTGACGCGATCGAGAACGAGGCCTGCATATGTATAAACCATCAGGAACCCGCCGAAGGCGAATAGCGTAGTGAGTAAGGTCAGTGCAACTCGCGCGTCACGGAGGGGAGCGAGCCTTTCACGTATTGTGACGGGCGCCGGTTGAGGGGGCGACTGAAGCATCGTCCATACACCGACCATTGAGGCGAACCCTAAGAACGCAACGAACCAGAGAGTACTTCTCCAAGTTCCGAATCCACCAATAAACGTCCCTACTGGTGCTCCCAACGCAGTCGCTCCGGCGAGACCAGCCGTTACCGTGGACAGCGCACGTCCCCTCTTTTGAGGGTCGGAGATCGACGTAGCGACCCCGAGTGCCGTTGGAGCGAACATGGCTGCACCGAGACCAGCGAGCGCGCGACTGACAAGTACCGTATTCAGATTCAATGCAAGTGCACTGATCACGTTGCCAGTGACGAAAATCCCAAGTGCCGATACTAAGAGAAGCTTCCTTGGCAATCTAGCCGCTATGGCTGCCATCACTGGCGCCATAACGGCAAACGAGAATGCATAGACGGTAACCATCTGGCCGGCGAGACTGATGGATGTGTGCAATGACTCAGCAACGCTACGTAGGATTCCGGCAACGACAAAGTTGTCGGTCCCCATCGCAAACATTCCTAGTGCGAGCACCAATAAGCGACGGTCCATATGGCGGCCTTTTGGAGGTTCGACAGATGCAGCGAAATTCTAGGGCCCTTCCAACTCGGAAGAGTTCGATGATCTCGCGTGACTGAAGGTCAGAAGCCGGCGGCGCAAGTACAGGCGTAGAGCCGTCCAACGCCTGTTCTCAACTGTCTTGATGATCTCTGTGCATGCAAAGTGAGGCAGAGATCATGCTGCAGAAGTTCCTGTGGTGAAAGTTCTTATCTTTGTACGCAATAACATCTTCGTTGACTGTCCCATAGGTACTGGCAGGCCGATGTTTCTGTCCCTGATAGAATGCGTCGATAATCCTGTGCTCGAAGTCTCTACCACGTGGGTAGGCAACAACTACCGTGTCACGTTGATTATCTGTGTATTTCTCGTAGCCAAGACCGACTACATCCATTCCGACGCCATCCTGCAGTAGAGCGATCTCCGGATCCATATGTTCAGGAATTCCGAGGGTTGTGTGGAGAGCTATGGCTGTCCAAACCTTGTCAATATCACGTTCAGCGATGCCGTGGCTTTGCAGGAAGTCACGGGCGGCATTAGCCCCGTCCACTTCGAAGCGAAGCTGGCTCTCTCGAAAGCTTTGCGTAAGTCCAATGTCGTGGAACATGGCGGCCGTATACAGCAGTTCCGGGTCGTATTTCAGCCCCTTCCGCTGCCCGGCGAGTGCGCCCCAAAAGTAGGCTCGGGTGGAATGATTGAAGAGCAGATCTGATTCCATGAGCCGGACGATCTGAGTGACTTCGCGTGCCATTTTGCTGTCAGGGATCTTGATACCATCTGTGATGATCATCGGCGTACCCAATTTCGTGTGGCCGACTTTAGAGAGAGACTGCTTTTCCTTCTATGCGCATCTTATAGCGGAAATGGACATCGGCGCATTAAAACAGGACATCGATTACGTGACTGGCTGAGCGGCGGCCTAGCGGTGAGATCTGAGGAGGCTATTCATCCCGTGTGGCGGCCTTAAGGTGGTCGTTGCCACACGATCCACCCCATGAACCTGAGGAATGAACAACCCGCACCAGAATGCCCGTACGACCTGATTGGGCGGAGCGGAAATGATCCGCCTCATCATCAAGGAGGGCTAGCCAACCCCAGAGGCGGCCCAAGGCTTCGGCATCAGCGAGCCGACTGCTGGCAAGTGGCTGGCCAGCTACAGGGGGAGGAGCCAAGTGCAGTGGAAAACCGCTCCTCCCGTCCCAGGAAAGTGGCCAATCGCGCGGTCGCGTACCGGGTTGACGTGATCGAGCACCTGCGGCAGGAGTATCTGCTGTGGTCGGAGGGCCAAGATGAGCGACCATAAGGACGCTCAGTTCCTTGTGGGAGCGCAGCTAGCGTGCGCAACCCTGATTGCCGACCGAGGCAACGAGAGCAACTGGCCCCGGGCAAATCTTGTCGAGAAGGACATCACGCCGTGCATTCCGCCAACTAGGAGCCACAAGGGCCTATCGCCTATGACAGGGTGCTGATCGGCGACGGCATAAGGTTGCGAACCTGTTCGCTAAGCTCAAGCTTTGGCGCCGGATCGCGACCCGCTATGGCGGTCGGCCTCATAGGCCTCGCCGGTCGACGGCCGCGTGGATCTTGGTCTACCGATAAAGCATGTACCAAGATCCGAGGGCAAGCTCCGCGATCCCGGATGCGCGACAGAATCGTACAGAGCCATGGGTGACGGATCGTGGGTCCAGCACTTTGCGCTGCAGTAACGGAATGCCTAATCATTACACCAAAGGATAGATGGGCCAAGCCGTTGGCAGGCTTCAGACCAACCTACATACGGCCTCGTCTAACCTGCGTATAGTAGAGCCTCGGGCGCTTACCGGCTTATTCTCGCTGTCAAATTCATGCCGCACCTGTGCGAACCCAGCTCAAAGGAGGTCAAGATGAAGTTGTCAATGTCACGTCGATCCAGGCGCTGGGTTCTCCGTGAGCTTGATCGCAGCGCCGCGGCGCAGTTCCTCCATGCTGACGATCCGGACTTGCAGGCCGATCGAGACCTCGCGTCATCTCCGAATGTCGAACACAGAGCGGTCACCTCACGGAGCCCTTTGTAAGGATGGACAACCTTGGCCCCGCGACACCATAGAGGGCCACATCCTGAAGGCCGGGACTCAGGTGTTGCTGGCGATGCCCATAGCGGCTTACATCCAGTCGATGGGGGCAGGTCAACGGACCGCTCCAGTGCAGCAGAGACTAAGCGGACGTGCAACCGACTCAGCCTGAGCTCGGTGGTCAACAGGCCGCGACATGCCAGCATTCGGAGGAGCGTCGCTCTGGCAACTCTCCTGGCTCACCGCATTATGACACCTCGGCTGTGCCCGGCCCGCGCAGATAGATTCGAAATCCCAAAACCGGTGCCTGCGGCGGTAATGCAACCAGATCTGACCTTCCGGCAGTCAAAGGGCCCAAACCCCGACCAAATGACTGGCCGGGTCGATTCACCTCATGCTTGGCAGGCCCTCTGCCGGAGGATACCCTCCGAGTGCGCCATTAATCTTTCCGACCCGGTCGAGGTGCCGCTTACGACGAAGGCTGGCTCTGCTGCGAGAGGTCACGGAGCAGGTCAACGCCACAATCAAGCCGATGACTGACATGGAGCATTGAGGCATCGAGGATCACTGGGACTTCTCCGAGGACGGCTACTGCGACTGCGAGGACTTCTAGCTTGTAAAACGCAAGCGCCTCATCGAGCAGGGTCTGGTGCGCCGCCCGCTGCGGATGGCGGTGGTTGTCGATCAGGACGGTATGGGGCATGCGGTCTTGCTCGTGCGGACCACATTGAGCGATCTCGTCTTCGACAATAGGACCCCGGCCGTTCTGGCTTGGAGTGACACGAGCTATTGGTTTATCAAACGCGAAGGTCAAGACGATCCCGCTTGGGCAAACCTATTGGAGACATCTTGACCAGCCGCCCCTTTGAGCCGCTGAGTATCATGTCTGCAGCGGGCGCTCCATCAACTTAAAGCATAGATCAGCTGGTGCATCATCAATCCCGAGGCAAGCTCCTCCGCACGTAAAGGACTCGATGTTGCGTGCTTGGCTTAGACAATCTCGGCTTCAAGGCCTCTGCCGGTGGTTACGACGCTCCTGTCTGCTGTGCTCCAGTGCCCTGCCACTGTTGGCGGCTCTGCCACTTCTTCAGCACATTCCGACGGCCCTGAGAGTCTCCGGCATCACTGCCCGGCCTTGCGGTAAGGTAAGTGCTATCCCGAGGTTTTAGAGCCAAGCCATCGAGTTCAGCGTGCGCAATGCGGAGCGGGCCTGCGTTGTCAAACGTGACCTTGACTCGCCAAAGGTCGAGCATTCCACCGTGCGCGTTCCTGCAGAAAGGCGGGAGGCGGAATTCGACGCGGACGGCTTCTGGATCCTGCTCGGTTGCGAAGTTCAATCCTTTCTGTTTGTAACGATCTGCTTGCGGATCAGGCCGCGCTGGTGAACCTGGCCGAGCGCTGCCGCGATGCCGATCGCCAGCGGCAGGAACTGCGCCACCGGCAGGGGAGCGCCGAGGATCCGGGCGAGCGGCTCGCCGCTGGAATCCTCCAGCACCAGCACGGTCCGGCCACGCTCGCGCTCGCGCTTAAGTGGGCGCAGCGCCCAGGTGGGGTCGAGCTCGTCCTTGAGGGCAAGCTCGTGCGCGAGGCGATCAACGCTGGCGGGGGACGGGTGCTCCGCGACGGGCACCACCGCCAGCACCGTGGTCTGATCGATTTGGCTCGGGCGTCGGCAGAGTGCGCGATCGCCGTCCTCCCACAGCACCTGGAGGTCCTGAACTCCCTTGCCGCCGGCCTGAAAGGATGGGTCCACCAGGGCTCCTCTGCCAAGCTGGGTGTGTTCGGTTGGTCTGGTCACAGATCAGCCACCATCAGCTTAACCCCGCGCCCCTGCCAGAGCTAGAGATCAGCATCGTCAGTTTCGTTTGGTGGATCCTGACCGCTGGCAAGCTGCATTATTCGAGCTGGTGCAATGGGGACCCGCGAACTCACAATAATGGTGCTACATCAGTTCTGTGAAGGAGGTTCTACTCTCATCTCGGAGTGTGATAGTGGGCTGCCCGCTCCGAACAAGATCAAGTAGTATACAAAAAAGCGCCCCGGCGCATAGCACGGCCGGGACGCAAAGTTGGGATCACGTACAGAGGGGATGCGGGAGGATGTGATCCACTTGAAGTATGGAACAGTCTCGTCACCACGTCAGTCTGTGACATCTGACAGGAGGTAGGTCACCAACGGCTCGCGCTGAATTGCTTCTAGGGCCGAACTTATGCACACACCAAGCCATGATGGATGCTTGACTTTGTCCCAACTGGATCTCTGGACGCAGCTGTCTCTTGTCAGTTTAAGTTACTTGCGAGAAGGGCTTAACCGCGGCGACGTCTATTGACGCTCCGGGACTGTCAGAGGACTCTCTTTGGGGTCGACGATAAAGACCGCCAGCATACTGGAGGGTTCACTGGCGCTCGCGTTCTCACTGACCCGGTGATGTGATCCCGGATCCTCATAGAAGCCTTCACCAGCTTGATATACTTTGGGCGCCCCTCCATTGATCTGGCTGCGAATGGAACCTGACAGCACGTAAGCGTAAATGAAGGCTGAGGGGGCGTGACGATGAGCCGGCGACTTCGCGCCCGGTGGGTAGGTCACCACGACGGCAACCATGCGTCGTCCTGAGATGTTGGGAATCAAGCGCTGGAAGACAGGTGTCACCGTCTCATGCAGGGTGGACCCTTCAACTTCCTGAGAAGCCGTGTTCGTTGCCTTCTGCTCCGACCCATATGCGCGCCCATCCGCAATCCCAAGTGTGATTGCGATGCCGATCGCACCGAAGATTTGTTTCAACATCGTAGTTTTCATTGTCTTGGCCTCGCGTTAGAGACATCACAGGCGAGCCAGTAGCCATGATGAAGGTCAGGCTCGAACTGTCGTCCACTGGAGAGAGCGGCTCGAACGATCTACGTCCGGTCACATCGCGTGGGGTCAGCGATAGAGTCCTTGGTGCTGCCTTTGCACACTGGCTTCGCCTTTAAGATAGGTTCCAGGAGTGATCTCTGCCACGTAGACGTTAGCTCGGCCAAGCGGAGCCAAGTATAATTGAGCAGAAATTCATCCGCTTGTAGTTGGGATCTTTCAGCGCCAGCACGTCCGCTTTTACATTGCCAAACGTGGTCTCTGGTTTCATTATGGCACCTTCCGCGAAGTGATCGATGATGCTTTCCTTGAAATTGGCTTCCCGTGGATGGTGCGTGCATACATGGTCACGCTGCTCATGCGTAAAGTCGTGATAACCAACACCGAGAACATCCATCTCGACACCGGCAGTTACGAGCGCAATGGTCGGACGCATGTGTTCGGGGATGCCAGGCGTCGTGTGAAGTGCGATCGCGGTCCAAACATCCTCGATATCTCGCTCGGGAACACCGTAGCCCTTCATGAACTCCCGCGCCGCATTAGCGCCATCGACCTCAAAGCGCAGGTTAGGGCTCGAATAGGCTTTGGTCAGCCCCATATCATGGAACATCGCGCCCAGATACAGCAACTCGGGATCATATTTGAGGCCGCGGCGCTCACCGGCGAGCGCGCCCCAAAAGAAAACGCGACGGCTATGATTGTAAAGCAAGTCGTCCTCTGTATCCCGGACGAGTTGGGTGGCAGCGCGTGCGATGGTACTGTCCGGAACAGTGATACCGGCGACAACATCATACATTGGATGAATTCCTTGTTCGGGCGAGCCTCCGCCAGGTCACGAACTGATAGGCGAACGCAATGCTGTTGCTACTAGTCGGCCCACACCAACTGCGGTCTCGAAGCGGTGCAGTTGCGTGACCTGGGTGCTATCTTCGGTGATCTCAGCTTGAGCCAGCAACACGGCTTGGCTCACTTATCAGGACAGCAGCACGTCAATTCGTGCCAAGGTCGCGAGAAGTAGAGTTGGCGGTTATGGCAATGTCCTAATGATCTTCACGGGATGAGGTAACGGAGAGGTCTGCATGGCGGAGGCAGCGGACGATCATCTGGTGTGACGTTTGAGGCGGCCGAACTCGCGCCGGGCAAGCCGGTGCAGGTCGTTGACTGAGCTGGGCCGCAAAGTAGGCCGTGGTTGCTCGGTAGCGGTGGGCAACAAGCCGATCCCACACCACCAGCAGCGGCGTGCCGATCCTGCGGCGGAAGAAGCGCAGGACCGAGATCACGGTCTCACTTGAGACGCTGGTGCGAAACTGGCGGGTAACCAGCCGTCCGTCTGGCGTGACCGCCACGATGCTCAATACCCCGCGCCGCTTGTCCACCCGCTGCAGCACCGGGTCAGCCCGCGCCGCGCCCAGGTCGTGCCCGACCGGATGCGGAAGCTGTGCCCGGTCTCGTCCCAGAGGACCAGAGTCCGATGCTCCCGGTATGCCCTTTCTCAATGCCACCCAGTCCCGCTTGGGCCAGACCACGATCACGAGTCTATCCCGCTCTTTGGCCCTTGTGGCAGGACGCTGCACGCTGAAGCCATGCGCCTTCAGGAGTCGCTCCAGATCGCGCGGGGGTAGTGGACCCGAACTCGCGCTCGATCATGGCTGCCATGCGCTTAAGGGTCCAGCGCTCTGTGGCAAAGTCCGCCGCTATGGCACCCCACTCCAGTAGCCCGCCGAGCCGCGTCAAGGCCTTGTCATCGACGCGGGGGATGGTCTCGGGATGGATCGCGCTGTCAGACCGCGCGGGTCCTCCTGGGCCACGGTATCGGCCCAGCGGCAGACACTGGCGCGACTGCCCCCCACATGCCGCGCGATCTTGGCATGCGAAAGCTGTCCCTGGCGCAACAGCGTCGCGGCCACTAGGCGACGCTCCTCCATCTGCTCGGTTGTCAAATGCGTCAGTCGCCACACGTCGCCGACCATCGCACACCTCCTTACGGTGACGGACACTGCCCTATGTTCCACTACCTGCGTGAAGATCATTAGGGCTGATCAGTAACCAGTCCTCCAACCCTGCACCGGTGGCGTGCGGCCACTCCGTTTGGCTCAGTCGTACCGCCCTCGCCCGCACTCAGCCGTCCCCCGTCTCGGGTCGGCATGGGCTCCGGCCAATCGTCCATCTGCTTCAGCCTGGGTCGCTGAGCGGAGGTGCCGTCAGAACATAGCCGCGCCCATGGTCCTCGATCAGTTGCTCGGTTTGATGGTTAGCGTCGCACTCGCAGTCACCATCACCCGCAGGCATGACACGCCGGTTGCACTTCTCATAGAACCTGTTCACGACGGTTCGTTTCCAAAGGCGACATTATCCGAGCGAAAGAGCGCTTCTAGAATTGGACGGAAACAGGCAGTATAGGGCTTGAGTGGCAAGCAAGCGAACTCCGTCCATCTACACCTCCCGCGATATGGTTGTCAGGATTTAGTCTGCAGGTTTCAGGACGAAATCAACCTTTTGCGTCTATCGGATTCCATAGGTAGTTCATGGGCGAATAACTCTCACAATAACGCCAGGACTTGGCTCACACCCATTGCGGGCAAGTCAGCAAGCAGTATCGCACGCACTCAATCTCGAGCATTCTTGTGAGAAAAGTTATAAACTTGGGAGCGGGAAAGGCCCACGTCATCAAGCTCTCGGTCAGAGAAGTGAGATAGCTCGAAGATGGTGCGGCGGTACTGTCGGTAGTTAGCGATCCTAGAAAGGAAAAATGCTACCAGCATAAGAGTCTCCGGAATTTCCGATTCGGGTTAGTATTTACATCAAGCCTGTTGCGGCGCGACGGCATACGGCAGCTCTGGTACTCCCTTATTCCGAATTTGCGTACCTTATGTACGAGTTAACAAAGGTCTCATAATGTGGATGCCCTGCAGCCATCACGAAGTTGTAAATCAATCATATGCTTGCCCATTGACCCACTGCGGGAGCCGACGTGAAGTTACCGATCGATCGAATTGGAAACCCTAGTGAACGGAGGAGCGACAACGGCATCGCTCGCCGTGTCTTCGTCATGGCAACTGATGTGACTGGCGTTCGGCACCATCGCATATGATGCATCACCCAGACCGCTGGCCGGTCGAAGTCAAGCTTCTATAGCGGGTTATTGTTGTGACGCTCTGGGTAAATGGCATCGGCAATCCCTGAAGGTCAGCGAACTCGAGTACAGCGTCAACAATTGCCGCAAGTTCTAGCGGACGCCCCATCTCGTAGTCCTGAAGCATTGAGGTTTTGGCGTCGCCCATGCTCTTGGTAAAATCGAGAAGTTGCCTTGGTGACATTTCAACGCGTGCTCCAAAAGAGGCTGCAACCAACAGCGCTTCATTGAGCAGTTGCCGGCTGACATGTGCTAGAGAAGAGTCGCCAGCGAGTTCCCGCAGCGTCGCTCCCGTTGCGACAGACAGCGGATTGAATACAAGGTTGCCAATTACTTTTGTCCAAAGCGGATCTCGAACTCGCTCACTCACGCGCGTTTCGATTCCACTTCTGATCAGTATCTTTGCGAGCGCTTCCGTACGAACTCGGGGTTCGTTATCGATTTCTCCGATAATCAATCGTAAAGGATTTAAGCTACGAGCTGTGCCTGGTGCGGGCCGGTCTGCTGTGAACATCGCGACGCAACCAATTACATGAGCCGAAGGTAGAAGCCGCTTTAGACAGCCGTCAGGATCGACGGATTTGACATTCCTGCCGCTGTATTGACCTGCCTCACCCTCGAAATACCACCAAGGAATTCCGTTTATCACGGGAACGATGATTGTATCCGGCCCAATGAGATTCTGAGTCCAGGACGCTATTGAGGCTAGATCTTGGGCCTTCGAGCTAAGAAAAACGACATCTTGCGGAGGTATATCTGGCCCTTCTGCAACCGGAACCCGAACCGTGTGTTTGCCGTACACATCCGTTAACTGCAAGCCATTCTCTTGAATAACATTGAGGCTCTGACCGCGCGCCGCAATGGTCACTTGAAGTCCATTCAACGCCATCCGGGTTGCTAGCGTAATGCCGATAGCGCCAGGCCCGGCGACGCAAATTCGTTGCAATGGTGGAAGCTCTGCTCGGATGCGTTCGGAAAATTCTCGTAACACGATTCGCTCCTTTAGATCCTTGGTCGCGATACTGTTTTAGAAAGTCGGAACAACCCGAATTGTGGTAGAGGAGCCAGTATCAATGTTTGGTCACCACATCACTTGAGTGTAGCTTTTGAAGCTGACTGCTCTTCTTGAGCAGCCGTGCATGTAGCCTGCAGCGGGATTCCGCCGGCAGGGAGTTGAGACTGGCGCGGCGGAGCGATCATGGTGTTCTTTATGGCGATTGCCGGTTGTGCGAGCAACACCGCCGAGCCGGCTCATCAGGACAACACCCCAGCATTTAGTGACAACAACCGTTGAGAGCATCAATGTCGGTTCAGAGACTTGGAATCGTGATCCAGGAGGGCGTTCAGGCGCTGGACGTGGCCGGCCCGGTCGACGTGTTTGCCGAGACCAACGCCTATATCCCGGCCGCCGATCGCTACGAGACCGTTCTGATCGGCCCGCGTCGTGCACCGCTGCGGGCGTCCAACAACATTCAGATCGTTGCCGATGTGGGCCTTGAGGAGGCCACCGGACCCTTTGATGTTCTGCTGGTCGCCGGAAGGCACGCGCTGCCCTAATTTGAACGGTTGCAGCCGTCCAGCGAGCGAACGGTTCTGATACCAGTGTCGCTGCTCGAGCCGTAGAATGGACCGCTCCTAAGCCGCCAGCAGCTGGCGCACCTGATCCAGGTACCCAAAGTACTGGTTCGCGGTGCGACGCAGCAACCTAGGTTGAGCGTGGTGGTATCGGCGGTAGGCTCGCTGTTTCAGCTTTGCCGGTCCAGGTTCGGGATGTGTCTCAACGAGAGCAGCGCTGCGCGGTGTTTGTAATCGCAATCCCCCTGCCCTCGGCAACGTTAAGTTGCTCATGCTCAATCCCTGCGACATTGGGTGGAGTCTCCTGCTTTGGGCTCACGATCTTGTCCTTCAGATGGAAAGGCACAGCGAGTGTATCTGTAGGACACCCCCCGAGTTGGGCGCCCAGGCTCCCGATCCTAACGAGCTTCCCTTCGTCAGGCTAAAGTTTATAGAATCGTGAACTATCTCTCCGGCTAGCGATTGCTGTTCTAGATTGGATTCAGTGTCTGGCGACTCTGCCGGTATGCCGACGCGGCTGAGTAGCGACCAGAGAAAACGGAAACTAGCGTGCTCGTGCCGCCTCGCCGAACAGGAGCTTTCGCGTGGCGCTCGCCACATCCGCCTGACGCATGAGGCTCTCGCCCACAAGAAACGTGCGGATATCGACCCTCGACAGACGCTCGATGTCGGAGAGCGTGAAGATCCCGCTTTCTCCGACGACAATGCGGTCCGCCAGGATCAGAGGAGCCAACTCCTCGCTGACGCCGAGCGATACCTCGAAGGTGCGTAGATTCCGATTGTTGATGCCGACTAGCCTGGTGCCAAGGGGCAGGGCACGGTCGAGTTCCGCCCGATCGTGCACTTCCACCAGCACGTCCATGCCGAGATCATGGGCGGTATCGATCAAGACGCGAGCTTCGTCGTCGGTGACGCTCGCCATGATCACAAGAATGCAGTCTGCCCCCCAGGTCCGGGCCTCATAGACCTGGTAGGGTTCGAACAGGAAGTCCTTGCGCAGGGCCGGCAGGCCCGATGCGTCGCGGGCCTGAGCCAAGTACTCGGGCTTGCCCTGGAAGGACGGCTCGTCGGTCAGGACCGACAGGCAGGTGGCGCCGCCCTCGGCATAGGCCCGGGCGAGGCTCGGCGGGTCGAAGTCGGCGCGGATCAGTCCCTTCGATGGGCTTGCCTTTTTGACCTCGGCGATGAGGGCCGGGCGCCCCTCGGCAAGATGGCGCTCGATGGCACCAGCAAATCCGCGAGCCGGAGCAGCCGAGCGGGCGCGCCGCTCCATCTCGGGCGGCGAAACCGCCGCTTTCGCGGCAGCGATCTCCCGGCGTTTGTAGGCTTCGATTTTGCTGAGAATGTTGTTCATGGCAGGGTAGTCATTTGGCAGAGAGTGCACAAGCAATAGGACGCTAGCTTAAGTTCAGGGTAGCATGATGATGAGTATAGACATACTCGAGCGCCTAACTCCGTATTTTCTCAGTTGCCTCGGGGGCCGGCTTAAGTACTTGGTCTGTCATAATTCAATATGGACCGACGTTGGCCACTTAAGATGTTCCTAGTCGCTGGGAACACCAATTTCGGATGAACATCATGGCTGCCACGTCGTGCTACAGCGCGCTATATAAACTTGTACAAGCGACGCAGTGGGGCACAGTTACGAACCAGGAGCGAACTGCGCGCGATTCACATTTAATATGCGGCGGTTCCATCGCTATGTCAGCCTGCAAGATCTTACAGGATGCAGATCATTGCAGCACCATATATCCAACTCGACAATCGGTTATTTCGGGAATGCATGTTTGAAACGGCGACTACCGCAGTCATTTGCCAGCGGAGCTGTCGATACTCGCGGCATGAATATGAAGCGGCTGACACGTGTTCTAGGCGTCAATGGATCTGACGAATTTCGAGTGGATCATGACAACCGCGTATATCAACCGGATCGGCACTGCCGTCCCGCAGCATGACGTCCATCAGACCTTCATCGGCTTCGTGGAACAGTTTCTCCCCGATCGAAAAAACAAGCTGATCTTCCGCCGCATGGTTCAGCGGTCGGGCATCGAACATCGCTACTCCACCCTGTCTCCGAGCGAGAACCTCGAGGCGGCAGCCGACCGGGAGGGCTTTTTCCGGCCCGGCGCGTTTGCCGGGACCGGCGCCCGGATGCAGCGTTTCGAGACCCATGCCGTCGATCTCGCCCAGCAGGCCGTCGAGGCGCTCGAGCTGAACGACGACCTATCCTCTCTCACCCACATGGTGGTGGCATCCTGCACCGGCTTCACCGCACCGGGGCTCGATCAGCAGATCATGGAGCGCTTGGGGCTCAACCCCTCGATCGAGCGGACCATGGTGGGATTCATGGGCTGCGCGGCTGCCGTGAATGCCCTGAAGGTGGCCCATCACATCGTCCGGTCCGAGCCGGAGGCAAGGGTCCTGGTGGTCAATCTGGAGCTCTGCACGCTCCACCTTCAGGAGACCTCCGACCTCGAGGTGATCCTCAGCGCCCTGCTCTTCGGCGATGGGTGCGCGGCCAGCCTCGTGTCGGCGGATCCGCAAGGCATCGCGCTCAAGGATTTCCGCGTCGCGACGATCCCCGACACCCGCGACCTGATCACCTGGCGGATCGGCGATGCCGGGTTCGAGATGAGCCTGTCCGGAGAGGTCCCGCAGCAGATTGCCAAGGCGCTGCGCCACGAGGCCACCCGCAACGACGAGGGCGGCATCCTGCGCGGTCAGCGCAAGGACGAATTCGATCTTTGGGCCGTCCACGCCGGCGGGCGAACGATCCTCGACGCGGTCGAACAGGGCCTCGATCTCTCCCCGGACGCCCTGCGCTGGTCCCGCGGCGTGCTGCGGGACTTCGGCAACATGTCCTCGGCCACGCTGATGTTCGTCCTGGGCCGGATCATGCAGGGTGCTCCCCCGAGCTCGAACGGTTTCGGCATGGCCTTCGGACCGGGACTGGCGGCCGAGACGTTCCGCTTCACCCTCGCCGGATAGAGGCCTCCATGAGCCGGAGTTTCGCCCAGCGCAGTCCCGAGACGGAATGGATGGACACCGAGTCCGTCAGCCTCGACGATTACCGCGCCTGCCTGAAGGATCTGGCGACGGTCAATGTCGTCACCATGACCCATGGACCCGTCCTGAAATGGCTCGATCACGCCACCCGTCACCTGAAACCCGGCGACCGCGTGACGATCCTGGACGTCGGCTATGGATACGGGGACCTGCTGCGGCGGATCCGTTCCTGGAGCCGGCGCCGCGGGCGCCCCGTGGACCTGATCGGGGTCGATCTCAACCCCATGAGCGAGCCGATTGCGCGCGCAGCGACCCCTGCCGATGTCCCCATCGACTTCCGGACCGGCAATGTGTTCGATTTTCGCCCTGAGCAACCCATCGACTTCATCATCTGCTCGCAGACGACACATCACATGTCGGACCACGAGGTCGTGGGCTTCGTGCGCTGGATGGAGCGGACCGCCGCACGCGGCTGGTTCATCGCCGACCTCTACCGCCATCCGATTCCGTTCCATTTCTTCCGCGCTCTCTCCTGGGCGGCGCGTTGGCACCGCTTCGTCCGGCACGACGGGCCGATCTCGATCGCCCGCAGCTTCCGCCGGAAGGACTGGGAGCAGATCCTGGCCGCAGCCGGGCTCGAACCCGGGGCGGCCCGGATCCGCTGGTACCCCTCCTTCCGCCTCTGCGTGAGCCGGTTGAAATGAACGGCGGAGGCGTCGAGGAGATCGTGATCGTCGGCAGCGGACTGGCTGGCGCGTCGGCAGCCTGCATCCTGACCGAGGCTGGACGTCCGGTCCTTCTGCTGGAACGCGATGCGGAGCCCCGGCACAAGGTCTGCGGCGAGTTTCTGAGCATCGAGGCACAGACGTATCTGGCCCGCCTCGGCGTCGACCTCGACGGCCTCGGAGCAAGCCGGATCTCGCACCTGCGCCTCGTCCGCAAGCGCGGCGCGACGGAGGTCCCCCTGCCGTTCGTGGCCAGAGGATTGTCCCGAAAGATCCTGGACGAGGCCCTGCTGTTTCAGGCCCGCTCCCGAGGGGCTCGGATCGTCCGAGGCGAGCCTGTCAGGTCCATCTCGGTCGATCGATCGGCGGCTCGGATCGAGGTTCCGGAAGGCGTCTCAGTCCCCGCTAATACCGTCTTCCCCGCCGCGGGGAAACATGATGTCAGGGGTGTGCAGCGGGTAGGGCGAGCTCTCTGCCGGACCTGGCCGGCTGCCATGTGGCATGTCACGACCCTGATCAGCGTGCAGGCAGCCTCCATGATCAGAGCGGCTCGTCGCCTCCGTAACCGTCCCTGGAGAGCCTCAATCATCGGCTGCCGTTGCCGAACACAACGACAAGCTCAACCCATCTTTCGCAAGCAAAAGGCCTTAATCCCACCCAGGTGAACCGCTCTTTCAAGAACACCCAATATTTCAGCAAAATGTAAGTTTTAAGCTCAACAACTATGTGTCGTTATTGAATGATCTCGCGAACGGTAGTGCGATCGTTAATTTCCAAGCAGAGCCAAGGAACCGGGACGTCTCAGAATGGTGTCCGGCACCACATTAGGAAGCATATCTTCAGTTGTGTTCTAGCATCGTCTCAATATTGTCGCCCACACTGTACCAGGATAGCCTTTGTGTGCAGATGCCTAGCTCTAACTATCGAGGCGGTCCCGTTTTTTTGGAGATACATAAAACAGAGGCGATATCCATGCGCAATCAAGGTAACGTAGTCGAGAGCCTTTTTAGCTCTGGGCTGATGGACCCGTTTGCCCGGGCAATCACCTATCTGCGCGTTTCGGTGACGGATCGTTGCGATTTCCGCTGCGTCTATTGCATGTCCGAGGACATGGCCTTCCTGCCCAAGCGCGACCTGCTGACCCTGGAAGAGCTCGACCGGATCTGCTCGGCCTTCGTCGACAGGGGCGTGCGCAAGCTGCGGATCACCGGAGGCGAGCCCCTGGTGCGGCGGGACATCATGACCCTGTTCGGATCCCTGTCGCGCCATCTGGACTCGGGCGCGCTCGACGAACTCACGGTCACCACCAACGGCTCGCAGCTCGCCCGCCATGCGAGGGACCTCGCCGCCTGCGGGGTCAAGCGGGTCAACGTGTCAATCGACACCCTCGACCCCGACAAGTTTCGCGCCATCACCCGCTGGGGCGACCTCACCAAGGTGCTCCAGGGGCTCGATGCCGCGCAGAACGCCGGCCTGAAGGTGAAGATCAACACCGTCGCGCTCAAGGGCGTGAACGAGGACGAGATCGAATCCCTGCTCGCATGGGCCCACGGGCGCGGCATGGACCTGACCCTGATCGAGGTGATGCCGCTGGGCGAGATCGACGGGCAGCGCATCGACCAGTTCCTGCCCCTCTCCCAGGTGCGCGCGCGCCTCGCCGCGCGCTACGAGCTGGAGGATCTCGCCGACCGCACCGGCGGACCGGCGCGCTATGTGCGGGTGAAGGAGACGGGCGGACGGCTCGGCTTCATCACGCCGCTGACCCACAATTTCTGCGAGAGCTGCAACCGGGTGCGCCTGACCTGCACGGGCCAGCTCTTCATGTGCCTCGGCCAGGAGGACGCGGCCGACCTGCGGGCGCCGGTTCGCGCCTCCGAGAGCAACGAGCTGCTCGATCGGGCCATCGTCGAGGCCATCGCCCGCAAGCCGAAGGGGCACGATTTCATCATCGACCGGCGCCACGCCCGCCCGGCCCTCTCCCGCCACATGAGCGTGACAGGGGGCTGAGCGCGTTTCCATGGTTAAGAGAATCGGGATGTTCGGGCGGCGACTGGCGGTTCTCGCCGGCATGCTCGTCGCCATCGGGAGTCAGGTGGCCTGCCCCATGTGGGTGATCCGTATGTGATGTTAATTCAGCGTCGGTCTGGGCGCCAGCTTGGAAGCCGAGACCAAGACCTCAGGTGCAGGTGGCCGGTAGCCCAGGGATGAGTGCGGGCGCACCGTGTTGTAATGCCGGCGCCAACTCTCGATGATCACCTTTGCCTCTTCCAGAGTGTAGAAGATCTCTCCTTTCAGCAACTCGTCCCGCAGCTTCGAGTTGAAGCTCTCGCAATAGCCGTTCTCCCAGGGACTGCCCGGCTCGATGTAAGCCGTCCTGGCGCCCACAGCCGCGATCCACTCGCGCACCGCTTTGGCCACGAACTCGCTGCCGTTGTCGGAACGAATATGGCCTGGAATACCACGCAGGATGAACAGGTCCGAGAGCACGTCGATCACATCGACGGCTTTCAGCTTCCGGTTCACCCGGATCGCAAGGCACTCGCGCGTGAACTCGTCGATGACGTTGAGCATGCGGAACTTGCGCCCGTCATGGGTGCGATCTTCGACGAAGTCATACGACCAGACATGGTTGGGGTACTCCGGCCGCAGCCGGATGCAGGATCCGTCGTTGAGCCAGAGCCGGCCTCTCTTGGGTTGCTTTTGTGGCACTTTGAGCCCCTCCCGCCGCCAAATCCGCTCGACCCGCTTCTTGTTCACGAGCCAGCCAGCGTCTCGCAGCAGGGCTGTGATGCGCCGGTAGCCATAGCGGCCGTACTGAGTGGCCAGAGCGATGATGTCGGCCGTCAAAGCCGCTTCATCCACCGGCTGTTGGGGGACCTTGCGCTGGGTAGAGCGATGCTGGCCCAGAACCCGACAGGCCAACCGTTCCGAGACACCATATTTGGCGATCACATGCTCTACACAGGCGCGACGGCGGGCGGGGCCTACCAGTTTCCCGACGCAGCTTCCTTGAGGATGAGCTTCTCCAGGGTGAGATCCGAGACCGCCCGGCGCAGCCGGGCGTTCTCCAGCTCGAGCTCCTTCATCCGTTTGACTTGATCGGATTTGAGTCCGCCGTACTCATTGCGCCACCGGTAGTACGTGACCTCCGTCACACCGATCTGGCGGATGGCCTCGGCCATCGTCCGGCCTTGTGCCGTCAGCACGTCTACCTGTCGTAACTTGGAAACGATTTCTTCGGCCGTGTGCCTCTTCTTGCCCATCTTCAGTCCTCCTTCGGCTCAAAAGCCATACTTCAGGGAGGATCACTTTTCAGGGGGCAGACCACAGGCCTGTCTGGCGCAGGACGCTGCCCCGGCGCCGAAGCTCCTGGAGCGCCGCGGTCACGCAAGCATTGGTGCATCGCCCTTTTCGAAACGACCGCCGTACAGCTCATATCTGGTGAACTTGTTCCTGCGTTTCAAGCGTATGGTAGGATAGCGACATCTTGAGGCAACATCGCAGCCCACGAACGATGAGAGGGTCGTGGCTAACTTAGCACCAATGCATGGGGCCGTCCTTTGATAGTTCCAGGGATGCGTGGGTGCTTCCTGCGTTGGGCAATCAAAACCGGCGGCGACTTCCAGTACTATCGGCAGCAGAGTACAAACAGCAAGGGCGCGTCTGTCAATGTCGCCAATATACATCCTCGCCTGACATGCCCCCCGGAACGCAAATCTTCACTCATGCCAAAGGTAAGAGTATGATTGCACAAGCAAAAATCAATACCGCGATAACAGCGACAATCTCGTCGACGTTTTGTCGAAGCATGTAGGACTCCATACTTTTATCGCAATCGTCTCATTTTAACAGCAAAGGGTGCATACGCGCTGACTGCTCGACGTGGTCTCTGACAAGAGAATGGAGCAGGCACTCAGATTGCAATCGCATTACTGATTGTAGCGATCCATTTGAATAGCAAGTTTGCATGGCATTGTACTCGATTTCTAGTGAGGATCTGTGAAAACCTGTGAGACAAGCAACATCCTTTTACCTTGCCTCGTGGAGGTGCCGGTAACAGTGACAACATAATCCTGTCAGGGTGCCTAAAGGTATGCAGGTGCAGCCGCTTGAAAGTGAGCTAAGCATTGCCCCGAGGTCGACTGCGATTTCTCGTTATGTTGGGCCAGATATAGAACCGCCAGCGCCAGCGACCTTGCCGCCCAGGATAGCCCATGAGCTCGGCAGTCATTTCTGACTAGACATCGCTTAGCTTGGATCGCGGCACGGCAGGTTTCCGTCTTGATTGAAACCGCCAGAATAACAGCAGCCTCCCAGGAAAGACTCTCAGACGCCCGGACAGGATCTCTCACTACAATGCTCAGGAGGGTAGTTACCATAGGTGAGTTTACATTCGCCTAGTCCGAGTTAATTTCGATGATGGTGGGTTTCTGATCTCTACAAGCATCGGCTCAGTTCCACTCTAAGCTTACAGCTTGTGCCGCCATCGACCTACTCAAGTCAGATGACATGCGAAGGCCGGCGAATTGAGATATTGGCCTCACCGGTCACGATGATGCTTTGAAAATGTAAGTGGGGCACCCTCCCTGAGGCAGGGTACCAGTCTGCCATCCGGGATCGGGGCGACTGCTTCCGACGCGCACCGCTATGAATAAGTTCGATCACCTCTGACAGAAGATTGTATCGGAAACATCTCTTACGTTTATTCACAAAGCTTAATGCTCGTTCCACCATGTGGCGCGGTATCATCGAGTGCAATTTGGAGGACGTAACAGTGCAGGTCACCATCGACAGCTCGAGTGATCTCAGTCGTCGAACCGTCGCACGCCCTCACCCTTCCATACTCCTCGCATCTTCATGCACGTTCGGAAGCCAGCCCCGGCTCGGCCATTGGCCACACTATACTGACGGGAAAGTGGTATATTACCTCGAACAGTCATCGTGCCATATGATTGCTGCTGTAACCGCCGTTCGGTCCGACGGTGACATCCAGGCCCTCATGCAGGCTGACGCTACTCAAATCTGCATATCTTTGGAGGAGGTTGGCGGTATACTCGAGATCAGTAGCAAGGCATACCAGTGCACGGCGACTTCTAAGGTGCGCGGCGCAATAAGTATAATTCCACCTGGCATGGACGCGCACGTCAAGGGTCACAAACTCCGTTTCCTTCGGCAACTTGTGCTTCGGGTGAGCGATGAGGCTTTGGTATCTCTGGCTAACCATGGGATTGATACGGAGAGGGCACTGGCACCCCGTCTGATGTTCTGTCAGCCGCGGCTCCTTCAACTCGGCCAGATGATTGCAGGGGAACTCGAGTCTGGTAAGCCCATTGACCAAGTATATGTTGACAGTCTCTGTGTTGCTCTAATTGCAGGCCTCGCATGTTCAACGAGGAACGGCTCCGCGTCCTATGCTGCCCTTCCTCCGTGGAAGCTCCGGCGCGTCCTCGATTTTGTCGAAGATAACCTATCAGAAGTGATTACCATAGAAGACCAGGCCAGCGTAGCTGGGATGTCGAGATCATGGTTCTGCCGTGCGTTCAAGGCATCGACAGGTGTGTCGCCGCATCAATGGATCTTGGTCGCTCGTATTGAGCGAGCGAAACTTCATCTTCTAAGGCGCGAACAAACACTTGCAGAGATTGCTCTCACCGTTGGCTTCGCTGATCAAGCGCATTTCACACGAGCGTTCCATAGAATGGTGGGCGAGAGCCCTGGCGCCTGGCAAAGGGCTCGAGAGAGATAAACAACATAGCCGTCACCTGAGAAGCCGATCGCAAAGTAACCATAAGCGGGCCGTCGATCAATGAACCCTTCAGTTCTTGTCACGTACTGGTGCTGACATTCTATTCAGTCACCTCCAAGCGAGAGAGAAACACCCTCAAGACCCACTCTCGAAAACCAAGTGTCACCCGGCGAGCTGCCGTCGAGTCTACAGGGACCCGGAAGCGTCCAACAACTCAACTTACCACACGTACGCAGGAATCAGAGCGACTACCATTCGAATATTGATTACGCGTGTGACCTCTTTATCGCTAAGGGCTAACGACAAACTGGACGGATCGCGCATAGCAGGTGTCATTCACCCCGCAATCGGTTTAACTAACTTGGCACATGGAGTCCAATCAACGGGAGTCGGTATCAGTGGTCCTTGGACCGCTTGATATCGCTCCGTGACACCACGTCCCGCATGGCAGCGTTCCTCAGTAATCCCCCGACGCCAAGGGTAGTGATATCGGATCGAGTGACTGGCACATCCGCTAGAATCCGGTGGAGAACCCAGTCAAATCCATTCTCGCTTGGTGATCGCGCACAGCCAGGCGCGCCAATGACCGGCTTCCCTGCAATAGATCCAATCAAAAGGAGACTTCCGGGTTCAACAGGCATCCCAAAATGCTCGATGTGACCACCGGCAGTTACGAGCGCCGCTGGCACGACATCCCGCCGATCAACTATGGAAGATGCGCCGAAGACGATAATAAGTTCTGCTGTACTTCTTCCTTGACGGACAAGTTCGTCCGCCAGCGCCGTCGGATCATGGGCAACCTGTGCGGCGATCGAAATCGTAGCCTGCGAAGGCTGCAAGCGTCCGGACAGCACCCTCAGAGTCTTATCTACTGTATTAGATTCAGCCTTGGGAAGTAGCGTCGAGATCACCCCAACGTTGTGTATGATGTAAGGAGCTACACGAACCGCAGATGGGCCGGTGTTTGCTAAGTGGATGCAATCCGAAAGCCGTGCCTCCGGAACGCTGTAAGGTATGATCTTGATAGTGCCGACCATCTCTCCCTTGGAAACCGGCTTGAATGCATGTAGCGTTGCAACGGTCAACCCTTCATCTACCGCGTTGACAGCATCGATAATATGCCGAGCGAGGACCAGAACGCCTGGTGTGTTGGCAATGAGGTTAGAGCGTCCTCTGAAGGGTGGGGCCGCGGAGACATTCTCACCCGCAACCACGTCTGCGAGACGCAGAGCTGCTTCATTCTCGTCGATGTCTCCCGGTTCGAGGCGGACCGCTACGACTTTTTGGATCCCAGCACATTTCAATTGCCTGATCGCGTGGGCTGAGAATCGATTACCTTTTTTGAGCACAAAGCCATTGGTTCGTATTGTATATGCTGATCGGGCATCGAGCGCATCGTCGACTGGGACAGAATCGAATTCCATGTAGTTTCCCTGGAAATGCCTGGAATAGCAGCTAAATCAGCTAGGATCGAAGGACGAGATCCTGCGCACCGGTCAAGCTAACGAAGTGGCTACAGAGAACTGGGCCGCTCTCAACGCGTTTGTTTGCGATTGTGCGGTTCTCACCCACCTTTGAATCTTTCTAGAAGAGCTTGAATGGGCGTGTATCATGGCCCTCAGCGCTGTTGATTGGTATGAGGAAGGGCACTCAGTACTCGATAGCGGGTGCTTGACTCCATTAGGGCTCCGGATGGGCATTGAAGGTCTGGACACCACTTATCGGAAGGATCACCAAGCAGATGACATTAGACCAATAGGTCTCACGGACCGTGATGGGATGCCTGCTAATGGAGATGGTGGGCTGCTCGACCGAGGTCGACTCCTAAATTCAAGGAATCTATGCTGTTGTAGATGATGCATCCGATCCAAAGGCCCATGCTCCAGATCGTTCTGTAAGCCATACGATGTCATAGCGGCCTCATCGGGCAAGCACGAATTGAACTCGAGTACGCCAGTTAATGCAACAGAGCCGCTTGGCAATGCAACCTGGGAAATCACACAGGGTGGCATGCCGAAGGAGGGAAAGCTGGGACCGCGCATCTGGACGACCTATTTTACGGACAGTGCGTATCGGCCGAACCATGATCGCCAAGTGGCCTTGCGCTCTCCGACACCTGATTTACTGTTTCGTTTTTGTCTCCTACTTCCTGCTATCATTGCGTTCGAGTAGTTCATTTGCCGTTGCTGTCAGACCTGGCATTCTGCTGGTACCGGTGATCTCGGCCGATGAGGCGGTTAGCCTGTGCACGCTCCCGAGCAACCAACGTGATGGATCTGCTCGATTGCACGGCGCCGGCGTTTGCCATGCCAGACAAACGGCGTTGGCTGCGCCTTCCAACCGCAGGCCGTCTGTTCAAACCTCCGGTCAATTTCGCTACGACTGCGCGGATCCTTTCCCGCGAGGGCGCGGCGATCGAGCACGGGCGGGATCGACCCGAGCATGTTGAGCCAGCTGCCACCCGTGGGCGTGTACAACGGCATGATGCCGTTCGCCCAACCACAGCACCAGGTCGGGCTTCTTGTGGCCGGTGAGATTGTCCCACACCAGTCGCAGTCGCGGCAACTCCTCGAGCACGGTGAAGGGTGGGCTCAGGCCTGCCTGCCGGACCTCTCACGCCGCGCGTAGCGGCGGGATATTGTTCAGGAGCTCCGCGAGAACTGCGTTCAGGTGCTCCCGCAACCGCGGACGCAGCACCGCATTCGTGTAGCGCTCGGCGGAGGACAATCGCGCTTGGCCGGCAACGGGATGGAACAGGGTCAGGATCCTGGTCGTGCCGCCACGGGTGTACTCGTGCGGGGTGAGCTTGCGGCGGCCACGAAGGACCCGGATGCGGTACGGCTTGGAACGGACCCGCCTCGTCCTCGCACCAGACGGACAGCCCCAAAGGGGCGCCCACGGTGTAGGCCTGCGGAATCAAGTTTACCGGGCCTTTGCAACAGGCTCAACGACAGGGTTGCCGCGCCATCGTGCTCCCGTTCGGGCGGTCGCGCCCACTCGGCCAGGATGCGCTACTGCGCCTCAGCCCCATAGCAGAGGCGTGGTACGGCGCCATGGCGGGGGCGCACGGCGGCCAGGCCCTCGCGGTTGAAGCTGCTGACCCAGGCCGAGACTGTCTCATTGTGGCAGCGTCAGAGCCGGCGGGTGGCGGCGCTGTAGCTGGCACCCTCGGAAACCGCCATCAGGGCACCGGCCCGGTCGACTTCAGCGGCAGGTGGCTCGGGCGGGTGAGTTCGCGGCGCTTGTCGCGAGTGAAAGAGCGCAAGGGATCTTTCTGGTGGCGCGACATGGCACATCTCGCAACACGAGGCTAATTACGCTGCTATACCAAATCCGACGCCGACCGACACACAAGTTCTTTCACATGGCGACCACAGCTTGGCGGGCGCTGGCTCGGACGACAACGCCGTCTGTGTTGACCACTACCACCGTTTCCCCTCTCTGGCGGAGTTACCCGCCTGTTTGACCGGGGCGAACCTGTTCTTTTGCTAAGATGCCAAAGGGTATACTTAGGTCTAGCCGACACGCTACCTTGCGCTAACCAAAACCCACTCGCGTTCAATTGAATCAGCGTACCGATGTGTCCTAGTTTGGGATATCTCGGGAGTCGCTGAGTGACTCGCAGAAAAGCTATCATAATTTCACGTCTGCGTCAGATGCCTATTTCGCCGATCATCGATCGTGGAGTTGCCGTGAGTAGCAAATGTCTCAATTCCAGAATCCGCGGTTAGAAAGTTGGGAAGGCTGATCAATAATCAATGGGTGTTGACCACATAGAATTATGATCGCTTATATTAGATACGCGATTGACTCTGATTTAATTGAACTAATGTTCGGAGCTAAAGCGCGACACAGGTCTTTCTGGTAGTCGAAAGTCACGACTTTACGGCACATGTCAAAAGCGATTGCCGATGTTCCTAAGGTGCCGCCGGCGTCGGGTCGACCGAGGCTCAACGTTAGGGTCGCATTTTTGGTAGGACGATTGTGATCAATATCCGATGGTCCCAGAGCCAGAATCTCTACGTAAACTAACATCAAACCAAAAGTCGGACGGAGGCTCAGCATGATTGCTCGACAATCAATTGCGGCGTACTCAACAGGTGCGTTAAAGTCATGTGAGAGGCGACCAGACCCGGAGAAACGGTCCGGCACCATGAGCATTGGAGAGACTTACGCTGACGGCGCTGTCATCCAGTTCAGAAACTATCGCGTTCTACCGCAGGCTCGGAAGCTTCTTTGTGAGGGACAACCTGTCGCTCTCAGTGGACCGGCATTCGATCTTCTGACTGTGCTCTTGCGAGCGCGCGGGACCATCGTACCCAAGGATCATCTTCTAAGCTACGTGTGGCCTTCGAGGGTCGTGGAGGAGAGCAATCTACGCGTCCAGATCCTCACACTTAGGAAGGCCTTAGGCATGGATCGTGATCTCATTAAAACTATTCCTGGGCGTGGATACTTGTTCATCGCCGAGCCGAATTCAGGAATGTTCGTAACGTCGCCCCTGATTAATGATGCTTCAAACGCCACATCGATCGTTCGGTGCAACACAGTATGGATCGCATCTAAGACTAGCGAGGCACGCAGGACTGATGTTGTAGTCATCGATCGTGATCACGCTGTAAGAGAAGCTATACACAGCCTGCTGCGATCAACTGGTCTGCGGGTTGAGCGCTTTGCGTCGGTTCAGGAATTTCTAGCTGCCGGTTGGGCGGAACCTCCAAGATGTCTTGTGCTCGATGCCTGGATGCCGGGAAAAAGCGGCTTAGACTTTCAGGCCGATCTCGCATCTGCGAACCTTCACATTCCGATCGTTTTTGTCAGCAACCAGGTCGATATCCATATGTGCGTTCGGGCCATGAAGGCTGGTGCAATCGAGTTCTTGACCAAGCCCGTTCAGTACCGAGACTTGCTGGGCGCCATTGAGCAGGCGTTCGCGACTACAATGACCGCTAAAGGACGCTGCTAAACGACTGCCGTGGATGTTCATTGCGGACCTGCCCTAGAGGTTTTCGAGCGCCGAAGAGACATAATGTTAATCGCCCGCAGGCATGTAAATCTTGTATGTAGCCAGACGGATTGCTTTTTGATTGATCCTGAGGATCTGAAAGTCCGAAAGATGGAGCACTCCCACTACCGCGATAGTTAGGCGCCCCAGCAGTCTTGCTGTGCTGCAACGCGACTAATCCCTACAAGACGGCGCCGTGAGACAATGGTGATAGATCGGCATCGTTTCGTGCCGCTAGAATGGGCCTCACTTTGAAACGATAAAAAGCCCAACGGCAAAGACGGCCACACCAGAGTACTTCCACAGATGCCCTCCGGACTCAGAGGATCACAAGGAGATCTGTAGCCCAAGCCGAGAAAGTTGGATCTTCTGAGCTTCATGGAAAATTTTGACGCGATAGGAACCCGATTCGAGTAACAGGCAGGGTATGCCATCCGCTGCCTAATGCTAAGGGTACGAAGGTGATCTATGACGGCAGCGATCCAGATGGCATTTCTGATGCTGGCGGTGCTGGTCGGCGTGGACATTCTGGCGCGGCGGTTGAGCACCGCTTCATCAATCATCCTTTTGATTGCCGGTGGCGGGCTCGCGTTCGTTCCGGGCCTTCCGAGGGTAGAGTTATCACCTGACTTAGTGTTACTTGGCATGCTGCCGCCACTGATCTACTCGGCTGCGGTCGCTATGAGTTGGCGGGAGTTTCGCTTCAACCTACGCCCGATCGTTCTCCTAGCGCTCGGCTGCGTTGTCTTCACCACGGGTGTGGTAGCTGCTACTGCGCATTGGCTGCTTGGGGTACCACCTGCAGTCGCCATGACAATCGGCGCCATTGTAGCACCCCCAGATGCGGTAGCGCCCATTGCTATTGCGAAACGGGTGGGGTTGCCACACCGACTTGCGGTCGTGCTCGAAGGAGAGGGTCTCGCCAATGACGCCACCGCACTTATCCTTTATCACCTTGCGATCTCCGCCGTGAGCACCGGCGTTTTTGCATTAAGCCAAGCTATTGAGACGCTTGCACTCGTTCTTATCATCGAGAGTGCCTATGGCGTTGCCATCGGCTGGTTGAGCCTGCACGTCCGGCGCTGGGCCCACAATCCGCGCGTCGAGATCACGCTATCGCTGATCACCCCTTATGTGGCGTTCTGGCCTCCTGCGTATTTCGACGGCTCCGGCGTCTTAGCAACAGTCGCCGCCGGCTTGTACATAAGTTGGAATGGCCCTCTCCTGATTTCGTCAGCGACCCGCCTACAAGGGATCTTCTTCTGGGATCTGGTCATCTACTACCTTGAGGGCGTCATCTTTCTGATTACAGGGCTGCAAACCCAAATCCTACTTCAGCAATTGAGCACACTCGCTTTGTGGGAGATAGTAGCAGCGGTCTTCGGTACTACGGGAGTGGTGATCATTGCGCGCTTCGTTTGGGTATTTTCGGCAACTTATTTACCCCGCTGGATAAGTCCCGCAGTCGCACGCAGAGATCCCTCCCCGCCGTGGCGCTACGCTTTTATACTTGCATTCATCGGTGTACGTGGTGTTGTCTCGCTGGCAGCGGCGCTTGCAATCCCACTGACCATCGCAAGCGGCGCCCCATTTCCCCACCGCGACCTCGTTCTGGTGATCACGTTCGGCGTCATAATTTTTACTCTTGTTGGTCAGGGATTACTGCTGCCGAGTGTTGTCCGCTGGCTTAAGCTGCCGCGTGACCGGGCCGCCGAGCACCGGCGGGAGCATGAAGCGTGGCTCGCCGCCCAGTCAGAAGCGCTGGCGCTGGCGAAACGCCACCTTGATCGGATCGCAGATCAGGGGAGAATTCAGCCGGAGGTCTTGGCAACACTTCGGGCGCGTCACGACTACCGCACTGGAGGTTGGGTGACACGCGCGGCGGGCCACCTTGATGCTGATGATAACGCCAATAAGCTCAGAGAGGAATTGATCACCGCTGAGCGCGAATACATATATCGCCTACTGCGGGATGGAAAGATTACAGACGAAGTGCGCCGGCGCATGGAGCGCGATCTTGACTTGGAGGAGGCCGGAATCGGTCGCAGATACGAAGGAAAGCCGGAGCTGCCACTTTAATCTTTGGATTGCAGGGCACGGTCTTTCAATCGAGGCTCCGAGCGACGTGCCGAGTAAGATTAGTATAGGCGCTTCGCCGGACGGAGACGGAGGATCGAAAGTTGCCCTGGCGCAAGATTGACGGATTTCATGACAATAGAGGACAATCTGGACGTTCTATATGATCAGTATTTCTCAACGCGATCGGCGAAGTAGTCGGAAGATCACCTCGAATTGGTTGGTGCGATCATCATTGTTAGATTTGAAGTTCCTATTGTTTCTTCTAATCGCGGCTCGACCGCCACTTATACGAGCAGTCTGTATGGTCCTTGATGTGGCGTCTTAGAGCTATCAGAGACTGTCGGTTAAACATAGTTCAAAGCCCGAGCTCGCTCAGCCCCGGGTAATCGTCTGGTCGACGTCCAAGAGACCAGCGAAACCTCCGATCTGGCTCCCCTATCGGTTGATCATTGATACAGGCATAGCGCTTGCGCATGAGCCCTCTCCTATCAAACTCCCAGTTCTCATTGCCATATGACCGATACCACTTGCCGTCGCCATCATGCCATTCATAAGCGTAGCGGACTGCTATACGGTCTCCCCTATAGGCCCAAAGCTCCTTTATCAGCCGGTAATTAAGCTCACTTGCCCACTTGCGGCGGAGAAAATCAACCACTTGGTGACGCCCGACGATGAACTCGGACCGGTTACGCCAAAATGTGTCCTCCGTATAGGCAAGTGCCACTCTTTCAGGGTCACGACTGTTCCAGCTGTCTTCTGCTAGGCGAACCTTTTGAATAGCGCTCAGGGCGGTAAACGGGGGAAGGGGTGCACGGCCTGTCATCGGAGCTATCCAGCGATTAATCCTTCATTGGCGCGCGGACCGGCATGAACCCGACACAAGGAGCCGTAGGTGTGGGTCGCGATGCATATATCTGTGTGGTATCTGTTGGTCGAACCAGCACTTCACACTGGCTGCGCGCTTGCTCGTTCTGACTACCTTTTCGCCGCGGAGCCTGCCGCATTCCTATAGTGCAGCATCTGTCGCCAAGTACGGGTATCGCACTCATGAAAACTTGCTGCGAAAAGTGCTGAATTATCACAAGACCGGGCTAAGGCTTCGCGCGGGCTACTAGGCTTCGCAGAACGATGACGACCAGGAGTCTGTCGTGAGCTCTTACTGAGTGACATTGTTTCGAACGCTTCTTGCGTTCTGCCAATAGTCAGTCCATACGTTCAACATGAAGCGGTCATCCCCACGGAAGACAGCTGCAACCGTTTCTGCAACTGCCTCTTCGGCATCTGACAACACAGCTCGCTTTGCCTCTAGGAGACAAATCGGGCTGGATGAACTTGGGTGTGTCAGCAGAGAGCGCCAAGTAAATCTGTCAGCGAGATAGTGTCTGAAAAACTCTTCCGGATCCTTGCCGTCGAAATGCCCTGGTGGGTAACCCTTGGCTAAGTGCGTCCACATAGAGATGAGAACTTCGATCAGGCGATCTACTGTATCGCTGTCTTGATTGGCATAAAGCGTATGAACTTGGGTGCGTTCTCGAGCATAGGTGGCAGCAAGTTGTGCAGGAAGCCCACTTGCGAATTCTGCTAGCTCGGCCCGACTGGCGTACCGCTGAGTGCAAGGGTCAGAGTGGTTCGGCATCAGGTCGCCCTTCTATCCAATGTGAAACTTTGAGCGGGTTTGCTTGGGATACCGCGTACATAATGCTCCGTCCTGTCAGAGAGCTACCCGAAGTTTCCGCCTTTCGAAATTTGTAAGACATCGCTGCAAAGGCCGTTCCGGTACTCGTGACGAGCGTGAACTAAACTCCTTGCAGCAAAAGAGATCCTGGTTCATCTGCCATGTTCCATTGCCGTGCTCTCAAATCAGACCTTCGAGGCTTTTGGGTACGCTGACAAAATTCGCGCGCGTATGGAGTCGCCCATACTTGTCTCTCGGTTTTGAGGTAGCTCTGGATTAATACCTGCAAGGTATAAACACTCACAATATTTTGTTTCTACCTTCCATTTTAGGCATGCAGCAGCGTTGGTCACTGCACAGCCGTGATGTAGGTGTTAGACTCCAGTCGATCATAGAGTAGTTCCGTGGCGTCGCACCGGCTAGCACATCCCTAAGATCTCTATGCCGGTTAATACTCTCAGCCTCTAGGTTATTCGTCGCAGTTTCTCGGCGGCGTACCCGTTGGCTCGGGCGCTTGCAACTTATGGAGCCGCTGGCGCCGTTGCTGAACGAACTTTCTAACGATCTTACACTAGCGGCCCCGGATTTTTAAGGTATCGGCTTTTCATGGCTTCCACCGAACGGTACGTCATGGCCGCAATTGTATTGGTGGGATTGTAGCCTGCGTTCTGTGGGAAGCAGCTTGCGCCATGCACAAAAACGTTAGCCACATCCCAGCTCTGGAGATAGGTGTTCACCGCCGATTGATCTCGGCTGATGCCCGTGATTGCTCCACCTGTGATGTGGGTTGTTTGATACGGAACAATGCTAAATGGAACGGGCGGGAGTGAGATCTTAATTTGGTCTGGATTCATAGCACGCGCAATTTCTGTGACCTTTTCGGTCAGGAAACGGCGCATCTTGAGATCGTTTTGAGGGAAGTCGAATGTGAGACGTGCCAGTGGCACCCCATAGGCGTCGCGGTAGGTAGGATCAAGATCGATGTAATTATTGCGCCTTGCAGTGCTACCGCCATGCGCCTGAAGCGTAAACGAGCGATCATACCAATCGTGAAGGGCTCTTTTCCATCCGGAGCCCCAGCTCGGTGTCCCGTCAGGAAGAACTGTTTGCTGTATTGGACGGGCACCAGTAGTCTGCGCAAGAATGTAGCCGCCGCCGATGAAACCATGGGGCCGATGGTCAAAGTTGTCGGCGTTGAACTCATCGACGGTCATTCCCATGGCGCCGGCGCCGGCATAGGAGTTCATGCGCTTGTCCGCAAAGAACGGGTAGACATAGGCCATTGTTTGATAGGCAAAATTCTTTCCAACCGACCCCTTCGCCGTAGCCGGATCGTACGGTTGGCCAATGCCTGATACGAGCATCAGACGGACGTTGTGCACTTGGAATGCGCAGAGCAGAACAAGGTCTGCAGGCTGGAACGTTTCCTGGCCAGCAAGATCGAAGTAAGTCACTCCCCGAGCAGACTTCCGATCAGGGGTAAGTTCGACACGTGTCACATGGCTGTTGCAGCGCAGTTCAAAGTTAGGATTTCTAAGAGCGACTGGTAATACAGTATTAAAGGGACTTGCCTTTGACCAGTTGTAGCATCCGTAACGTTCGCAAAACCCGCAGTACGTACATGGTCCCATCTGGACGCCGTCTGGGGTGGTGTAAGCATCCTGACTCATGTTCGATGCGGGCTGCGGAAACGGCTGGTAGCCAAGTGACCGGGCTGCATCTGCAAAGCGCCGTGGGCCATAGCCCTGCTTTAGAGGCGGCGTAGGATACTCTCGCGATCGTGGCCCCTCAAACGGATTGCCGCCGCTTTGAAGTGCACCTTTTAGATTGCCAGCCTTGCCCGAGGTGCCGCAGATATACTCGAACTTGTCATAGTAAGGCTCCAGTTCATCATAGGTAACTCCCCAATCTTGAATTGTGAGTTCAGGATCGATGAAGTCCTTGCCATAGCGAGCCTCATTGTGACTGCGCATTTGGAAATCAGCGGGCTGGAAACGCCAGTGCTGACCATTCCAATGTATTCCAGCGCCACCCAGTCCGTCACCTAGCAGGAAGGCTCCAAGTCTTCGCATCGGCAACGCGTTCTCGTCCAATCTGTTGCGGAATGTGAGTGTTTCTCGTGAAAGATTCTGGAACATCTCACCGCGGGAGTTCCATTTAATCTCATCCAGTGCATTGGGGGCGCTGAAATCCGGGATAGTGTCACGGAAATGCCCCCGCTCCAATCCGACGATCCGCAAACCCGTATCGGCAAGCTCGCGTGCCGCGATGCTGCCGGTCCAGCCCATTCCGACGATAACGACATCCACATGGGGCATTACCCTTGGCATACCGTGGTTCTCCTCACGATCCAATAGCAATCGGCTCGATCTCGTAGAGCTCGCCATTGAGATCAACCGCAGGTGTTAGGACGGGATTAGCGCCGGGGAAGTTGATCGCCTTCCAAGCGGCCATGTTTCGATTCCCGCCGTAAAGTGGGTCTCCGAGATAGCCTTCAACCGTGTTCTGCCACAAGATCTGGAAGAAGACTGCGGACGAAAAGCCTTCGAGGTGGATCTTTCCTGCCTCCATAAGCGTCATCACCGCGTCTTGTTCACTCATGGCAAGTTCGGTGAATCGCTTTCCCTTGCGTCCCAAGCACCATCGGTCCAGAGCCAGAAGACCAGTGCGATAGATCTGGGCCGGGGTCAGAGCGACTTGCCACCCTTGCGACGGGGAGCCCGCGGGCCAAGGGCCCTGCATATACCAGCGCGCGGCCGCGCCAAACTGCCCGCCAAGTTCCCGATCAATGAAGGTCAGAACACCAGCCTCTACTCCTCCGGGTCCTAGACTGTCCGAAGGGATGAGACGATCAATCATTGCGGTGAGCGTTTCGACCTCAGTGCTCGTCAGAAAGCGATAACCTTGTGGCCCGGGTGTTGCGGTCTCTCCAGTGCGCGGCACCTGATCGGTGGAACTGCCGGGGATAGGTTGTGACAGCCCGGACGGCGCGGACGTCTGGGCGTTCCCACTACCAGTGGCCAGCGCCGTCGCTGCAACTCCTGCGGCAAGGAAGCGACGCCTTGATGGCGTCAAGGGCCGATCGTCCTTTGGGTCTGTCATTGCGCGGCCCCAGCGTTCAAGCCTTCGAGAAAGGAAATCAAATCCTGTCGGTCCTGATCCGAGTTGATCCCTGCAAATGTCATGTAGGTTCCTGGGGCGTAGCCGCGTGGGCTCTTGAGAAACGCATTGAGACTGGCTCCGTCCCAGTTCCCTCGGTGGCCCTTCAGGGCTGGCGAGTAATTATAACCAGGCACGCTCGCAACTGGTCTGCGCGCAACCCCGAAGAGGTTCGGCCCCACTCGAGTGGGGCCGCCTTGGTTGAAGGTGTGGCAGGCTGCACAGGAGTGTTTGGCAATCGCCTGCCCATGTTGAGGGTCCGGGGCACCACCGGCACTGGCGGACGAGGCCGACTCGACAAGTGAGCCAGATGGCGCGGTGCTCGTTGATCCCGAGGTTGGGCCTGTACTTCCCTGACCCTGCTCGGATTTGGCGGCAAGCTCGGTGGCCGTCGACTTGGATACGCCAGCAAGACCGCGGATTACGTTGATATCCGAGCGCTGAGGGCCGCCCTGCTCTGACTGGGGCAGACTTGTTTCCTCTCTACGACCTTGCTCAACCCGAACATCCGCATTCGCGGTCGTCCCAGTCCCGGGCTCTGCTACTCCGAAATATTGAGCAACCGCGCGGCGCCATTCGGGATCACGCAGGACATCGTCCAGGTCTCCTTCGTGAAATTGAGGAGCATTCTCGACTTTACTGGCAGGGACTCGAAGTGTCGGGCGATCCCATTGCCCGCTAAACGAGACAATCTCGAAGGGGAGAAGAATCCGGTTCTTATCCCAACCGAGGAAGCCACCCCACTCGAGGGTTAAGTAGACGGCCCGGTCTGTGGCTTGATCGATGATGATGCTGGCAACACGGCCAAGGGTATGCCCGGAGTTATCTCGATCAACCACATCAGTACCGATAAGATCTCGAGAGGAGAGAAAGAACAGTTTGTCTGCTGCCGCGGCAATTCGCTGATCTTTTGAAGTCGTGGTCGATTGATTCGATATCTGATTTTCATCAGCAGACGCCACTGCCGCTGCGGTATGAGGCGCTCTTTCAGCGGATCCCGGTTGATCGGGCTGACCGGCTGGCAGCCCTCCACCAGGAACCAATACCGAGGATTGTTCGTGCATACTGCGATCTCCAGGAGATGCAGCACCAGAGGACGAAAGATCCTCTGACGAAGGCAGTAGAGCTTTCGCGGACGTTCCAGCCCTCGTATCAGGGGACGACTGTTCGGGAGGGACCGCTAGGTCGGATCGTCGATTGTCCGGGGTTGACCCGCCAGCTCCCTCAGTGGGTGTTGAGAGTTGAAGAGGTGGCAAAGGGGTAAAGCCAAGAACTTGCAGCGCCTGTGCGGTTAACGCGTTACAGCCAGCCGTGTCACGCGCTTTCGCCCTCGCTTGTGCCTCCGCTATAAGACCCGCCAATCGTGACTGTGTGTCGGGCGCCGACTGCGACTGGCCGGTTTGGATGCGCGTTAGATCTTCCGCGCAGGCCGCCTGGGCCTTGCCAGATGCGAGGCCTGCCAACGATAGGCAGAGAAGCATGGCCGTGGCTCCGCGGCCCCTGTAAACGCGTCGCCCTGTAAGGCTTGTACGTGTATGTTCTCCACCCGAAAAATCGAGTGGAAGGTTGGGATCTTCCACTTCACCTCTCCTTCGGTTTAGAATTCGTTCACTCGATGATCGGGCGTAGTCCGTCGATGATTGCCCGACCAGCATGTTTGCTCATTGCGAGCGCTCGCCGCCGGAACGTCGATAAAACCATACTCAGTTCATAATGATCTTGTGACCTGAGAAAGGAGGCGAACTTCGAACTTCCGTACAAACTATGCCTGATAAACACCGCACAGTATTCTAAAATGCCACGACAGCGTTTCCGCTCGTGACTGAGGTGGTAGTTCAGCTGCACAACATTCTACCGTCCGTGCTGCATCAGGCGATCGCGCCTACCTCTGGTTTCAACCCTGCTTCCCTGTGAGATGGTACCGCGCAGAAGACGCGGACTGGCGAGATCGCGGGGATATAACGATGATGTCGGGTGACCGGCAGGGACTTCGATATCTTGAGAAGTAGTGTGTCCAGGATCTACAAACTGCCAGTTCTGAATATCCTATCCCGAGCAAAGTTCTATTCAGGTTCGACTGTCGGTCGCGACCTGTCTTGTGACTGGCAGACCCTTCCGACAGGACAATGTGCGACATCAGCCGATCTTACATAGGCAAGCGGGGCCGCTTCGCTTTCATTGCAAAAAGTGCCGTCCCGAACGAACCGGTCGTAGGTTGACGGTCCAGTGTGCAGGACGACTGAACCGCGAGCCGATACAATCTCCTTGGCCTGGGCACACGTTAGGCTTAAGACCGATGGCTCTGGTTGGGTGCGAGTTTCAGCAGAGAAAGTCAAAGCAGCAAGGCATGCGAGAGCGACTTTGATATTCAACATCTGGCGATCCCTAAAGTCAGTACCTGTTTAACGAAGGTGCGGGTCGAGTATGCACCAGCCTGCTTGCTTTCAAGAGTGACACATCGAAATGCCGATCCACAGGATGTGCGTTATTCTCGAATGGAGCGGGGTGTACAGTCTCCAAGAATAATGCATTAGCCGCGAGAGGTCAGGCTGTGACACCCAGCAGTCGTGCCCATAGAGGGTGGCCCTGGAGATGCAGCCATAGGCTGTACTATTTGTCACCCTTGTTAGGGCCGTTGTTGTTACATACGTAACCAATGAAACACCGCGGTTTGTCGCTCGACTGAACAGTGGCGGCTGACAAGCTGTCAGGACGAAAACAAAGATTCGAGCCACTGACAAATCGGTCGAAGCGATTAGGGCTTGTACTCAGTAGGACGGAGCCACGAGCAGCGACGGTGGCGGCTATCGCGTTACAGTTCGTACTTCCCGAGGTCGGACTTTCCAGAGCCCAAGTCGCAGTCGGGAAGACACTAAGCCATGAAGCTACCAAAGCCGGCGAGAATTTCATCACCGATACTCCTTTCACAACGTATCCATTTCGTTTGTCACCGCAACAGTTCTGTATGACAGCCAGACTGATTGCTGGTCATAGTCCTACGAGGAGATTACCTATGAGGTACATAGAGCATAAATGAATGAACCCTCGCCCCACTTATACATCCGGCGGGCACCAAGGGGAGTATGAACCCGAGAGTTTGATCGGGTTTTCAAGAATAACCGATCTTGGTCAGCTTGCACTGTCAGCCATCGAAGTTGACGGGTATGTTGCCCGCGGTCCGATGCCTGTATGCCTGGCCAATGAATATGTCTAATCGCAAGCGCTAATCTGCCCTCACAAGTTCGCTGAGCGACTGCTCGATGGAGGAGGAGGTAATAAAGAACGAAACTAGATGAATTAGAACGGACGGGTATTGGGTCAGACAATAGCCATATAACTGAGCACTAGCTGCTGTGAGCGAGATTGATAAGGATGAAACTGACTGCTAGTGCCATGACTAAGCCGTAGTTCTAGTCAATCTTCGCCCATCGAAAAAGAATATGCTCGCAGCGCGCGAGCTCCCCCATAGCCTGCTGGGGGAAAGCGTACCGGCGGTTGAGAACGTTGGCAGACAACCTTGGTTTGTCGTTGGTGGTCGCACGATACGGACTAGCGAGACGGATACCCAAGGCGCGGGCGGCCCGGTGGTTAGCGTCGAGGCATAGCCCTTGATCGCTTGTACAATTCGCGGTGAGAACTCAGAACCAAGGTCGAGCAGCTCCCGAAATGCGGGCTGTCGTTGACCTCACCAGCGGTCACGCAAAAGCTCAACGGGTCACCATTCCAGTCGGACTGAGGTGGATCATTAGGTGAGAAGCCCCCACGCGAGCGGCCCAGGGCCTGCCTGCTCTGCCCCTTCTCCGCCCAGCGACGAGACATGGGCCCGCACGATGGTGGAGTCGACCATCTGCACCAGATGAGCGGTCTCGCCCAGGGCCGCAAAGGTCTTGAACACGCGCGCCCGGCTCAAGCGCCACAAACATTTCCAGACTGACATCCAGTGGCCGAAACACTCCGACGGAGCTCTCCAGGTGATGTTGTGGATCGTGAGGTAGTGCAGCGCTCCGAGGAAACGGTGGTCATTGCGGCGCTTCAGACCACGCCGGAAGCAGGAGGCGCCAAACACCCGCAGCACACTTGCTTCGCCGTCTCCCATTACTCAGATCAGCATTTTCGAGCCTCCTGAAGGTGACCCACAACGGTTCCGTGACTGACTGATTTGGGAGTCTGCTCACCCAATGTTCAATCCAATCTGTTCACACGGTCTAGACCGTCGCGCACGGCGCCGACCATTTACTACTGGCAGATACAGCAAGTCCGCGCGCAACGCGCATCATACCATCGGAAGGCTCAGCCCGTTGCAGCGAACTTCGCTCCCGAGTTTATGCATCCTTACTATCCGCGGCGATCGACGTGCTCATCGATACAATCAATCTGATAGGTGATGAGAATTAGCCACAAAGCGCCCTCGATTATCTATCAAGGCATCAGCGCCCGAACCCCAGCTTCCGCAATCTGCTGGTCGTGGTCTGGCGTATCTGCCGATACACCGATTGCGCCGACAAGGTCGCTGCCTACCTTGAGCGGCATCCCGCCCTGCATTTGCACGAAGCCAGGCGCAGTCACAGCCGCGATGCGACCCTTATTGATCGTTTCCTCAAGCGTCCGCGTTGGCTTCCGGTAGATTGCCGCGGACCGAGCTTTGCCAGATGCTAATTCTATGCTGGCGAGCATCGGAGCGTTATCCATGCGCACCAGCAAGACCAGCCATCCGGCGTCATCTACAACAGCGATGACGCCAGGCGCGTTAACCCGGATGGCCTCCGATTCTGCTGCCCGAGCAATCTGACGTGCTATCTCTAGGGTCAATACCCTTTTTTGCGGAAGGTGAGCCTCGGATTGGCCCAATGCTGGCGTTGCGAGGCTTCCCGCAATCACCAGAGCGGCGGGTGCTAGAGTTAACCGTTGGCTTCGATACATATCCTCGTCCTTTCGACAGATGACTAACGCAATACAAAGCGGACAACATCGTGGGGCTAAGTCGTCCAATTTGAACTGACGTTGCTGTAGCCTCGAAAGCAAGCTGCGCGATCTTCTCGCGAAGAGCGTATTCATGGGGTGGTGTGCACCACCGCTCAGAGATTAACGCAGCTGCAACAAAAATCCAGCTTGTATCTGAGGGTGCCTCTGCGGCTCTGTTCGAAACAAGCCCGCGGCAGCGCCAGAGGATCCGGTCAAAGGCTTCAAGCCGGATCATAGCGTCATCCCGCTCTTAGGACTGCAAATCTTCAACGCCTCAGGAAATCCTGCTGATCCGGCGCCAGTGCGAGTTCGATTAATGGAAGTGAGCCCCGAGCGCCGCGAGACCGCAGATTCAACTCGCGTCCACTCGGTACCACACCTCTGTATATGTCTGCCAAACTAAAAAGCCAGTAGTATGGACGTCTGTACAATCGATGCGGATACCGCGTGAGATGTAGCCTTGGGCCAGTCGCTGTGAGACTCGCTATGCGATTTGACGGAGTTGTCGCAGTCCCAACTATGTTGTGCACGTACGTTTCCGCCTGCGACGATTGTCAGCACAGCAGGAGGAAGGACGCAGGTGGAGATCGTAATGATGCTGGATCCGGTGCCTGAGATACCCCAACTACGGTTAGTTCTCTGTTTCGCGGATGACTTAGCGTCTCCTCGGTCGAGCATAGAGGCTTCGACAACGATCGATCGACCGGCTAATCCAACTCGAGATGATGGGATTGGCGAGGTAGCGACACCAACCCGTGAACGCAACCTCGTACCCTATGAGATGCGATTATCCGACCAACTTGGATCAAAGATTCTGCAACACCTAGCTAAGGCTCGCTCGCCTGATGCTACATTCTCTTTGACGGTCCGGGCCAGCCGCTGTGAACAGAGGGATGACTGTTCGGATTTTCAGTTCGGCTCTGGTGATCCTCAAGTGGGGTCAGCTGAATTCGAGGTTTTGAATGTAGACTTTGATGATTACGCCTCCTGTTCCAATCAAGCGAAGCAGTGTCAGCCGAAATTCCGTCTAACTCGCCGGGAGACAGAGGTTCTAACATGGGTTGGCCGAGGTAAAACTTCCTCAGAGATTGCAACGATCCTTGGAGTGAGCACACGCACCGTTGATTTTCACTGCGCTCAAGCTATGGGTCGCCTCGACGTGATGAATCGAACTCAAGCCGTAGCAAGGGCAGTGGCGGACGGGTTAATCACCACATAGTTTGCTGCTCGAGAAGCACCGTCGCTTCTCTCGAGCCGACAGGAACGTGCTTCCTACCTTCTCTCCAGCATGAGGGCGTGCATGACTTTCATGAGGTAGGGGCCCGCAGGAGGCGGATCACTGAACTTTAGTGCAGGGCCACGGCTCATACTACGTCTTGGTGAGCGCGTCTCGTCACAGCCTCAGAGCCTTCGAGATGTGATTTAGCACGGCAGACGAAGGTGTTGCCATGTTCATTCCGGTCGCCTTCCGGTTTGACGATGCCGGTCGCCTGCGCCAGCTGGCGCATCAGAGTATGGGTGCCCTGCAAACCCGCCGCTTGCTGGCCCTGGCGGTGATCTAGGAGGGTGGCTTGAGCACCCAAGCGGCCGCGATCAGAGGGGTTAGCCTGCAGAAGTGATGCCGTGTACAGATCACAACATATTCATCGGGTGTCGAGACTTTGGTGTCGGAGCATTAATTCTCGCAAGTCACTGGGAAGATGTGAGTTCTACGGCCTGTTATGACTTGAACCCTTTGCACCTGGAGGCGTTTTGCTCGTCCTGTTTAAGGAGGAGCCATGCTGACGGACACGCAATGGGCCATGCTGGAGCCTTTGGTGGAACAGTGCCGTCCTAAGGGCAAGACGCCGCCGCAAGATCTGCGTCGCACGATGGAGGCGATCCTCTGGCGGCATCAGAATGGCGCCAAGTGGCGCGCTGTGCCCTCGGAATTAGGGCCCTGGTGGCGCGCCGCTCAGACCTTCATCCGCTGGGCTCGTCTGGGTGTCTGGGAGCGCCTGCTCAACCTGGTGCAGGAGCGCGGCGTCCAGCTTGGAATGACGTTCCTGGACGGCACCAGCGTGCGCGCGCATCAGAAGGCGGCCGGGGCTCGTCGAAAAGGGGCTCTCAAGCTCAACGAGACGATCGTGAAGCACTTGGTCGCTCTCGTGGCGGCTATGGCACCAAGGCTTGCGTGATCGCCGACGGTCTCGGACGCGCTATCGCGTTTCGCCGTGCACCGGGTCAGGCGCACGAGCTGCCTGACGCCATTCCGCTGCCCGACACTCTGCCGGGTGTGCCCAGCTGGGTCGTAGCGGATCGCGGCTACTCCAGTCACAGCTTCCGCGAGCACATCTGGAGCCTCGATGCGAGGCCGGCGATCCCGGCCAAGTCCAATGAGGCGCCGGTGGCCTGTCCGGCCTGGATCTATACCAACCGCAATGTCGTCGAGCGGCTCTGGGCCAGGCTCAAAGAGTGGCGGGCTGTTGCAACGCGCTACGAGAAGACGGCCTCATCCTTCATGGGCGTGCTCTGCCTCGCCGCAGCAATCGACTGGCTCAAGAACTAACAGGCCGTAGTGGAAGTTCGATTTGAACGGTCAGTTTGGTTCATCAATCTAAGGTTCTTGCTGGGCTTCGGTAACGCGGGTAACGAGGCACGTCTGTCGGCCCTTCTATATTGACGGTAACGGGTTCGTCCGATGTTACGTAAGACATGGTTGTAATGGGAATGTCTCACGCTTTAGACGAAACCTCGGAAGTAAGTGACAGGATGGCCTAAGTTCGTTGTCATTACAACGATCCGGGTGATCATGTTTGATCGCCACCAACGGAAGCATAGCTTGCGCGAACATTCTCGCTGAGCAGTAGGATAAGACAACCCGCACGGATCGACACTCCAATTCGAGAAACGGCTCGGCTCTATCGGCTGCGATCACTTGCTAGCCAATGGCTAGGGAGCAGCTTCTATTGGGAGGGCTGCTCACAAATACAGCCGCCTCGCGACCACGACTATCCTTAAACCGGCAAATCTGGGTTGATTTCGGCAGTCGTGGCGGAGTTATTAGTGTTTGGCCAGCAGGTCTTACGGTTATTGAACCATCGGTTCATGCGATACACTAGTGCTATCTGAAATTTGTTTTCGTTTGCTTAGAGGCCGATGACATCCGCGTTGGGGAAACTCTGCAGAGCACACCGGCTGCGCTCTGGTAGAGGAACTGCGCGAGCTGCGAGGTGTCTTACCTCCGACAGTTCGGGGCGACAGCGGCTTCGGTAGTTGCTAGGTCCAACGCTGAAGCTTCGCAGAAAGGCGCGACGCATATTGCTGACAGTCTTAAAGCCGCATAGGTAAGCAACGGTCTTTAGAGCGAGGGGCTTCTTGCTCTCGAGCATCGAACATGCATTCTTGAGTCGGACCATCTCGACGAAACTGCGGGGAGTCATGTTGAAGTCTCGTTGAAATACCCTCGACAAATTTCTGGGACTCATGTGAGCGCGACTAGCAAGTGCTCTAATCGAAAGGTCGGCCGTGAGATTCCCGTAAATGTACTCTAGTGCCGACCAAGCCACGCTTCCTGCTGGTGCGGATCTCGTAGGTTGTGGGTCGATTGGGATCGAGCTGGGAGGTTGGTATGAGCTTGTCACCAACGTTTGTGCGACTGCAACTGCGAGGTCTCGTCCAAAGTCATCCTCGACAAGCGTGAGTGCGAGCTGGACGCCCGCAGTTCGTCCTGCAGACGTGAAGATAGATCCGTTGTGTACCGTGATAGTGGCAGAGTTCTGGTGGATGCTCGGATCGGCTCCGATGAACTGCTTCAACAAGGGCTGATGCGTCGTCACTTTCGTCCCATCAAGAAGGCCAGCAGCCGCAAGTGTAGAAAGGCCCGAACCCGTTGAAGCGATTCGACGAACGGCCTGGGCATTTCGGGCGAGCCAAGCGCTCAACGTCGGATTAACATCTATTCTAGGACTGCCAATAATACACAACGTGTCGAAGGGATCACGAACATCTTCAAGCAAATGATCGACCACCAGCCGAATGCCCCCGAACCCCTCCACGATGCCGCGTTGCAGGCCTACGGACTGGACATTGTATAGTTCCTGTCGCCCTACAAGATTTGACGCCTCTGCGAAGACTTCGATCATTCCAGCAACGTCTAGAGCAAATGTGCCCGGCGGCAAAACAACAACAACGTTTCTGGGCGCGCCGATGCCCGAGCACGGCCAAGGCGAGGAAGTTTGGGCAAGGCCCGCATGATTGTTACTGGCTGTATGGCTTGAAGATGCATGGATCATCACAGTCTCCGGTGGAAGGCCGGTGGCATACTTTCAAGCTGCAATTCGCTGCTCAGCCCATTGAGTTATAGTCGGTGTATGTGCGGGCTGTTCCTGAGTCATCGAGTACCACATTGCGTCGATCACGCCGGCGGGTGAAGGATCATTCAGAACGATATGACCTTGGGAAGAGCTTCGTGTACACGACGCCGCAATTACTGCTGACCGATCGGGATGGCTGTCATGATATTCGTCGGCAAGTATCCAGCCATCAATCAGGCCAGGAAGACTTGCGCGGCTATAAAGCCAATCGATACCACGGTTGTGAGCTCGCAAGAGCAAAAGTGCTTGGATACCAGATTCTGCAGTTACAGTGTCGTAGTTCCTCCCTTGAAGCTCCCTTGCGAGGCTCTCGCGGAACACTGCATTGGTATCAACAATCAAAATGCGTTCCTCCCTGGCCGATGTCATAGCTGCCTCCTAGCACCAAGTTGGAAAGCTAGCACCCTCTCATAGAAACCCGGAAGAAGATGTCTGGAGTTGAAAATTAGCATGGCCTAGCAAGGGAGCGCCATCGTCCATGTGGAAGGCTCGATCACCAGGAGGTCTCGGGAGGGACACACCTTCGTATGCAGGAGTTCGCATGTCGGGTCGAGACAGTTACTCGCAGATCAGAAACGCAGCAGCCGCATCAGCCCTTCGTTGTACACGAAAGAGCAAAGCCATCAACAGCCGACAGCGTACAAACGACATGACCGGAGGCGTCGCAATGTCGAGCGGCCAGGCCTTGGTGTTGCAAGAACATGTCGCAGGCATAACATCCTATCCCGATCGGCGATACCCTTACGAGGTGTGACTAGGCTGTCGGCCCTTGAGCCTGTCGCGCGAAACAGGGAGGAATGTATTGGTAGCTGAGTATGCGGCCTGAGCGGCACGCGGAAACGAGGCCTTCACAAACAAGTTAAAGTCCCTCAGATACACTCAGCGGTTGGACGCAAACGTTGATCCACCTAGAGCCTTTTCCGACTATTCCGAGTCGGAGGGATTCCGCTTTGAGATCTGATGTGGCCTGCTGGCGTCCAGACATGGAGGCACGGCATGGCACGCGCTTACAGTCAGGATCTGCGGGACCGGGTGATCAAGACAGCCCTGGGTGGCGCCTCAGTGCGGCAGGCCGCCGCCCGCTATGGGGTCGGCATCTCAACCGCCGTTCTGTGGGTGCGCCGCGCTCGATCCGGCGAGGTGGCTGCCCGCCGGCAGGGTCAACCCAGGCACTCCAAGCTCGACGCGCATGCGGCTTTTCTGCTGGAGCTGATTGAAGCCTCCTCGCATATCATTCTTCACGAGATGCAGGCGAGGCTGAAGCAGGAGCGCGGCGTCTCGGCTGGCATCGGCACGCTCTGGCGCTTCTTCCACGCGCGGGCGATCACCGTCAAAAAAAACCGCCCACGCCTGCGAGCGCGACCGGCCCGATGTCAGAGCCGCGCGCGAGGCTTGGTTTGACGGGCAGTTGGATCTCGACCCGGAACGATTGGTGTTCATCGACGAGACCAGCGCCTCGACCAAGATGGCACGCCTGTATGGACGCTGCGCGCGAGGCCAACGCTTGCGGGTCGGACTGCCGCACGGACATTGGAAGACCACCACCTTTGTGGCCGGTCTACGCTTGAGCGGGTTTACCGCGCCGATGGTGCTGGATGGGCCGATGACCGGCCCGTGGTTTGCGGCTTATGTCGAGCAGATCCTGGTGCCGACCCTCCGGCCGGGCGACGTGGTGATCCTGGACAACCTGCCGCCGCACAAGAGCGCGACGGTGCGGGAGCTTGTCGCGGCAACAGGGGCGACGTTGAGGCGCCTGCCGCCGTATTCCCCTGACTTCAACCCAATTGAAAATGCCTTCGCCAAGCTTAAGGCACTGCTGCGCAAGGCGGCTGCCCGCACCAAGGACGCGCTCTGGCAGACCATCGGTGAACTGTTAGACGAGTTCTCGCCCGAGGAATGCGCTAACTACTTCAGGGCCGCTGGATATGAACCGGAGTAAGCGGAAATGGCTCTAGACGCTGGCCGCAGACTAGAATCGGATTGGCTGGGTTTCGCGTCAGTAGGGCTGTCCAGATGCTCGCTCGAGGTTTGGATTTACTGTCCGCCAGAAGGGATCCTTATCGTGTGGCGTCCAAGAGCCAACGCAACCGATCTTCGCGCATCCACCTGTAACGAAGCAGTCCACAAGTGACACGGTCGCGAGCCAGTATAGCGCTCATATGGTAGGCGTGATGCTCCTGATCTGCGGGTGCTTATCAGTTAAACATCTGCTGCACTTCGAACTCACGGGGAGGCCGCGCGAACACCCAGGATCTCTGCCATTCGCACAAGATCGGCAAGCGAGTGCGCACCCATTTTCCGCATGACGTTGCCCCGATGGACTTTGACCGTGATTTCGCTGAGTCTAAGTTCTCCTGCAACCTGCTTGTTCAGCAAACCATCAACGACAAGTCTCATTACCTCGCGTTCCCGCTGTGTCAGTGTGCCAAAGCAGGCCCGCAGATTCATTAATTGCTTCTCGGCTTGTCGCCGCTCGCGATCACGGTCGAGCGCAATAGCAACCGCATCAAGCATGTCTTGATCCCGAAATGGTTTAGCTAAAAAGTCGATGGCTCCTGCCTTCATGGCCTTTACAGACATTGGGATGTCGCCATGGCCAGTTATGAAGATGATAGGAATGTTGATCTGTACTCTGGCGAGTTCTTTTTGAAGATCAAGACCGCTTATGCCTGGGAGTCTAACGTCAAGTACGAGACAGCTTGGTGCATCGGGGAAATGGCTCTCGAGCAATTCAGCGGACGAGCCGAATATCTTGACCTGGTACCCAACTGAGCGAAAGAGGCTTCTGAGCGCCTCGCGCAAGGACTGATCGTCGTCGACGAGAAAGACGACTGGCTCTTCGGCTGCTTCCGGAGAGGTGCTACGTGATATCATGTATATCACCCCCTAATGCGTAGTGAAACTAGCTGAAGATAGCATTGAGTTCACGAAATCATAAACGAGATCCAAGTGCCATGATAACGATAGGAGCGAGCACATAAGACAATTGCGGATTTGCCGATCACAGTACGTTACCTCCGCTATTCGGTCTTCATACTACAGTGAGAGCGCTAAACTCCAAGTGAGGTGCTGACGTCTTGGTCAGTGAGCAAACCCGAAACTCCATTGAGACCTGCAGCCGGGATCGGCTGTGGCTATCCCCGTGCTGCCGATCTCGTTCACGACAGGTCGTCAGCAAGTCCTGCCTATACTTTCTATTGCACGGTTTAACTGCGCCGCGCCCTACAATCGTTTATTGAGCCACTCGCCGCCGCATTATGAAAATTAGGTCACAAGAAAGCGGCTAGCATATGCTGTAACTCCGCAGTCAGCTGATAGCAACAACCCGAGCCGCACCTTTAAGTTTTGGGTCTGATCCTTTCGTGTGGACGTGCCAAACGAAAGTATAACCGTACTAAACTAATCGGTGCTCTCGGAACTGCACGATATAATCGAATATTTGCAGTATGTGCCTACACTGGTTCGAACGTTTCACTGACTTCTGTGCAGCTCACGAATTAGGCCACGGTCGTCTGCTGTTACCTTCAACAAAGCTGACTGCTGCCATTTCTTATCTAACGCTCCTGTTGAGAGGCTAGAGGTTGGGTACGTAACGGACCACCAGTTGGTGGGAAAAGGTTAATCCACAACCGCCAGTTCCTGCGAGACCAGCAAGATCTCGGGTGATGTGGATCGTAGGAGGTACGATGAACCCGTATCGGTCGAAGAAGTTCTACTGGAGGGTGACCGTTCTCATTGGTCTTCTAATCCAAGCGGCGTGTAATGCTCCACAGCAATCAGCGCCTCCGGCGCCGCCGCCAGCAGTCAGCGTACAGCCCGTACAGACGCGTGGGGTAAGCCAGTCTTTTCAATTTGTCGGACACGTCAAGGCAGTGAGCAAAGTCGATCTGCGAGCCCGCATCGAAGGCTTTCTCGAGCAAGTTGCGTTCCGAGAGGGTCAGGCAGTCAGGACTGGTGACCTATTGTACCAGATCGAGAAAATTCAGTTTCAAGCGCAATTAGACCAAGCAAAAGCGAACTTGGCATCGGCTGAGGCTGTGGCAACCAACGCACAGCTCCAGTATGAGCGGCAGCTATCTCTCTCGCAGCGCCAATTTAGCCCTCAGTCTACTGTTGATCAAGACAAGGCGAACCTCGATAGCGCCAAGGCCAATGTCTTACAGGTGAAGGCTGCACTCACCCAGGCAGAGGTGAACCTCGGCTACACCGTGATTAGATCTCCAATCAACGGCCTGATCGGCCGAACCGCATTCACCGTCGGGAATCTAGTCAATCCTGCGAGCGGTGTACTTGCAACAATCGTGAGTCAAAATCCGACCTATGTGCTCTTCCCAGTAAGCGTGCGAGATCTGGAGCTCATTCGTGAAGCCCGCCACGAGGAAGGAGGCGGGCTCGCCAAGATCGAGATCCGCCTCCGCCTGTCAAGCGGCACCGAGTACGCGCACCGCGGTGTGTGGGATCTGACCGATCCACAGGTTGATCAACAGACTGATACGCTCATCATGCGTGCGACGATTCCAAACCCCGACGGGCAGTTGATCGACGGCCAATTCGTGACGGTGGAGATCCGTCGCCGCATGGAGGAGCCGCGCGTGGTCATCTCGCAAGCAGCTTTGCAATTCGACCAGAGCGGCTACTACGTGCTTGTGGTGGATGATCAGCACAAGGTGCAGCAGCGCCGGATTGAAACCGGCCCAAGCCGCGACACCAATGTTGTAGTAACTGCGGGTCTTCACGAGGGAGAGTATGTGATTGTTGATGGAATCCAGAAGGTCCAACCCGGACAAGTCGTGCAGGCCAAGGCAATAGCGCCGGAGGCCCAGGGCAAATGATCTCGAATGTATTCATTGATCGGCCACGCCTCGCTTTTGTCGTTTCCATCATCATCACCTTGGCGGGATTAATCGCCCTGCGTGCGATCCCAGTCGCTCAGTTCCCTGAAATTGTGCCACCTCAGGTCTCGCTCACGACCCTCTATCCTGGAGCCGATGCCGAGGTTGTCGAGACCACAGTCGCTCAGCCGATCGAGCAGCAGGTTAATGGTGTTGATAACGCGCTCTATTATCAATCAACGAGCGGCGCCGACGGTAGTTACACACTGACCGTCACCTTCGCCCTCGGAACTGACCCTGACATCAATACGGTTAACGTCCAGAATCGCGCTCAGCTTGCAACACCACTCCTTCCTCAGGAAGTTCAACGTCAGGGCCTTGTCATCCGCAAGAAATCAGCTGCACTATTACAAGTCATCACGTTGTCAGCCCCACGTGGCACGCACGACCCGCTGTTTCTGAACAACTATGCCACGATCAACATTATCGACCCACTTGCACGCATTCCCGGCGTCGGTCAGGCAAGCCTCTTCGGCCCTCTCGACTATTCGCTGCGTCTGTGGCTCGACCCCGCTCGTCTCACAGCCTTCAACTTAACGCCAGCCGACGTGATCGCGGCGATCCAAACCCAAAACCTGCAAGCGGCGGTCGGCCGCATCGGTGCGGAACCCGCATCAAGCAGCCAGCAGCTACAGCTAACCATCAAGACAAAGGGACGGCTGACCAAGACCGAGGAGTTTGGAAACATTGTACTTCGTGCAAACCCCGATGGCTCCTTCGTCCGCATCAAGGATGTAGCCCGCACTGATCTGGGCGCCAAGACGCAAGACCGGCAAACCCGCCTCAATGGAGTGCCATCAGCAACAATTGGCATCTACCAAGCGCCAGGCGCAAATGCGGTTGAAGTGGCGCGTCGCGTGCGAGAGGTGATTGACGAACTAACCAGCCGTTTTCCAGATGATGTCCGCAGCGACGTATTCTACGACGCGACTGTCTTCGTTACAGCAACTGTCGGCGAGGTTATCCGTACTCTTATCATCGCCTTCGTTTTGGTCGCACTTGTCGTGTTCCTGTTCTTGGGCAAGGTGCGCACCATGGTAATCCCCCTCGTAGCGGTACCAGTCTCGATCATTGGCACCTTCGCTGTTATGTTGATTGTTGGCTATTCGGCCAATACGGTATCGCTCCTTGCACTGGTCCTCGCCATCGGGATTGTCGTCGATGATGCCATTGTAGTTACCGAGAACGTGGAGCGGGTGATTGAGGAAGAGCCGAACCTCTCAATTCCTGATGCCACGAAGAAGGCCATGGCAGAAATCACTGGTCCTATTATTGCAATCACATTGGTTCTGCTGTCGGTATTTATTCCAGTAGCCTTCATTCCCGGAGTCAGTGGCGAGCTTTTTCGCCAGTTCGCGGTCGCAGTTTCAATCGCAATGGTCATCTCGGCGGTAAACGCTTTAACATTGAGCCCCGCGTTATGTTCGATTCTGTTGAAACGTGTAGGCCAGCGGCGCGGTCCCATGCGGTATGTTCTCAGTGGAATTGACCGAATTCGCGATGGGTATGCCGCACTGGTCCACCGTCTCGTGCGCGTAGCAGTCATCGGTCCAATCATCGTGCTTGGAGTCGCTGTGGCTTCATTCGTCCTCTTCAGGAGCACCCCACAGGGCTTCCTGCCATCGGAGGATCAGGGGGTTATCTTCGCCGCCATGCGGTTGCCCGAGGGCGCATCCAGCGAGCGGACTGAGAAGCTGGTTGCTCAGGTGGAGGATATCATTCGGCCGACTCCAGGAGTGGCGGGCGTCCTATCCGTGGTTGGTCTTAACTTTATCGACTATGTGGCCTCGTCGAACAATGCCTTTTTCGTAATCCGAATGAAACCGTACGAGCAGCGCACGGATCCATCTCAAAGCGTCGATGCGGTCATTGGACGCCTTCGTCCGCAACTCGCCGCCGTTCAGGGCGCCGTAGTCTTTCCGTTTAACCTGCCGCCTGTTCTTGGCCTGGGCAACACCGGCGGTTTCCAGTACGGCCTTGAAGCGCTGCAGGGCCAAAGTCCCAATGATCTTGCGGCAGTTATGCGCGGAGTTCTTGTCGCCGCCAACCAGCAACCGGAGCTCGCTGGTGTCTTCAGTACCTTTGCAGCAGATACACCGCAGGTTTATCTCGATATCGATCGCGACAAGGCTCAGGTGCTAGGCATCTCTACTAGTAGCATTTTCAGCGCGCTACAGGCATCACTTGGCGGATTTTATGTCGATGACTTCAATCTCTTCGGTCGAACTTGGCAGGTCAATGTTGAGGCGGAGGCTGCGTTCCGCGACGAAATCGAAGACATTTACCGGGTCTATGTCCGCAATGCTGCCGGGATGATGGTGCCAGTCCGCGCCCTTGCTCAAGCTCGTCTCGTGCAGGGACCGCAAGCGGTTATACGCTATAACGGATTTCGGGCCACAATCATCAACGGCACGCCTATGTCTGGATACAGCTCAGGCCAAGCACTTTCGGCGATGGAGCGGATCTCAGCCACGACACTGCCGTCTGGCTATGGTTTTGAATGGACTGGAACTGCACTGCAGGAGAGGACGGCAAGCGGCCAGACCGGAACCGTTCTTGCGCTCGCAGTACTCTTCGCCTACCTTTTTTTGGTGGCTCTTTACGAGAGCTGGAACATCCCCATCCCCGTCCTACTATCCGTCAGTGTCGCTATGTTTGGCGCAATCGCGGCCGTAAAGATGTCCGGCCTCGCCTTTGATGTCTATGCTCAGATCGGGCTTGTGGTGTTAGTAGCGCTTGCAGCCAAGAACGGAATCCTTATCGTCGAGTTCGCACTCCAGCAGAGGCGCCAGGGCGCGAGCGTCCGCGATGCAGCGATTGAGGGCGCGCGCTTGCGCTTCCGACCAGTGATGATGACTAGCCTCGCGTTCATTTTTGGTCTGCTGCCTCTGGTGATTGCTGAAGGCGCCGGAGCAATTAGCCGACGTGCGGTCGGAACTCCCGTCTTCGGAGGAATGATTGCTGCGTCGCTGATTGGTATCTTCATCATCCCAATGCTCTATGTGGTCTTCCAGAAGTTGCGCGAGTTCGGCTCCGGCCGCACTCCCCGCGGCGAGAGCTCGCCAAGTGGCGAAGTGTGAGACCGGATCGCAGAGGAATGAGGAGCCCCCAACCTTGACTCTCATTCTTTCACGATGGGTTCTCAAGCTTAGGAGCATACCTGCGATAGCCGAGGACAAAACATGCATTGTGCTTCGTTCGGTGGTCTAGAGAATTCAAATCAGCGTAGTCTGGAGTACCGCTCACTGCGCCCAGGTTGTAGTACGACAAATGGCAATCTGTTGTGATCCATTCATGACTTAAGACCGTAGGAATCCGCCGAAGGCCGCGGAATTTCTGCTCGTGGCGTGGTAGAATGGCCGCATGAAGATCGACCACATCAAGATCGACGAGTCTGTCGTCGCTCTGCTGGGGATGACGCTACCCGATGATCAGGAACCCGGGCTCGTTCATCAGCGCTCCACCCTTCGCAACTGGCCTTGCGCTAGGCGAAGAGCAACTTGTTCGAGGTCCGGTGCCAGCGCGGTGACCGAGATTGATCGACGAGCCGATATGCTCTCCTCCGCGGTTCGCTGCTTCTCACCTTACGACCACCGCAGCCGGCGGTCTGTGTTCACGATCTGGAGCCGGATGGCCTGATACTTGGCAGTAAGGATATCGCTGCCGGCGGTCAGCGTGTAATCGATCATTCTTGCAAGGCTGCCTTCAGCGTAGGGTTACGCTGTTCGAGAACGGTTGTCGGGGATGCCGCCCAAGACAGTGCAATCCACTCAGCCGGGCGCTTGCTTGCGGCACGGTTCGGCAAAAGCGTTATCCAGGCTGGCTGGCAAGCCCTGAGCTGAGCAAATGTGGTAGCCCCGGATAGACTGGACACGACGAGACATGGCCCGAGGCTTCGGCTTCGGCATCGGCGAGCGTGCCGCGCGCAAGTGGCCGGCCCGCTTCAAGGCTGAAGGTCCAAGCGGACTGGAGAAGCGCTCCTCCCGTCCCGCGACGGTGGCCAATCGCACGGCCGCGTACTGGACTGGCATGGTTGAGATGCTCCGGCGGGAGTACCGGCTCACCGCTGAGGAGAGTGCCGGCAAGCTCAACCTTTCCCGCTCCACTTCGCAGCCTGGCTCACCCGACGGGCTTAGGTCGCCTGACAGCCCTGGAGCCAAAGGAGCCGCCGCGGCACTACCAGCGCCAGCACCCCGGCGAGTTGATCCACCTGGACATCAAGAAGCTGGCCCGCTTCGAGCGGGTGGGTCATCGCATCACGGGTGATCGGCGCAACCCCAGTGCTCGGGCTGGGTACGACTGCTTTCATGTGGCCATCGATGACGCCACCCGGCTCGCCTGCGGCGAGGTGCTGCCGGATGAGACCCGCCGCTCCACCACGGCCTTCCTGGTGCGGGCGCTACGCTGGTTCAGAGCGCGTGGCATCCGGGCCGAGCGGGTGATGACAGACAACGGATCCGGTTATGTCGCACGGCTGTTCCGCAAGGCGCTGCGGCTGCTCGGGATCCGGCACGTCCGCACGAGACCATACACGTCCAAGACCAACGGCACGGCCGAGCGCTTCATCCAGACGCTGCTGCGGGAATGGGCCTATGCGATCCCGTTCAGCTCATCCCATGCGAGAGCCGCCGACCTGCCGCGGTGGCTGACCTAGTACAATCAGTAGCACCCGCATGGTAGCCTCGGTCGACGAACACCGGCTCACGCCCTCGCCGGAACAACCTGATCAGAACCCACAACTAGCCTGTATCCCGCTTCAGTGCCTTATCAAGGCATTGAAGTAAAGCCTGTTCGTCGAAGGGCTTGCTCAAGAAGCAAACCGCTCCGGATTTTAGAACCTTCGTTCGGGTACTTTCTTCCGGAAAAGCAGTGATGAAAATAATCGGTGTACTCAACCCTTGCGAAATCATGAAATTCTGCAACTCAACGCCGCTCATACGGGGCATCTGGACATCAAGTATTAGACATGACGTATCGCTCACACTGGCAGACTGCAAAAAATCTTCCGCAGATGAAAACAGTTGAGTAGTTAATCCGATTGAATTGAGGAGACTCTTAATCGCGAGGCGAACGGATTCGTCATCGTCAACAATCGAGATGATCGGAACATCTGGCAAGTGGCCCGCGCTCCCGTGGTGACGAAACAAACATCTGCCGGTCGAACTATCATCAGCAAAATAACACTTGAACAGTATTCGGTGGTATCATACTTAGGTTTATTAGGTATACCGATTGGTATAAAGCAGTGCTCTCCAAGGCGGGCACGTCTGAAGCATACAGCCAATTAACCCAGATCCTGCCGTTGAGCTCATAAGGTAGTTTAAGGGTCCCCAAGCAGCTGGTCACACAGAAGGATAAAATGTTAGCCTTGAGGTGGTGCTGTACCCGAATGGAGTGATCGTGAGCACATAGGCCCGCCGCTTCTTCGAAGGCTGGCTATTTGCTTCGGCGGATCCAGTACCCGCCGAGTTCCCTTTCGCAATACACGAAACGGAGCGGCGACTGGATCAGGTGTAAATGGTAGAACTCCACACAAGAGGGCATGAGATGCAGCAGGGCATTTGAGGCGGAGGATACTCATGACCGTACGCTCCGGGCTGACAGCATCCTAGCCATCTAGTCTTTGCGACAGCAACCAAACCAAGTACGCCATAGTTCGCACCAGTTTTGGTTCCAGCTGCATCAAGATGTTAGCGACGAGCGTTCCGCGTCGCCAAGCGTTACAGACAAAGGTGGACGAGCTTACAGGTGTAAGAGCCGGCTGTTCCGATTGTAAGGGCTCAAAATCGTAACTGCGAACAGATGAGCGCCGATAGGTAGCACCAAGATCACACCTGCTCATAGTAATCCTCTCAACGCGTCAAGGTGGCTCATACCCGTCTGGTCGTTGTCGCGTTCCAGGGTGATAACCGCCTGATGCCTGATGTTTTATACCCGGTCAGAGAAATTCTGACGCGCAGGGTTGGTGGCGAAGGGAGCCGCGGACCCGTCCCTGAAGTCAGAACTTTTGTGGGTGGGTATTACTGCCAGATATCAGGCCTCTTCCGTGCTTTTGATCTGTTCGAGAGCGACTCCGGTGGGCGTGACGCCACAACGCCGGACTGGTACCGGAGAACCGCTTGAATACTGTTGAGAAGTGAGCTTGACTCTGGAACCCTACACTAAGGGCAATCTCTAGAAGTGAGAAGTTCGTCGAAGACATTAGGGTTATTGCATAATCAATTCGGCGCTTGAGGAGATATTCATGAGGCCGGTATCCCGTTGCCGCGCGAAACTGCGCCGCAAAATGCATCTGCGAAAGACCTGACGCTGCTGCTAAGTCGGCGAGGCGTACAGATCGATCAATATGTGAATCAATGTAGTCTTCAACCCGCCTCAATCTCCACTTTGGCAAGGGGCACACTCTCCTTTGTGGTGTCCTCAGGCTCATAACCCGCATCAGGATAGCCTGACCGACACGTACCAGACAGAGAGGGTCATCTGATCTCGCAGAATCTATCAGTTTCCGGCAAATCTGATCGATCGATCTGTCGCGCTCAACAACCTGCGAGAGCCGCACGCGTTTTCGGGCGGAACTGCGCAAAGCAGCACTATTTCGATTGTAGTACTCCTCAGACACGAAAATATGTAGAAAGTCGCAGGCGCTCTTGAACTCTGCCGTCAGGCGTTCGCACGGCCCGCTGATGAGGACCATGCCGAGAGGCATAGTTCCCTCAAACAAGATACCGTCGCTACTACTAAGCTGAATTGAGACCGGCTTCAATGAGACGCTAATGATGTGCATACCAGAGGGTGTGTCTGACATCTCGCGGCGCTGAAACGAGCGCAAATCAGTTAATCTCGATACAACAACCCTCGAGTTTCCGCCCAGATCGGGGGGGTGCCGCCAGGAACTGTTCTGCACCAAGCGGTTCCTGATCACTCTCTGCTCCACTCCCGGAGTGATGGGTCGCGGGCAGCACTGAACCTGATGTGACGGAATATCCACGACTTTCCCGTGCGTTGAGATCGACGTGTTGCTCTCAGACCTAGGCACACCATTCTCCCTTGCTTCACTGACACGTCGGTCGATTAACGACCTGGTCTCCGGGACAGGACGCCCGTGAACTCTAGAGACGCCTAGGAAGGGCCAGCGGAACAAAGGCACGCGCCGGCGACTCCTGGTCTGCCACCATCTGAGCGAAGCCCGAACCTTTCCGCACTATAATTATCGGATCAACTTCGGTTACTCAGGCTCCAGACGCTACTGCCGACGTGCAAGATCAGTTACATGGAAAGGTCTGGGTAACTAGCCGGCCGGCCGCAAATGCTGAAGACCATCGCCCCATCTCAAATATGGGGTAATCACCTCAAGGCTCCGCCGCAGTCCCTTGGACGGTCTCACGGACGGTACGAGTGCATATCTTCGAGATCCATCGAACACATTTCCCTTTGTCACCCTCTCTTAGAAGGCTCACGTGAAATCACTTATGGTCCAACGTTTAAGTCATATGGGCATGACTGACAGGAGCATACATCGTCTCTTTCAATGCCCATGCGACAAGTAGCTACCCGGGGAGCGGAGCGAAGTTGATTCGGCCCATGTTAAGTGTGAAAATTCCAGATTAACGACAGTATAGGGCATCCGCGACCCAGTTCGTGAATGGTTCATTGGAGTACATGAAGCAAAACGATCGGTCACCCTGAGTGATCTGACAGGCGACTGACGTGCGAGATTGCCATAGCTTGTCAAACGATCATGCAGTCATTCCGTGTTTGTCGGTTTCCCGGAAGGCTCCTGCGCACGTCATTGTTCGAAACTCGAAGCGTTCATTATCGAGGGGTCGAACGACGCCTGCCGTCGGTCTCACTCAAATGGACAATGGCAGCGGTGCGCCAGTTGGCAAATGCGCCGGTGTTGTGGCCGGTCGTTCCATATGGCGACTGAGGACCGAGGCCGGTCTTTAAGGCAACCGAGCGGCCGTCTGTTGATCTCAGTGCCGGTTGTACACACTGACGCTCAATCCAGCAGGGAAGGCAAGCGACTAGTCGATACTGCGACGAGGTCCATGATCATCATGCGATGACCTAATCATCAAGATTAGGATCCGACGCGTGCACTAGAGCTGATGACACAATGCTGGCTGCAACGAACAAGAGTGCTCGCGGACAGGAGGTATAAATGAAACGACCCGAGCATCGGACGCATTTGGAAAGAGTTCTGTTTGCCCTTCTGGTGATCGGAACCGCCAC